>NZ_JBITFQ010000045.1:0-74413 GCF_044456225.1 Streptomyces sp. NPDC050988 | reverse complement strand
GTGGGGGCTTGCGGGGTGTGTTGTTGGGTGCGGGCCGGTGGGGGCTGATCGCGCAGTTCCCCGCGCCCCTAAAGACCTCTAGGGGCGCGGGGAACTGCGCAATCTTTTGGGGGTTCGGGGGCGGAGCCCCTGAGTTAGTGACGGGAATGGGTAGGGGCGGCGGGGGCGAAAAAGGCCCTAGCTCAACCGATACGCATCCAACGCCAACGTCATCTCAATCAGATCCCGAGGCCGCGCCAACGACCGCGACGTCAACTGCTCCAACCGCCGCAAGCGGTTGAAGACAGTGTTCCGGTGGCAGTACAGACGCCCGGCAGCCCGCCCGGCAGACCCCTCACACGCGAGCCACACATCCAGCGTCTCCAACAACACCGCCCGATCCGCCGGCTCGAGTTCGAGCAGCGACCCGAACACGTCGGACACCAGCCGCCCCGCCAACTCGGGCTGGCTCACGACGAGAGCGGTCGGCATCCGCTGATCGAGCCGCACAACGGCCGTCGCATCGGGCGGACACGTACGAAGCGCCAGCTCGGCCAGCCGCCGAGCCCGCCCGAGTTCGGCAAGCCCGGCGACGACGGGACTGATCCCACCGGGACCGGAACAACGGCCGTCCAACGCGCGCGCGACCCCGTCGAGCCCCTGCCCGTCCGCAAGGGCCACCACTCCGACCTCGCAGTCGGCCCGCATCCGCCAGATGAACCGGAACCCGTCCCCCTCCACGGGCCGCCGATACGACTCCCGTTCCCGTCGCTCGGACCGCAGCACGACCACCGCGTACGGCCCGCGCTCGGGCAGATCGAGCCCGGCGGCGGCCCGAGCCGCGAGCCCGGGCGCCTCCTGCCCTTCGAGGAGCGCGTCGAGCAACGCCTGAAGACGCTCGTCGGTACGCCGCCGAAGCTCCATCTCGGTCGCCCGGTACGCCTCGGTGGCCACGGCGGCCTGCGCGTCCACGGCGGACCACACCATGGTCGCCGAACGCATCAGCACCACGAGCCGCTCCGGCTCCTGCCCGGCCGCCGCCCCCTCCTCCATCAGCGCGTCCCACACCAGATACCCCGCGGCGCGATACGCGTGCACGAGCAGCTCCAGCGGTAGCCCCTGCTGGGCCCTCCGCCGCCCCGCCTCCTCCGCGTACTCCAGGTCACGGCGGGGCGAGTCCCGGGGCGCGGAGATCGTCTGGATCCCGATCCGCATCGCCTCCTCGGCCTCCCGCCACTGCTGGTCGTACGGCAGGAACTCCCCGTAGACGGAGGAGTGTTCGGCAAGCTGCCGCATGTGCTCGTCGACGAGCTCGGGCAACCGTTCCAGCAGCGCTGTACAGGACTCGGTGAGCAGCTTCCAGTCATGACCGGTACGCCTTCTGCGGGCTCCCATGGCCGGAGGATGCCACCGGTGGGGCGCCCCGCACAGGCCCCTGACACGCGGTGTTGTGCGCGCGCACAACGCACGGCCGCGCCCGCTGGTCACCCGCAGCGATTCGCCCGCACCCCGTGGACGGACGCCCCCGCCGGTGCTGTGGTGAGCGCCACACGGGGCGAGAACAGGGGGAGTTCGATGGGTGGTTCGGGTGGTTCGGTCGGTTCCGGGCTGGTCGTTCATGAGCTGTCGGTCGGATACGGGCCCGTACGCGCACTGCGCCAGGTGTCCCTGGAGGTGCCCGAGGGAGCCGTGGTCACCGTCCTCGGCGGCAACGGCGCGGGCAAGTCGACCCTGCTCCGGGCGGTCTGCCGGACGCTGTCCTTCCACGGCGGCGCGGTCACCGGCGGCACGGTGAACCTGAACGGCCGCCGACTCGACGGGCTGTCGCCGGACCGCGTCGTCGCCGCCGGAGTGTCCCAGATACCGGAAGGGCGACGGGTGTTCGCGAGGATGACCGTCGCCGACAACCTGCGGGCCGGGGCACTCGGCGCCACCGGGGGCCGGGCCGGCCGGGCCGCCGCCCTGCGCCGCGTCCACGAACTGTTCCCCGTCCTCGCCGACCGCGCCCAGCAGCGCGCCGGCCTGCTGTCGGGCGGAGAACAGCAGATGCTCGCGGTCGGCCGCGGCCTGATGGCCACCCCGCGCATCCTGCTCCTCGACGAGCCGTCCCTCGGGCTCGCCCCGCTGATGGCCGAGCGGATCGCCGACACCGTAAGGGAGATCAACGCCCAGGGCACCTCGATCCTGCTCGTCGAACAGAACGCCGCCCTGGCCCTGCGGCTCGCCTCCCGCGCGTACGTCCTCGAGGTCGGCGAAGTCACCCTGTCGGGTCCCGCGGACGAACTGGCCGCCTCCGACGAGGTGCGCCGCCGCTATCTGGGCGTCGTCGACGAGGACGCGGCGGCCGACGCCGAGCGGGCCCGCACCACGCATCCGGCCCTGACCCGCTGGAAGGGGTGAACACCGCCATGCCGAGCGACGCCATGCCCAGCGACGGCACACCGCGCGACGACGAACCGGACCCCGCCCGGCCGGACACCCGACGGGACCCGACAACCAGACCGGACCGCGCCCGGTCTGACCACACGCGGTCGGACCCCAGCCGCTCCGATCCCACCCGGCCGGACTCCCCGCCTCCGCAGCCCACTTCACCCGCTCCCGACGTCCCGCCGCTCCACGTAAGGGAGTTGACCGTCCGGTTCGCGGGCCTCACCGCCCTCGACGCCATCGACTTCACCGTGCGCCCCGGCACCGTCCACGCCCTCATCGGCCCCAACGGCGCCGGAAAGTCCACCTGTTTCAACGTCCTGTCCGGGGTCTACCGCGCCACCGCGGGCAGCGTCCTCTTCGGCGAGCACGAACTGACCGGCATGCCTCCGCACCGCATCGCCGATCTGGGCGTCGCCCGCATCTTCCAGAACCTCGCGCTGCCCCCGCTCGCCACGGTCGAGGACAGTCTGCTCCTCGGACGCCACCGGCTCACCCGAACCGGCTTCCTGTCAGCGGGACTTCGCCTCCCGGCGGCGGCCCGGGAAGAGCGGCGGCACCGTGAACGCGTACGCGAGATCGCCGAGTTCGTCGGCATCGCGCCCTACCTCGACCGCCCGGCGGGCTCCCTCCCGTACGGGCAGCAGAAGCTCGCCGAACTCGCCCGCGCCCTCTGCATGGAGCCGCGCCTGCTGCTCCTGGACGAGCCGGTCGCGGGCATGACCGCCGACGAGCGCCGCCGAACCTCCGCCGTGATAGCGGGAGTTCGCGACAGCCTCGGCATCTCGATCGTCCTGGTGGAACACGACATGGGGGTGGTGATGCGGCTCGCTGACGCGGTGACCGTACTCGACTTCGGGCGCCTGATCGCGGACGGCGCCCCCGCCGACGTACAGAACGACCCGGCGGTCGTACGCGCCTACCTGGGGGAGCGCCGCTCGGGAGAGGAGAGCGCCTCGTGAGCACCTTCGCCGAACTCCTCCTCAACGGTGTGTCGATGGGGTCGGTCTACGCCCTCATCGCCCTCGGCTTCGTGGTCATCTTCCGGGCCACCGAGGTCGTCAACTTCGCCCATGCGTCACTGCTGTTGGCGGGCGGGTACGTCACCGCGACCCTCCACGACGACATCGGCTTCTGGCCCGCGCTGCTGGTCGGGATCGCCGGTGCCGCGGTGGTCGGCGCGGCCGTGGAGTTCCTGGTGATGCGCCGCTACCGGGGGTCCGACCACAGCGTCCTCGCCATCGTCACGATCGGCGTGGACATCCTGCTCACCACCGAACTGACCCGCCGCATCGGCACGGACGTCCTGCCCCTCGGCGACCCGTGGGGCGACGCCGTGCTGACCCTCGGCCCCATCTCGCTGGCCCACACACGCATCGCCGCCTTCGTGGCCGCGGCCCTGCTGATAACCGTGTTCCTGCTCGCGTTCCGCTACACCTCCTGGGGTGTCGCGATGCGGGCCGCCGCCGAGAGCCCGGAGACGGCCGCGCTGATGGGCGTACGGCTCGGCAGGGTGTCGCTCGGGGCGTGGGCCGTGGCCGGGGGCCTTGCGGCCGTGGCCGCGCTGTTCCTGACCGTCTTCCCGACCCCAGGACTGGAGAGAGCCACCTCGCTCGCCGCCCTCAAGGCCTTCCCCGCCGCCATCCTCGGCGGCCTCGACTCCACGACGGGCGCGCTCGTCGGCGGCCTGCTCGTGGGCGTCACCGAGTCCCTGGCCACCGGCTACCAGAGCGAACTGACCTTCCTGGGCCGGGGGTTGGGCGACCTCGCCCCCTACCTCGTGATGACAGTGATCCTGCTCATCCGGCCCGCCGGGCTGTTCGGCACGAAGGAGCTGGCCCGTGTCTGAGGCCCTCGTGAGACCGCTGCGTTCCGCCGCCCGCACCCGTACGTACGTCTGGGCCGCCGGAGCCGTCCTCCTGCTCGCCCTGCCCTTCTACCTGGACCGGTTCTGGCTCCAGGCCGGGCTGTTCGCGATGGCCGCCGCGATCGGGGCGATCGGCATCAACCTCCTCACCGGCTCCACGGGCCAGCTCTCCATGGGCCACGCCTTCTTCCTCGCGATCGGCGCGTACGGCTACTGCGTGTTCGCCGCGGACGGCGGTGACGGGCTGACCGGCCTCGGCCTGCCGACCTGGCTCGCGGCCGTCCTCGCCGTCCTCGTCGCGGGCCTGGCGGGCGGCCTCTTCAGCCCCATCGCGGGCCGGCTGCGCGGCGCCTACCTGGGCATCGCCACACTCGCGCTGATCTTCATAGGCCAGCACGTGCTGTTCAACGCCCGCGACCTCACCGGCGGCTTCAACGGCCGCGACGTACCGCCCCTGAGCCTCTTCGGACTCACCTTCGACGACCGTGAACTCGTCGTCGCCGCCGTGCCGTTCGGCTCGGCGGAGAAGCTCTGGTACGCGGGACTCGTCCTCCTCCTCGGCTGTGCGCTCTTCGCCCGCGGGGTGCTGCGCGGCCGCCCCGGACGCGCCATGAACGCGATCCGGGACCACCGCATAGCCGCCGGGGTCATCGGTGTGCCCGTCGCCCGCTATCGGGCGGCCGTCTTCGTCCTGTCCTCGATGTACGCGGGCCTCGCGGGCGTCCTGCTCGCCCTGGTCTTCCAGCGGACGGTGCCGGACTACTTCGGCATCACGCTGTCGCTCGAATACCTCGCCATGATCGTCATCGGCGGGCTCGGTTCGGTCTCCGGGGCGGTGGTCGGGGCCGCGTTCGTCTCCCTGCTGCCGCAGCTGCTGACCCGCTACAGCGATGCGCTGCCCCTGGTCTCCGCCCCCGGTACGGGCGGGGTCGCACCGGGCGAGGCATCCCGGTACCTCTACGGCGCCGCCGTCGTCGCGGTGGTGCTCTTCCTGCCCGGCGGCCTGGTCAGGGTGGCCGCCGGGCGTCGTGTCAGGACCGGTCCACGGTCCATCCCAGGGGAGGAACGATGAGGACGACATACGCGGCCCAGGTGACCGCAGGCGCGCTCGCCGCGCTGCTCGTGCTGGCCGGGTGCAGTTCGAAGGCCAAAGACACCGACAACGACGACAAGGACAACGGGACGGCCGCGGGCGAGGTGAAGACCGGCGACGGCATCTCCGGCAAGACCATCACGCTCGGCGTCCTCACCGACATGACCGGCGTGTACGCGACCCTCGGCAAGAGCGTCACCCAGGCCCAGCAGCTCTATGTGAAGCAGCTGAACGCCGACGGCGGTGTCTGCGGCTACGAGGTCGAGCTCACCGTCCGTGACCACGGCTACGACCCGCAGAAGGCCCTCGCCGGGTACACGGAGCTGGAGCCGAAGGTGCTCGGTTTCACTCAGTTCATCGGCTCGCCGTTCGTCGCCGCCGTCAAGCAGCGCATCGACGGCCAGGACAAGGGCCTGGTCCTGCCGCAGGCCTGGTCGGCGACGCTGCTCGGCAGCCCGTACATCAGGGTCATCGGATCCACGTACGACATCGAGACGATCAACGCCGTCGACTTCCTGATGAAGGAGAAGGGCATCAAGAAGGGCGACAAGATCGGGCACGTCTACTTCGAGGGTGACTACGGCGAGAGCGCGCTGGTCGGCTCGAAGCACATCGCGAAGGAGGCCGGTCTGACCGTCGTCGAGCAGAAGATCAAGCCGACCGACAACGACATGACCGCACAGGTCGCCGCCCTCAAGAAGGCCGGCGTGAAGGCGGTCGTGATCAGCGCGGGCCCGCGCCAGGCGGCCTCGCTCGTCGGTGTCGCCGCGGCCGGCGGCTTCGACGTCCCGATCATCGGCAACAACTCGGCCTTCGCCCCGCAGCTCCTGGCGACCCAGGCGGGCCCGGCCCTGATGAAGAACTACTACGTGGCCTCGCCCTCGCTGCCCATCGGCGCGGACACCCCTCAGGCCCAGAAACTGGTCGCCGACTACAAGAAGGCGTACCCGAAGGACTCCCTCGACAACGGAGTCGTCGCCGGCTGGACCGCGGTCTACGCCTTCGGCGAGGCCCTGAAGAAGGCCTGCGCATCCAAGGACCTGACCCGCGAGGGCGTCGACAAGGCCCTCCTCACCATCAACTCCCTCGACACGGGCTTCGGCATCCCCCAGGACTTCACCGACCCCAACGCCCCCTCCTCCAAGCAGAGCGTCATCCTCCAGCCCGACAAGACCGTGACAGGCGGCATGAAGGTGGTCAGGGACGCGGAGGCCTCGGACGTGGCGGCGAAGTACACACCGGCCCCGTAAGGGGCGCGGGGAACTGCGCAATCTTTTAGGGGCGCGAGGAACTGCGCGACCAGCCCCCACACACCCGCACTCGACCGACCACCCAAGGGTCACCCCACACGAAGGGCCCCGAACCAACAGGTTCGGGGCCCTTCAGGTCACACCACAAGACAACTACGGCAGCTGCGCAGCCCGCGCCTCACGCCGATTGTCCCGAAAATTGTTCACCCTCCGAGCCGTGGCGAAGAGGGGAATCACCGCTCCGGTCACCAGCTGCAACGCACAGCCCGTCTGAAGGAGCAGCTGCCCACCGGGCGCGTCGAACGCCCACGCCGCCAGCAGCGCCATGCTCGTGACGATCCACGAGAGCATCGCCACGGCGAGCCGCCCCCGCGGCTTCGGGTACTCGACCCGGCTCACCATCAGCCACGCGGTGCCGATGATCGCCATGAGCGTGGCGACGAACGGCAGCTCGAGCAGCACGATGGAGACGACGGTCAGCGCGCCGAACGGCGAGGGCATGCCCTGGAAGGTGCCGTCCTTGACCGTGACGCAGGAGAATCTGGCGAGCCGGAGTACGACCGCCAGCAGGACCACGATGGCCCCCACCGCCGCCACCCGCTGGTGCGCGTCGTCGGCGACCATGCCGTAGACCAGCACGAAGTACGCCGGCGCCAGGCCGAAGCTGATCAGGTCGGAGAGGTTGTCCAGCTCCGCGCCCATGGGGGAGGAGCGCAGCTTGCGGGCGACCAGTCCGTCGAACAGGTCGAAGACCGCGGCGCACAGCATCAGGATCACGGCGGTCGCGGCGCTGTGCCGCGCCATGCCCGTCTCCTGGCTGCCCGTGAGGTGCGGGATGAGGATGCCGGTGGTGGTGAAGTACACCGCCATGAAGCCGCACGTGGCATTACCGAGCGTGAGGGTGTCCGCTATTGAGAGGCGGAGAGAGAGGGGCATCTCCTCCTCGTCGTCCAGCTCATCGGCCTCCGGCACCCAGCCGGCCTGTGTCTCGGGATCAATCACGGTCAATGCGAGTCACCCCCGCCACGGTCTTCTGGCCGACCTCCACGTCGACCTCGACACCCTCGGGGAGGTAGATGTCGACGCGCGACCCGAAGCGGATCAGCCCGATCCGGTCGCCCTGCTCGACCTTCGTGCCCTGAGGGATGTACGGCACGATACGCCGCGCGACCGCACCGGCGATCTGGATCATCTCGATGTCGCCGAGTTCGGTGTCGAAGTGCCAGACAACGCGCTCGTTGTTCTCGCTCTCCTTGTTGAACGCCGGAACGAAACCGCCGGGGATGTGCTCCACCGACGTCACCGTGCCGGAGAGAGGCGCGCGGTTGACGTGGACGTTCAGCGGGCTCATGAAGATCGCGACGCGGGTGCGACCGTCCTTCCACGGCATGATGCTCTGCACCACACCGTCGGCCGGGGAGATGACCCGGCCCGGGGCGATCTCACGCTCGGGGTCGCGGAAGAACCACAGCATGCCCGCCGCCAGCGCGGTGGCGGGTACGGCGACGGCCTTGGCGGCGCCGGACCTGCGCGCGCGTACCAGGCTGAGTGCTGCGGTGGCGACGGTCGGGAGGAGCCACGGCGATGCTCCGCGCGCAATACGTACGCCTGCCAGGCTGTCGCGTGGTGCAGAGGTTTGGCTGTGGGGCATGGA
Organism: Streptomyces sp. NPDC050988; assembly: GCF_044456225.1. Lineage (NCBI taxonomy): Bacteria > Bacillati > Actinomycetota > Actinomycetes > Kitasatosporales > Streptomycetaceae > Streptomyces > Streptomyces sp. NPDC050988. The sequence goes on along the minus strand of NZ_JBITFQ010000045.1, from coordinate 66,143 downwards.
TGACCTTCGTAGCGGATGATGCCGCGCTGTAACGGGGGACGGCGGCTTTCCCGGGATCGTACCGGTCGCGGGCCACAACTGGGCAAGCCAGGAAGCCGAGTCGGCGGCTGAAGAGCGTTGACGGGGTGTGACCTTCTTCTCGATGAAACACCCCGAATCGGTAGATCTAGCCCTGGAACCGATACTCTTCGAGCAACCTGCGTCCGATGATCATTTTCTGGATCTCGGCGGTACCTTCACCGATGAGCAGCATCGGGGCCTCACGGTAGAGGCGCTCGATCTCGTACTCCTTGGAGAAGCCGTAACCGCCGTGGATCCGGAAGGCGTCTTCGACAACCTCTTTGCAGTATTCGGAGGCGAGGTACTTCGCCATCCCTGCTTCGAGGTCGTTTCGCTCACCGGAGTCCTTTTTGCGTGCCGCATTCACCATCATCGCATGGGCGGCCTCGACCTTGGTAGCCATCTCGGCCAGCTTGAACTGGATCGCCTGGTGCTGGGCGATCGGTTTGCCGAAAGTGTGACGCTGCTGGGCATAGGAGACGCCCAGCTCGAACGCACGCTGAGCCACACCGCAACCACGCGCCGCCACGTTGACGCGGCCGACCTCGACGCCGTCCATCATTTGGTAAAACCCTCGGCCGGTGACCCCGCCGAGCACGCGATTGGCCGGAATCCGCAGGCCATCCATGATCAGCTCGGTGGTGTCGACACCCTTGTACCCCATCTTGTCGATCTTCCCGGGGATGGTCAGGCCGGGTCGGACCTCACCGAAGCCGGGCTCCTTCTCCACGAGGAAGGTCGTCATCGACTTGTGGGGCGCCGTGCCCTCAGGGTGGCCTTCGTCACTCTTCACCAGAACGGCCACGAGCGTCGACGTTCCGCCGTTCGTCAGCCACATCTTCTGACCGTTCAGGACGTACTCGTCGCCGTCCTTGACCGCCTTCGAGGTGATCGCCGAAACGTCCGAGCCGAGTGCCGGTTCCGACATGGAGAACGCGCCGCGCACCTCGCCCGCCGCCATGCGCGGAAGGAAATACTCCCTCTGCTCCTGCGTACCGTGCTGCTTGAGCATGTACGCCACGATGAAATGCGTGTTGATGATGCCGGACACCGACATCCAGCCGCGCGCGATCTCCTCCACGCACAGCGCGTAGGTGAGGAGAGATTCGCCCAGACCCCCGTACTCCTCGGGAATCATGAGGCCGAAGAGGCCCAACTCCTTGAGTCCGTCGACGATCTGCTGCGGGTACTCGTCGCGGTGCTCCAGCTCGGTCGCGACCGGGATGATCTCCTTGTCCACGAAGTCCCGCACGGTGGACAGGATCTCCTGCTGGATGTCGGTCAGACCGGCGGTCTGGGCGAGTCGCGCCATGGCTACTTCTCCTGCTCCTTCAGCTGGGGGCGTCCGGGCTGCTCGCCGCCGCGCTCCTGGATGTACGTCTCGGTGGGGACCATCACCTTGCGGCGGAACACGCAGACCAGCGTGCCGTCCTGCTTGTAGCCCTTGGTCTCGACGTGGACGATCCCGCGGTCGTTCTTGGACTTCGACGGGGTCTTGTCGAGGACCGTGGTCTCGCCGTAGATCGTGTCGCCGTGGAACGTCGGCGCCACGTGCTTCAGCGACTCGACCTCCAGGTTGGCGATCGCCTTGCCCGACACGTCCGGCACCGACATGCCCAGCAGCAGCGAGTAGATGTAGTTGCCGACCACCACGTTCTTGCCGAAGTCCGTCGTGTTCTCGGCGTAGTTGGCGTCCATGTGGAGCGGGTGGTGGTTCATCGTCAGGAGACAGAAGAGGTGGTCGTCGTACTCCGTGACGGTCTTCCCGGGCCAGTGTTTGTAGACCGCGCCGACCTCGAACTCCTCGTAGGTGCGTCCGAACTGCATGTGCTCAGGCCTCCGGGGCTTCGAACTTGCTGGTGCGCTGCATGCCGGCGGCCCGGCCCTTGCCGGAGATGACGAGGGCCATCTTGCGGCTGGCCTCGTCGATCATCTCGTCGCCGAGCATCGCGGAGCCCTTCTTGCCGCCCGCCTCGGACGTGTAGAAGTCGTACGCGTCCAGGATCAGCTCGGCGTGGTCGAAGTCCTCCTGGGAGGGCGAGAAGATCTCGTTCGACGCCTCGACCTGGCCCGGGTGCAGCACCCACTTGCCGTCGAAACCGAGCGCGGCGGCCCGCCCGGCCACCTCGCGGTAGCCGTCGATGTTGCGGATCTGCAGGTAGGGGCCGTCGATCGCCTGGAGGTTGTTGGCGCGGGCGGCCATCAGGATCTTCATCAGGATGTAGTGGTAGGCGTCCGCCGGGTAGCCGGGCGGCTGCTCGCCCACGACCAGCGACTTCATGTTGATCGACGCCATGAAGTCGGCCGGGCCGAAGATGATCGTCTCGACGCGCTGGGAGGCCGTCGCGATCTCGTTGACGTTGTTCAGACCCTGGGCGTTCTCGATCTGCGCCTCGATGCCGATCTTGCCGACCTCGAAGCCCATCGTCTTCTCGATCTGCGTCAGCAGGAGGTCCAGGGCCACGATCTGCTGGGCGTCCTGGACCTTGGGCAGCATGATGCAGTCGAGGTTCGGACCGGCGCCCTCGACCACCGTCACGACATCGCGGTATGTCCACTCGGTCGTCCAGTCGTTGACCCGCACGACCCGCGTCTTGCCCGTCCAGTCACCCTCGTTGAGGAACTTGACGATGGTGTGCCGCGCCTCGGGCTTGGCCAGCGGCGCGCACGCGTCCTCCAGGTCCAGGAAGACCTGGTCGGCCGGGAGGCCCTGCGCCTTCTCCAGGAAGCGGGGGTTGCTCCCCGGCACCGCGAGGCAGGAGCGACGCGGGCGCAGACGGTTGACGGGGCTGGTCATGCGGGGACCTCCAGTGGGTCGAGCTTGTTCGCTTTCCGGATCTCGTCGACGATCCGGCCGATGATTCCGGTGATGTCGAAATCCTTCGGAGTGAAGACCGCGGCCACTCCCGCGGCCCGCAGGTCTTCGGCGTCGCCATTCGGGATGATGCCACCGGCGATCACCGGGATGTCTGTGGCACCGGCCACACGCAGCCGTTCCAGCACGTCGGGCACCAGCTGGGCGTGCGAGCCGGAGAGGATGGACAGCCCCACCGCGTGCACGTCCTCGGCGACGGCCGCGGTCACGATCTCCTCGGGCGTGAGCCGGATGCCCTGGTAGACCACCTCGAAGCCGGCGTCACGGGCCCGTACGGCGATCTGCTCGGCGCCGTTGGAGTGCCCGTCCAGGCCCGGCTTGCCGACCAGGAAGCGGAGCTTGCCGACGCCCATGTCCTTCGCGGTCAGCTCCACCTTGCGGCGGACCAGCGCCATCGCCGTGCCCTCCTCGGCGGTCACCGCGACGGGCGCGGACGACACGCCGGTGGGGGCGCGGAACTCGCCGAACACCTCGCGCAAGGCACCGGCCCACTCGCCGGTCGTGACCCCGGCCCGGGCGCACTCCAGGGTGGCCTCCATGAGGTTGCCGGTGCCCTTCGCGGCCTCCTTCAGCCGCTCCAGCGCCTTGCAGGGGCGCGGGTGATTGAAGGGGGGCTGGTAGCGGGTGTCGCGCCAGTCCTTGAGGGCGGCGGTCACCCCGGCCTCGACCGCCGGGTCGACCGTCATGATCGCGGCGTCCAGATCGGCGGTGAGCGGGTTCGGCTCGGTCGACTCGAAGATGTTGACGCCGACGATCTTCTCGTCCCCGGATTCGATACGGGCCCGGCGCTCGGCGTGCGACGAGACGAGCTGCGACTTCAGATAGCCCGACTCGACGGCCGCCATCGCGCCGCCCATCTCCTGGATCCGGTCGATCTCGGCGAACGAGTCCTCGACCAGCTGGGAGACCTTCGCCTCGATGACGTGCGAGCCCTCGAAGATGTCCGCGTACTCCAGCAGGTCGCTCTCGTACGCGAGCACCTGCTGCATGCGCAGGGACCACTGCTGGTCCCAGGGCCGGGGCAGGCCCAACGCCTCGTTCCAGGCCGGGAGTTGGACGGCACGCGCGCGTGCGTCCTTCGAGAGGGTCACCGCCAGCATCTCCAGCACGATCCGCTGGATGTTGTTCTCCGGCTGGGCCTCGGTCAGACCGAGGGAGTTGACCTGGACCCCGTACCGGAAACGGCGGTGCTTGGGGTTCTCGATGCCGTACCGCTCGCGGGTGATCCTGTCCCAGATGCGGCCGAACGCCCGCATCTTGCACATCTCCTCGACGAAGCGGACGCCCGCGTTCACGAAGAAGGAGATCCGCGCGACCACGTCCCCCTTCTGCTCCTCCGCGATCTGCCCGGACGCGAACACCGCGTCCAGGACGGCGATCGCGGTGGACATCGCGTACGCGATCTCCTGGACCGGGGTGGCTCCCGCCTCCTGGAGGTGGTAGCTGCAGATGTTGATCGGGTTCCACTTGGGGATGTTGTTGACGGTGTAGCAGATCATGTCCGTCGTCAGACGGAGCGAGGGCACCGGCGGGAAGACGTGCGTCCCCCGCGACAGGTACTCCTTCACGATGTCGTTCTGGGTCGTGCCCTGGAGCCTGGTGATGTCGACACCCTGCTCCTCGGCGACGACCTGGTAGAGCGCCAGCAGCCACATGGCGGTGGCGTTGATGGTCATCGAGGTGTTCATCTGGTCCAGGGGGATGTCCTGGAACAGCCGGCGCATGTCACCGAGGTGCGAGACGGGCACGCCCACCCGGCCGACCTCGCCGCGGGCGAGGATGTGGTCGGGGTCGTAGCCGGTCTGTGTCGGCAGGTCGAACGCGACCGAGAGACCCGTCTGGCCCTTGGCGAGGTTGCGCCGGTACAGCTCGTTGGACGCCTCGGCCGTGGAGTGACCGGCGTAGGTGCGCATGAGCCACGGCCGGTCCCTTACGTTCTTCGCCTGCGGCGTCTGGCGCTCAGTCATGGGGTGGCCCTCAGATGTTCCGGAAGCGGTTGATGGCGTCGACGTGCTGGGCGCGCTTCTCCTCGTCACGCACGCCGAGGCCCTCGGTGGGCGCCAGCGCCAGGACTCCGACCTTGCCCTGATGGAGGTTGCGGTGCACGTCGTACGCGGCCTGCCCGGTCTCCTCCAGCGAGTACACCCGGGAGAGCGTGGGGTGGATCTTGCCCTTCGCGATGAGCCGGTTGGCCTCCCAGGCCTCGCGGTAGTTGGCGAAGTGTGAGCCGATGATCCGCTTCAGGGACATCCACAGGTAGCGGTTGTCGTACTCGTGGTTGTAGCCCGAGGTCGAGGCACAGGTGACGATCGTGCCGCCCTTGCGGGTGACGTAGACCGAGGCGCCGAAGGTCTCGCGGCCCGGGTGCTCGAAGACGATGTCCACGTCCTCGCCCCCGGTCAGCTCACGGATGCGCTTGCCGAAACGCTTCCACTCCTTCGGATCCTGGTTGTGCTCGTCCTTCCAGAACCGGTAGTCCTCGGCGTTGCGGTCGATGATCGCCTCGGCGCCCATCGCACGGCAGATGTCCGCCTTCTGCGGGCTGCTCACCACGCAGATGGGGTTGGCGCCGCCGGCGAGCGCGAACTGGGTGGCGTACGAGCCGAGTCCGCCGCTGGCGCCCCAGATCAGGACGTTGTCGCCCTGCTTCATGCCGGCGCCGTTGCGGGAGACCAGCTGCCGGTAGGCGGTGGAGTTCACCAGCCCCGGGGCGGCGGCCTCCTCCCACGACAAGTGGTCGGGCTTGGGCATCAGCTGGTTCGACTTCACGAGCGCGATCTCGGCGAGGCCGCCGAAGTTCGTCTCGAAGCCCCAGATGCGCTGCTCGGGGTCGAGCATCGTGTCGTTGTGCCCGTCGCTGGACTCCAGCTCGACGGACAGGCAGTGCGCGACGACCTCGTCACCGGGCCGCCAGGCGTTCACGCCCGGACCGGTGCGCAGCACGACGCCCGCCAGGTCGGAGCCGATGATGTGGTACGGCAGGTCGTGGCGCTTGGTGAGGTCGCTGAGCTTGCCGTAGCGCTCCAGGAACCCGAAGGTCGCCATGGGCTCGAAGATCGAGGTCCACACGGAGTTGTAGTTGACCGAGGAGGCCATCACGGCCACCAGGGCCTCGCCGGGGCCGAGTTCCGGCACCGGCACGTCGTCCAGGTGGATCGACTTGCGTGGGTCCTTGTCGCGGGTGGCGAGTCCGGTGAACATCTCCGTCTCGTCCTTGTGCACGGTGATCGCGCGGTACGACTCGGGGAGCGGCAGTGCGGCGAAGTCGGCGGACGTGGCCGTCCGCGACTGAATCGCGTCCAGGATTTCCTTCACGGTGGTGCCTCCGGCGATGAGCGTCTGAGGGGAACGCTGAGGGTTACGTCGGGGTGATTGCTGCTGGTGTGAGGCAGTGCCGTCGGTTCGGCGGGGGTGGTGCTCGGCAGCGCGTTGTGGCGCGGAAGGTTGCCTGTGACGCAGGCGTCCGGGCGCGCAGACCATTGGTTTGCGGGGACAGCCGGCGTACGAAGGATCTCTGCACGCCGGCCGCCCGGACAACTTCAACGTATGGCACGCCGTGTCACGCCGCAAGGCACGGAGTGCCAGAAGTTGCGCTCAGGTGAAATCTTTACGTAACACGTGAGCGATGATCGATCAGGCTGGGCCAGGAAACGCCCGAATCTGGGCAAAAAGATGCCGGACGCGCTCACATTGAGCTCGTCCGGCGATCAGGCGTTTGGCGAGGACAGCGGCTGGGCTGCTGCCGCTGTTCCGCGGAGTGCTGCTATGGCCGCCGCGGTTTCGCGGGGTGCCGCTACGGCCGTTCCTTGAGCGCCTGCTCGATCGTGCGCATCACCTGGTCCAGCGGAGCGTCCACGCGGGCCACGGTCACCAGTACCTCGCCCTCCACGGAGGCGGCAGTGGCGGGCGCCGAGCGCGACGCGGTGTCCCGCCCGGCGCCGATCCCCGTACCGAAGGTCTTCCGGACGATCGCGAAGGCGTGGTCCAGCTGGCTTTCGACGTCTCCCTGGCCGCCCGCCCGCAGCCAGCGCCGCAGCACGTGGTTGTGGGCCGTGACCACGGCGGACGCGGCGACCTCCGCGAGCAGCGGGTCGTCGTTGGCGTCGTCGTCGTGGGCGTGCTCGTCGAAGTGGCCCAGCAGATAGCGGGTGAACAGCCGCTCGTAGCGGGCCACGGACGCGATCTCCGCCTCCCGCAGGGTCGGTACCTCGCGGGTGAGCTTGTAGCGCGACACCGAGATCTCCGGCCTCGCCGCGTACATCTTCATGACTTCCTTGATGCCCCGGCACACCGTGTCGAGCGGATGCTCGTGCGCCGGCGCCGCGTTGAGCACCGCCTCGGCCCGGATCAACGTGTCGTCGTGGTCCGGGAAGATCGCCTCTTCCTTGGAGCGGAAGTGCCGGAAGAAGGTGCGCCGGGCGACCCCGGCCGCGGCCGCGATCTCGTCGACGGTCGTCGCCTCGTACCCCTTGGTCGCGAACAGCTCCATCGCGGCGGCCGCGAGTTCGCGGCGCATCTTGAGCCGCTGTGCGGCCGCACGACTGCCCGCGGCACTCTCCGGAGCGTCGGGCGTGGCTGGGGTACGGGAGGACTTGGCGGGCTGGGACATGCCCCGAACGTACTGCATGTACGCGGCGGAGCGCTCATGACCGGGTCTTTCCCCGACCGGGACCGGGACGGGGGCGGCGGCCGGATCGAGCAGCCCGCCCCAGCCGGCGCGTTCGGCGAACAAGTCGCCAGGCCGGCCATCGGCCGAGGGCCCGACTGCGTGCGCGGACCCGTCCGTGGACTCGACGGCCGCCCGCTGCTGTGTCCCGTTGGCGGCCTCGACGGCTGCCCGCTGCTGTGTCCCGTCCATGGACCCGACGGCCGCCCGGTGCTCTTTCCCGTTCACGGACCCGCCGCCGGACGTCTCCTCGGCCCCCGGCCCTTGCCCGACTCCCGGCCCGGTGCCGGATCCGAGGCCGGATCCGGCCGCAGGCCCGCCTCCGGGCCGGTCCCATGGCCCGGAGGCGGGCTCGCCGGGCCTGTCCCCCGGCCCGGCGTCGCGCGGCGGCTCAGCGTCGTGCATATTCGCGGAAGCCGCGGCCCGTCTTGCGGCCGAGGCAGCCCGCGGCCACCAGGTGCTCCAGGAGGGGCGCGGGGGCGAGGCCCGGGTCACGGAACTCGCGGTGCAGGACCTTCTCGATGGCCAGCGAGACGTCCAGGCCGACCACGTCGAGGAGTTCGAAGGGGCCCATCGGATAGCCGCCGCCGAGCCTCATCGCGGCGTCGATGTCGTCGAGCGTCGCGTAGTGCTCCTGGACCATCTTGATCGCGTTGTTCAGGTACGGGAACAGCAGCGCGTTCACGATGAAACCGGCCCGGTCGCCGCAGTCCACCGGGTGCTTGCGGACCTTCGCGCAGACCTCCCTGACCGTGGCGTGCACGTCGTCGGCCGTCAGGACCGTGCGCACGACCTCGACCAGCTTCATCGCCGGGGCCGGGTTGAAGAAGTGCATGCCGACCACGTCCTGGGGCCGCGAGGTGGCGCGGGCACAGGCGACGACGGGCAGCGAGGAGGTGGTGGTGGCAAGGATCGCGCCGGGCTTGCAGACCTTGTCGAAGGTCGCGAACAGCTGCTGCTTGATCTCCAGGTCCTCGGCGACCGCCTCCAGCGCCAGATCGACGTCCGCGAAGGCGTCGTACGAGCCCGCCGGGGTGATCCGTCCCAGCGTCTCGGCGGCGGCCTCGGCGGTCATCCGGCCCTTGTCGACGGAGCGTGAGAGCGACTTGCCGATACGGGCCTTGGCGGCCTGTGCCTTCTCCTCGCTGCGGGCGGCGAGCGCGACCTCGTACCCGGCCTTCGCGAAGACCTCGGCGATACCGGACGCCATGGTGCCGGAGCCCGCGACGCCGACCGAGCGCACGGTGCGGCCGGGCACCAGGGATGCGCCCTCCGGGGGAGTGAGCGCGTCCCGCACGACGGTCGCGCTGCCCGGGGCGTCGTACGTGTAGAAGCCGCGCCCCGACTTGCGGCCGGTCAGGCCCGCCTCGCTGAGCTGCTTGAGGATGGGCGAGGGCGCGTGCAGCCGGTCGTGGGACTCGGCGTACATGGCCTCCAGGACCGTACGCGCGGTGTCGACGCCGATCAGGTCCAGCAGGGCCAGCGGGCCCATGGGCAGGCCGCAGCCGAGCTTCATCGCGGCGTCGATGTCCTCGCGGCTCGCGTACTTCGCCTCGTACATCGCGGCGGCCTGGTTGAGGTAGCCGAAGAGCAGTCCGTCGGCGACGAAGCCGGGGCGGTCGCCGACCGCGACGGGCTCCTTGCCGAGTTCGAGGGCGAGGTCCGTGACGGCGGCGACGGCGGCCGGCGCGGTCAGCACGGACGAGACGACCTCGACCAGCTTCATCGCCGGGGCCGGGTTGAAGAAGTGCAGGCCAAGGACCCGCTCGGGGCGGGCCGAGTCGGCGGCAAGCCGCGTGACGGACAGGGCGTTGGTGCCGGTCGCCAGGATCGTCTCCGGGCGCACGATGCCGTCCAGCTCCCGGAAGATCTGGTGCTTGATGTCGTACGACTCCGGAGCCACCTCGATCACCAGGTCTGCGTCGGCCGCGGCCCGCAGGTCCGTGGACGTGACGAAGCGGGCGAGGGAGTCGTCCCGCTCCTGCTCGGTGAGGCGTCCGCGCTGCACGGCACGGGCGGTCGAGGACTCCAGGGCGGCGGTGGCCTGCGCGGCGGCGGCCTCGCTGATGTCGATGCCCACGACCTCGCGGCCGGCCTTGGCCAGGATCTCGGCGATGCCGGTCCCCATCGTGCCGAGGCCGACGACGGCGACGGTCTTGAGCGGGGACGCGGAGAGTGACAGGGAAGGGTCGGACAGGGGAGTGGCCATCGCGGGACTCCAGGAATGAGTGACGACTGAGGGACGCACCCGGATACGCCGACGGGCGCACACGGTGCGGAGGTTGCGGGTGATGCCGGGCTACGAAGCGCACACGCCCGGCGCCGTGAGTGGGTGAGACTGCGAACCCACGAAACGGTGAGGAAGACCCGACCGGCCCTGTCCCGGAGCCGTGTCGTACAGAGGTACGTGAAGTACCGAACCGACCAGCACCCGCGGCGGCTGCGTCACCAGGCCACCACGAGCAAGTCAGCGAGTGGGTAACTCGCTCGATTGAGCTTAACTGGTGGGTAACGAGCGCGCCAGTCCCCGGTGAATGTGACGTACGTCGCCGATAGGCTTCGGCGATATGGACGAAGAGTTGCGATCGCTCACCCAGCGCTTACGGCACGAGGCGGGCGCGGCTGCCTCGTACTCGTACGAACGACTGGCCTCGACCGGCGACCTCGACGAACTGGCCGACGTGCTCATCGCACCCGAACAGCGGCTCTGGGCAAGGGAGTTGGCCGCGTTCCGGCTCGGTCTTGCCGGGGACCGGCGAGCCTTCGAGGCACTCGTCCTGCTGCTCAACCACCGCGATCCACAGCGCTGCGCGTCCGCCGCGCACGCCCTGGCCCGGCTCGGCGACCCGCGCACGGCCCGCGCGGCGGCCGCCCTGGCCACCAACGAGTTACGCGTCGCCTACGCACTCCATCCGGTACGGCTCCTGGTCGAGCTGCGCGCTCCCGAGTCCGTACCCGCGCTGATCACGACCCTGGCCCGCAGGTTCCGTCCGCACGACCCGTACCGCCGTGTCGCCATCGCGTGCGTGGACGGGCTCGGCGCCCTGGGCGACGAACGGGCCCGCCCCGTCCTGAACGAGGCCCTCGCCCATCCGCCGCTGGCCCAGGCGGCGGCGAGTGCGCTGAAGAGGCTGCCGGCGCAGCGGGCGCCACGCGAATAGGTGTGGACGGGCGTTCACGGTGGAGTGCCTTGTGACCTGCGGGGTACCGAGTGCCCCTGGAGAAGGCGGGGTCGCCGGGGGTTCGCCCGGCGGGAGACGGGCGACCGGCAGGCGGACGAACGTCGCGGGATCCGACCTGCCGTCATCTCCGCGCATCTGGCCCGGGTCCTGCTCCCCGGCGGCCCCAGTCGACGGGGCCGCACTTTTCGCACCATAGGCAGCGGGCGGGGGACCGGGCATCCCCCAGGCGGGGCGAACGGCCCCCTCAGATGGGCTGATTCACCGTTCTACGGTCGGACCTCGTGGACCTTGTCATGCGGTCGGGCGCGGCAGGATGCCCAGGCGCGTCGCTGTGACCACGGCCTCCAGCTGGCTGTGGGCGCCCAGCTTCACCAGGACGCTCTTCACATGCCCGCGCACCGTGTGCCTGCTGAGCACGAGCCGGTCCGCGATCACCTTGAGACCGTGCCCCTGGGCGAGCAGGGCCAGCACCTCGTGCTCCCGGCGGGTCAGCCCGCTCCGCTCCCACCGCTGCTCGGGCAGCCGCGCCGCCAGGGTCGACTCCTCCACCAGGAGCTTGCCGTCGGCCGTGGTCCGGATCGCGGTGAGGATGTCCCCGAAGGCACTGTGCTTGGCGAGGAAGGCCGAGGCGCCCGCCGTCACCGCCCGGGCCAGCTGGTCGGGGGTCGCGTCCGCGGTCAGGACGACCACCCGGGTCGAGGGATGCGCGGCCTTCAGCAGCCGGGTGCCCTCGATACCGTCCCTGCCCGGCAGATGGATGTCCATGAGCACCACGGCGGGCGGCCGACGGACCGCCTCCCGCAACGCCTCGTCGACCGTGCCCACCGCGTCACCGCAGTCCAGGTCGGGCTGCGCCGCGATGGCGATGGCCAGGGCGTCGGCCAGCGCGCGCTGGTCCTCGACCACGAGCACGCGGATCATCCCGGATCCTCCCCCTCCGGATGGCCGGCTCTCCCTGGGCCGGTTGTGGCGATGCGCTTTCGAGCGTAGTGCCGTGCGGCGCCGTCAGGACCCGGCCGTACTCGGAAATGTGTTCCCCGTGTCTGGCCCAACGGCGTTGTGTCAGTCCAGAGTTGAGGCGGAAGCGTGGTTCTTCGCCCCCGCCGCCCCTACCCATTCCCGTCACTACTCGGGGGCCAGCCCCCGAACCCCCGCTCCTCAAACGCCGGAGAGGCTGAAATACCCAGCCCGTCCGGCGTTTGAGGACGAGGCCGTTCAGGCCGATGGCGGGGGTCTGGGGGCGGCAGCCCCCAGAAAGGGACGGGAATGGGTAGGGGCGGCGGGGGCGAAATGGATGACTGACGAGGGGCCGCGGAACCTGTACGAGGCGATGGCACTGGCAGCCCCGGACGGCATCGTCGCGGTGGACACCGACGGCCGCGTACGAGCCTGCAACCCGGCCGCGGCCACACTGCTGGAGCGCCCCGCGGACGAACTGATCGGCTCGGCGTTCGGCTTCCCGCTGGTCCACGGCGAGGCCACCGAGGTCACGCTGGCCCTGCCGAACGGCCGCAGCAAGGTCGTCGAGATGCGGGTCACCCTGGCCCGGCTCGACGACCGCCGGCTGTACGTGGCAGCGCTGCGCGACGGAACCCGCCGACGGCAGGCCGACCACGTCCTCCAGTCCGCCCTCGAACACCAGAGCGTGGTCGTAGCCGTGGCCGCACACCAACTGCACAACCCGCTCGCGGCCCTGGGCGCCCTGGTGCACGTACTGAAGGAGCCGCCACCCGACCTGACGGACCAGGGGCGGGCGCAACTGGTCGAGCGGATCGCCGAGCGCACGGACCGACTGCAGTCGCTCGTCCGCAAGTTGCTCACCGCCGCCCGCATCGACGGATCGTGGCAGCAGGGTGTGCCGGAAGCGGTGCCGGTGCTGGGCTTCCTCCTGGAACGCCTCGCCGAGTCCGCGGCCCGCGGCCGTGATCTGCGGCTGGCCGTCCCGGCGCATCTGGTGGCGCGCGTCGACCGGGTGGCCTTCGCCGAGATCTTCACCAACTGCCTGGAGAACGCCCTCGCCTACGGCCGGGAGCCGGTCGAGATCACGGCGCGCGCCACCGGCGGACGTATCGAACTGTCCGTCGCGGACCACGGTCCAGGTGTTCCCGAGTCCTTCGTCCCGCACCTCTTCGAGTGCTACCGCCGCGACCCCGCCACGGCGGCGGCCACCGAGGGCACCGGCCTCGGCCTGTGGATCGCCCGCAGCCTGGCCCGCGCGAACGGCGGCGACGCCTGGTACGAGCCTGGCCGGCCGAGCGGCGCCGTGTTCTGCGTGAGCCTCCCTCAGGAGCCCCCCAGCACACGGGCGTAACGCACCTCCGGCACCTCGACACCGTCCACCTCGAAAGGCTCCTCCGCGCCGTCCGGAGCGAAACCGGCCTTCTCGTAGAAGCGCCGCGCGCTCACGTTCTCGCGGAGCACCCACAGCAGCATCCGGCCGTGCCCCGCGGCCGTGCAGCGGGCGACGGACTCCCGCAGCAGGGCGCGGCCGACACCGCTCGCCAGCCGGTCGGGGTCCACGTAGATCGCGTACAACTCGGCTTCCGCGGTGCGGACTTCACCGTCCCGGTACGGACCGTGGCACGCCCAGCCGACGACGTCACCGTCCCACTCCGCGACCAGGCTCACCACGCCCTCACCGGCTCCTTCGAAGCGGGCCCGCAGACGCGCGACGTCCTCCGCCGGGTCGAGCCCGTCGAGGTACGCCTGCGGCATCAGCCCCTTGTACGCCGTCTGCCAGCCGCGCACCCGGATCTCGGCCACCCGGGGACAGTCGGCCAGGGCCATCTCCCGGACGTGGAGAGTGGCGGAAGTGGTGCGGAGGCGTTCGTCCATGGCGGCACCCTAGGCGGCCGTGGGGGAGGGGTCCCGTGAATTACGGCGGGCCCGTGGATCGCCCGGGCCGAATCCGCGACCCACTCGGGCGACACCCTCGGCTCACTCGGGCGGCACTCTCGGCTCACTCGGGCAGCAGCGCGAACGCCTCGATCTCCATCAGGAAGTCCGGGCTCACCAGCGCGGCGACCTGCACGGCTGAGGCGGCCGGGAGGCGGTCAGGGGATATGTGCTCGTCCCGGGCCGCGCGGACGGCCGGCATGTACGCCATGTCCGTGACGAAGAAGGTCAGTTTGACCACGTCGTCGAAGGTGGCCCCGGCCGAGGCCAGACAGCGCCGCAGGTTCTCGAAGACCTGACGGGCCTGCGCCGCCGGGTCGCCCTTCCCGACGAGCTTGCCGTTCTCGTCGAGCGCGAGCTGGCCCGAGACCGCCACGAAGCGACCTGTGCCCATGACGACGTGGGTGTACGCGGCGGCGGGGGCGACCCCGTCGGGGGCGGAGATGCGCGTCAGTTCGGCCATGGATCAATCCTGCACCACGGCACTGACAACGCCCCCGACGGGCGGCCGCCGCTCACCTGCCGGGGCTCAGCCCCGGAATCCGAGCAGCCCGTGCAGCGTCGCGCCGCGCGAGCCCGAGGCCGAGGCCTTCTTGCTCAGCGGCTTGGGGTCGGGCAGCGGCTTGCACACCGCGTCGACCTCACCGCCGCTGCGCGGCACCCTGCCGTCGGCCAGATACGTGGCCAGGTGCTTGTCCAGGCAGGTGTTTCCGCTCAGCGTGATGCCGTGGTTGCCGCCGCCCTGCTCGACCACCAGGCTGGAGTCGCCCAGCAGGTGATGGACCATGACACCGCCCTCGTACGGGGTGGCCGCGTCGTCGGTCGCCTGGAACAGCAGCACCGGCGGCACCGAGTCGTTGGAGACGTCCTCGGGCTCCAGGGAGTCCGTGGGCCAGAACGCGCACGGCGCGTTGTACCAGGCGTTGCTCCAGGTCATGAAGGGCGCCTTCTCGTACACCTCCCAGTTGTCCTCGCGCCACGTCTCCCAGTCGCGCGGCCAGGACGCGTCACGGCACTGCACCGAGGTGTAGATGCTGTAGCTGTTGTCGCCCGCGGTGTCGACGGCACCGAAGTTCTGGTACGCCTCGACCAGCGGGTCGTCGTTCTTATCGTTGACGAAGGCCGCGAACGCCTCGGCGAGATACGGCCAGTAGCCGTTGTAGTAGCCGCCGGGGACGAACGTGTCCTCCAGTTCGGAGGCGCCCACCGTCTTGTCCGCGGGCTTCTTCGCCAGCGCGGCCCTCATTGCGTACCACTTGGTCTCGATCTTCTCCGGATCGGTCCCGAGCCTGTACTTCGCGTTGTTCTTCGCGACCCAGGCCATGAAGGCCCGGTGACGGTCGTTGAAGGCGTGGTCCTGGGCGAGGTTGTCCTCGTACCAGACTCCGGTGGGGTCGACGATGGAGTCGAGCACCATGCGCCGTACGCGGTCCGGGTGGAGCTTCGCGTAGACGGCGCCCAGGTAGGTGCCGTACGAGTACCCGAAGTAGTTGATCTTCTTGGCGCCGAGCGCGTGCCGGATCGCGTCCATGTCATGGACCGCGCTCACGGTGTCGAGGTACGGCAGCAGCTTCCCGTACTTCGCGCCGCACGCCTTCGCGAAGGCCTTGACCCGGTCGAGGTTGGCCTTCTCCAGGGCGGGGGTGCTCGGCACCGAGTCGGGGCGTACGGGCTTGAAGTGCCCCGGCCTGCAGTTCGGGGCGGGCTTGCTGGCGCCGACGCCGCGCGGGTCGAACCCGATGACGTCGTACTGCGAGGCCACCGCCTTCGGCAGCGTGGCCGCGATGAAGCCGGCGAGCGTGAGGCCGCTGCCGCCGGGGCCGCCCGGGTTCACCAGGAGCGGTCCCTGGGACTTCTTCGCGGTGTGCGGGACCCGCGACAGCGCGAGCGTGATGCGCTCGCCGTGCGGGTCCGTGTGGTCGAGCGGCACCTTCAGGGACGCGCACTGGAGCGTCGGATAGGAGGTGGTGCCGCACTTCTTCCAGGTGAGCTTCGCCTGGTCGGCGGAGAGCGTGGTGCGCGGTGCGGTCGCGGAGTCCGCGTTCGCGCCGGCCGGGATCGCGGTGATCATTCCGGCCACCACGGCAGCGGCACCGCACAGAGCAGCTGCGCGTCGGTTCACGATGAATCGCCTCGCATGGATGTTCCGGGCAGGGATTCTGGCCTGATCCTCGGGCCGGGGGTCCGGGGGTCCCCCGGGGAGATGCAGCATCGGACCTCCCAGGACGGAGGGTGTGGGCCGTGCACGCCACGGCCTTCGCCGTATCGTCCCGGAGCGGGCACCCGGAAGAAGCGATTCCGGCAGGAGTTTGACCCGATCGGGCCGCGTGATGCGCCCGGATGCAGCTGAGACGTCCTGGTCGGAGTGGGTGGCGATGCTCGTCCTGGTGCTGCTGCTCGTCCTGGTGCCGGTGCCGGTGCCGGAGTCTGTGTCGCTGCCGGTCAGAGAAGGGTGAGCTGGGTCGGCTCCGGGACGGCCGGTTCGACGGGTGCGGGGATCCTGCGCGGCATCCCCGCGCGCGTGGGACCTATCCCGTACTCCTCGGCCAGTTCATGGACCTGACGGGTGATCCGGCGCTGATACCACTTCGGGGCGTAGGCGCCCTCGGCGTACAGGCGCTCGTAGCGGCGCACCAGATACGGGTGGTGGTGTGCCAGCCAGCTCATGAACCACTCGCGCGCCCCCGGCCGCAGATGCAGCACGAGCGGTGTGACCGAGGTGGCGCCGGAGGCCGCGATCGCCCGTACCGTCGCGCGCAGCTGGGACGGGTCGTCGCCCAGGAAGGGGATCACCGGGGCCATCAGGACCCCGCAGTCGATGCCGTGTTCGCTCAGCGTGCGGACGGCGTCGAGGCGGCGCTCGGGGGCGGGGGTGCCCGGCTCCACGGTCCGCCACAGCTCGTGGTCGGTGAAGCCCACCGAGACGGAGATCCCGACCTCGGTCACCGCGGCCGCCTGCTTCAGGAGGTCGAGGTCACGCAGGATCAGCGTGCCCTTGGTGAGGATCGAGAAGGGGTTCGCGTGGTCGCGCAGGGCCGCGATGATGCCGGGCATCAGCTGGTAGCGGCCCTCGGCGCGCTGGTAGCAGTCCACGTTCGTGCCCATCGCTATGTGGTCGCCGAGCCAGCGCCGTGAGCCGAGATGCCGTCGCAGCAGCTCCGGGGCGTTCACCTTCACCACGATCTGGCTGTCGAAGCCGAGGCCCGTGTCGAGGTCCAGATAGCTGTGGGTCTTGCGGGCGAAACAGTAGACACACGCGTGCGTGCACCCCCGATAGGGGTTGACCGTCCACTCGAAGGGCATGCGCGAGGCGCCCGGCACCCGGTTCACGATCGACTTGGCCCGGATCTCGTGGAACGTGATTCCACGGAACTCCGGAGTGTCGAACGTACGTGTGGTCACCGCGTCCGCGCCGAACAGCGCGGCGTCCCTCGGCAGGTTGCCGCCGGACTCCACTGTGAGGTTCTCCCAGCGCATGACGCCTCCTCGGTAGCACTGGACACAGAATAGAACACATGTTCCCTTGATCGTGCGAACTCACTTTCGACGGGCGTGGCGTCCGAGGCTCCGGGCCCTGAGGGGACCCCGATTTGGGCGGCTCGACCGCCTGATGGTTGGCTGAGCGCTGACCCCCGAGATCCCGAGTGCTGGAGGAACGCAATGGCGCAGGTCGAGGCCACCACTGAGCGAGTCGTAGCGGCTCAGCCCGACGACGTGTTCGACGCGCTGGCCGACTACACCGGCACGCGTCCGAAGGTCCTGAGCGAGCACTTCAGCGAGTACGAGGTGCGTGAGGGCGGTGACGGCGAGGGCAGCCTCGTCCACTGGAAGCTCCAGGCCACGAGCAAGCGCGTCCGCGACTGCCTGCTCGAGGTGAGCGAGCCCACCGACGGTGAACTCGTCGAGAAGGACCGCAACTCCACGATGGTGACGACCTGGCGGGTCACCCCGGCCGGCGAGGGCAAGTCCCGTGTCGTCGTGACCACCGTCTGGAACGGCGCCGGCGGCATCGGCGGTTTCTTCGAGAAGACCTTCGCGCCCAAGGGTCTCGGGCGGATCTACGACGAGGTGCTGGCGAAGCTCGCCACCGAGGTGGAGAAGTAGCCCTCGGTGCGGTCCCGGTGGGCGTATGGAGGCGCTCGACCGGGCGATTCTCACGCTCACCGTTTCGAGTGGTTTTCGGTATGGCTCCGTCGTACGCCGTAGGGCTCCCACCGGCGGTTACGCCTGCTGAGCCCTACTGACGGGCGACTCGTCGCGCTTGCTCCCAGTTGTCGCGTAATGCGAGAAATGGGCCGCGCAGGCGCGACGAGGGGAGCAGCACGTGGGCGGGACGACTCTGGCGGCGGGCGAACGCGGCGTTTCGGCCCCGGCCCCCGACACACCCCAAGGGCCGCCGGAACCACAGCAGTTCGAGGCGCTCAGCCCGGCCCGCGTGCGGATGGTGTTCTTCGCGCTGATGCTGGCGCTGCTGCTCGCCGCGCTGGAGCAGATGATCGTCGCCACCGCCCTCCCCAGGATCGTCGGGGAGTTGCACGGTCTGGACCGGATGTCCTGGGCCATCACCGCGTATCTGCTCACGGCCACCGTCGGACTGCCCGTCTACGGCAAGCTCGGCGACCTGTACGGCCGCAAGGGCGTCTTCCAGTTCGCGATCGTCGTCTTCGTGATCGGCTCCGCGCTGGCCGGATGGTCGCGCACCATGGACCAGTTGATCGCCTTCCGCGCACTCCAGGGCGTCGGCGCCGGCGGACTCATGATCGGCGTTCAGGCGATCATCGCGGACATCGTGCCGCCCAGGGAACGCGGCCGCTTCATGGGTCTGATCGGCGCCGCCTTCGGCCTCGCGTCGGTCGCCGGCCCGTTGCTCGGCGGCTACTTCACCGACCACCTCTCCTGGCGCTGGTGCTTCTACGTCAACGTGCCCTTCGGCCTGGTCACGCTCGTCGTCGTGGCCGTCGTGCTCAAACTCCCCAAGCCGGCCGCCCGGCCCCGCCTCGACGTCCTGGGCGCCCTGCTGCTCGCCGTCGCCTCCACCTGCCTGGTGCTGCTGACCAGTTGGGGCGGAACGGAGTACGCGTGGGACTCGCGCGTCATTCTCGGGCTCGGAGCGGGAGCCGTCGCCTCGACGGCCCTGTTCCTCGTCGTCGAGCACTTCGCGGTCGAACCCCTTATCCCCCTGCGGCTGTTCCGCGACGGGGTCTTCAATGTCACCGCTCTGGTAGGCGTGATCGTCGGGGTCGCCCTCTTCGGAGCGGCCAGCTATCTGCCCACGTACCTGCAGATGGTCGACGGCGCCACCGCCACCGAGTCCGGCCTGCTCATGCTCCCGATGATGGCCGGCATCGTCGGCGCCTCGGTCGTCTCGGGCCAACTCATCAGCCGCAGCGGCCACTACAAGATCCACCCGATCCTCGGCGGCTTCCTCTCCGTCCTCGGCATGTGGCTCCTGTCGAGGATGGACGTCGACACGCCCCGGCTGCACTACAGCATCTGGATGGCCGTACTCGGCGCCGGGATCGGCCTCGTCATGCCCGTACTGATCCTCGCCGTGCAGAACTCCGTGGACCCCCGCGACCTCGGCACCGCGACCAGCGCCAACAACTACTTCCGACAGATCGGCGGCAGCGTCGGCGCCGCGGTCTTCGGCACCCTCTTCGCCGACCGGCTCGCCGACTCCCTCGCGGAACGGCTGCCCGCCGGGGCCGGCCTGCCCGACCCCGAGTCCATCACCCCGCAGCTCGTCCACGCACTGCCCGCCGAGCTTCGCGACGGCTACATCGCGGCCTACGCCGACGCCATGCCGCGGATCTTCCTCTACCTCGTGCCGGTGCTCGTCCTGGGCCTGCTCGTCGCCTTCTTCCTCAAGGAGAAACCGCTGGTGTCCCACCACACCTCTGCCGCCCCCGAGACCACCGCGTCCTACAACTCCTCGGTCCCGCAAGCGCGTTCGTCGTACGCCGCCGGAGTGCCCGTCTGCGGCACCGTCCAGCACCCCGACGGCACCGTCGTGCCCCGCGCCGCGCTCACCCTCATCGACGTCGCGGGACAGCAGATCGGCCGGGGCGCGAGCGGGGACGACGGACGGTACGCGCTGTCGACGCCCGGATCGGGGTCGTACGTCCTCATCGCCGCGGCCGGCGGGCATCAGCCGCAGGCCGTCAGCGTCACCGTCGGGGAGCGGCCGGTCGAGCTGGACGTCGTGCTCGGCGGCGCCGGACGGCTGGCCGGGAGCGTGGTGACGGCGGACGGGACGCCGGTGCGGGACGCGACCGTCACGCTCACCAATGTGCACGGTGAGGTCGTCGCCACGACACGCAGTGGGCGCGAAGGGGGTTACGTCATCTCGGAGTTGGTGGCGGGGGAGTACACGCTGGCGGCGAGTGCGCCGGCCTTTCGGCCCGCTGCCCTGCCCGTGAGCGTGCAGGCCGCCCGAGAGACCCGGCAGGACGTCGAGCTGGCGGGCGGGGCCGTGCTTCGGGGGACCGTGCGGGCCAGTGGGGGGCGGCCCGTCGAGGACGCGCGGGTGACGCTGCTGGACGCCGCGGGGAATGTGGTGGACACGTTGACCACCGGGGGTGACGGAACGTTCCGGTTCGTTGATCTTTCCTCGGGGGAGTACACGGTGATCGCCGCGGGGTACCCGCCGGTGGCTACCGTTTTGCAGGTGGCCGGGGGTGGGAGGACCGAGCGGGATCTTCAGTTGGGGCACGAGGATTGAGGGTTGTGCGTCGGCCGCGGGCCGGTGGGGGCTGGGCGCGCAGTTCCCCGCGCCCCTTGAAAGACGCCCCTGTCGGGGCGCTGGTGTGCGCCGGAGTTATTTAGGTCAATGCCACACATGGCAACCAGGCGCGGACGTACCGTGGTTGTGACGGTACAGATCTTGCGGACCGTGGGGAGAGAGGGCCTGGGCCATGGACCGTGGCACCGAGAGGGGCACAGCTCACGGCCGTGCGGGCGGGAACGGGGTCGCGGCGGGCCGGATTCCGCTGGCCGTGGTGGTCGTCGACCGTGAAGGCCTGGTCTCGCACTGGAGCCGGGGCGCCCGGCGGCTGTTCGGGGCCGCCAAGGACGAGGCGGTCGGACGGCCGGCAGTCGATCTGCTGCCCGTGTCCGGTGCCCTGCCCGACGACGACGAGGTCGCTCCCTACGGGGCGTATTCGCCGTACGACGGTCTCGGGCCCGACCTGGAGTCGTCCCTCGACGGGCGGCTGTCCTATCCGGCGGCGGGGCGCGCACGGTTGTCGGCGCCCGACAGTGACCGGATCGATGTGCTGTGGTGGGCGTATCCCCTGGTGGGGCCGGGCCCGGAGCGGCTGCTGGTGCTCGCCGCCGACGCCGGCGGGCTGCGCCACGAGGACACCGGCGTGGGGCTGACCATGGAGCGCATCGCACCAGGGTTCGCGCTGCACACCGACTTCCCCGGCGCCGACGAACTGGCCCGCAGGCTGCCCGAGATCCTGCCCAGCATGAGCGTCGGCGAGAGCGCCCGCATCGTCGCCCAGGTCCTCGAACTGGGTTATCCCGTCCTGGAGTTCAGCCAGAACGACCGGGTGCCCGTCACTCCCGACTGGGGCGTGCCCCGGCGCGCCGAGCGCAAGGCGCGTCAGGAGCGGGCGGCTGCGGCGGTCGCATCCGGCGCGCCCCTGCCACAGGAGGCGGACGACGAGGGCGAAGACCTCGAATACGCCGCCGTCCGTGAGCGTCTGGAATTCCTGAACGAGGTCAGCGGACGGATCGGCACCTCGCTCGACCTGTCCCGCACCATCGTCGAGGTCAGCCGGGCCGTGGTCCCACGCTTCACGGACGTGGCCGGCACCTACCTCCGCGAGCAGGTCGTCGCGGGTGAGGGCTTCCCCGAGGGCGTGCCCGACACGACCACCATGTGGCACCGGGTCGCCGTGGAGCACACGGACGAACCGGGCCGCTGGGACGACGTCGTGCCGGTCGGCGAGGCCATGCCGTTCCCGGCCCACACCCCGTTCTTCCAGTGCATGACCACCGGCGACCCCGTCCTCGTGCCCCGCATCAGCGAGCAGATGGGGCACATGATCGCCGCGCAGTTCGAGAAGCGCGACATCCGGCCCCTCATCACGGGCCGCTCCATGCTGGTCGTGCCCCTCAAGGCCCGCAACGTGGTCCTCGGCTTCATGATCCTGCTGCGGCACCCCGAGCGCGTCGAGTTCAACGACATGGACCGCGTCACCGGCGCCGAACTCGCCGCCCGCGCCGGGCTCGTGCTCGACAACGCCCGGATGTACACGTACCAGGAGAGCGTCGCCGAGACCCTCCAGGACAGCATGCTGCCGCACATCGCGCCGCGCATGGCGGGCTGCGACATCGCGACCCGCTATCTGCCGGGCACGCTGCTCGGACGGGTCGGCGGCGACTGGTTCGACTCGGTCAAGCTGCCCGGGTCACGGACCGCGCTCGTCGTCGGCGACGTCATGGGGCACGGGCTCAACTCGGCCGCGATGATGGGCCAGTTGCGCACCGCCGTCCAGACCATGGCTGCCCTCGACCTGCCGCCGGCCCAACTCCTGCGCAACCTCGACGACTTGGCGCAGCGCCTCGGCGAGCACTACCTCGCGACCTGCCTGTACGCGGTGTACGACCCCATCAGGAGCGAGTTGCGGATAGCCAACGCGGGCCATATCCCACCAGTGTTGGTCCGCGCCGAGGACGGCCGCAGCGATCTGCTCGACCTGCCCACGGGAGCGCCCATCGGCGTCGGCGGAGTGCCCTTCGAGTCCGTAGAGGTCCGGGTTGCGCCCGGCGACCGGCTCGTGATGTGCACCGACGGACTGGTCGAGGTCCGCGGTGAGGACATCGGTGTCGGACTCGCCACGCTCTGCGAGTCCGCCGCGCACCCGGCCGCCTCCATGGACGACGCCTGCGACACCATCATCCGCGCACTCAACACCCGCGGCGGACGCAAGGACGACGTGGCGCTCCTGATGGCCCGGCTCAACGGCATCGAGCCCGAGGACGTCGCCCAGTGGCGGATCGGCCACGACCGGACGGAGGTCGGCAGGGCACGCTCAGTGGTCCGCGAACAGCTTCACGTGTGGGGGCTGAACTCCCTTGTCGACTCGACCGAGTTGATGGTCAGCGAACTCGTCACCAACGCCGTACGGCACTCCCACAGCCGGCCCATCGAGCTGCGGCTCGTCCGGGGCGAGACGCTGCTGTGCGAGGTGGACGACGACGACCACACCCTGCCGACGCTGCTCAGCACGCGCCGGCTCGACGAGTTCGGGCGCGGGATGCGTGTGGTCAGCACACTGGCGCGCGAGTGGGGGACCAGCCGGACGAGTTCCGGCAAGACGGTGTGGTTCGAGTTGCCCCTGCCGGGTCGCTAGCCGCTGTCGGCCGTACCGCCTGTTTCTTGGGGAACGAGGGGCACGAGGGGCGCACATCGGCGTGCGGCAGTCGAATGAGCGGTGAAGGTGTGCGCCGCCCGCTTGTCGCTTCACGCCGGGCGCGATAAACCGGACTGCCCGTCACTTTTCGGCGGTCCGTGGTCGCGTCCTGGGGAGCTGGCATGAGTGTGACGACTCGGTACAGAGAGGCCTGGGAGGGCTTCTGGCGGGAGGCCCCCGGCGAGCAGGGGGCCGTCTTCTGGGACGCCGAGCCCGCGGTTACGGCGGGGATCCACCTCGGGCTGTTCGAACCGCAGTTGGCGGCGCCCGGCCTGCCTCTCGTGGACCTCGGCTGCGGCAACGGGACCCAGACCCGGTTCCTCGCCGACCGATATCCGCGGGTCATCGGTGCCGATCTGTCGGCTGCCGCCCTCGATCACGCCCGGCTCGCGGACCCGGCCGGGCAGGCCTCCTACCGGCTGTTCGACGCGGCCGAGAAGGCCGAGGCCGAGACGCTGCACGCGGAGCTGGGTGACGCGAACGTGTACATGCGGGGTGTTCTGCATCAGTGCGAGCCGGACGATCGGCAGCCGTTGGTCGATGGGCTTGCCGCCCTTGTGGGTGACCGGGGGCGGGCCTTTGTCGTCGAGCTTGCGGAGGCGGCGGGGGTGATCCTGCGGGGGCTTGCGCAGGGGCCCGGTGGGCCGCCGGCCAAGCTGGCGCCCGTGTTTCGGCATGGGATCGCGCCGGGGGAAGTGGCTGACGCCGCCGTGCCCGAGTATCTGCGGGCTGCGGGGCTCGCCGTGCTGGCGAGTGGGGAGTTGCCGCTTGTGACGACGGAGTTCCTGGCGGACGGTACGCGGATCGAGTTGCCGTCGAAGTGGGTTGTGGTGGGGCGCGGCTGACTGTCGGGGGTTGTGGGGCGCCGGTGTGGATCGCGGTCGGGTGCGGGTGTGTGGGGGCTGGTCGCGCAGTTCCCCGCGCCCCTATCGGGGCGCAGGTTGCCGCACGCCCGAAGAGGCGCCGGTGATCGGGTCCGAGCGTCGCGACGCGTGCTGAACGCAAGTGGGCGCACCCTTGGCCCCTCCAGAGGTATGTGACATAGTACTGGCGTGACCAAGTCGCTGACCTGCGATGTTGTGGTCGTCGGGGCCGGGATGGTCGGGGCGGCCAGTGCTTTGTACGCCGTTCGGGCGGGGCTGAGTGTCGTCCTGGTGGACCGGGGGCCGGTGGCCGGGGGTACGACCGGGACCGGGGAGGGGAACCTGCTCGTCTCGGACAAGGAACCGGGGCCCGAGCTCGAACTCGCCCTGCTCTCTGGGCGGTTGTGGGCCGATCTTGCCGCCGAGACCGGAGTGGCCGGGGCCGTCGAGTACGAGGCCAAGGGTGGGGTCGTCGTGGCATCCGCGCCTGAGGGGCTCGCGGCGCTGGAGCTGTTTGCCGTCGGGCAGCGCTCAGCCGGTGTCGAGGCCATGTCCGTCGGCGCCGGTGAACTCCATGAACTGGAGCCCTGCTTGGCGGAGGGGCTCGCGGGCGGGGTCCTCTATCCGCAGGACGCCCAGGTGATGCCGACACTGGCCGCCGCCCATCTCGTACGACTCGCCCGCGCGGCCGGTGCCGGGTTGCGGACCGGGTGGACGGTCACGGAGGTGCTGCGCACGGCGGCCGGGGCGGTGCGTGGAGTCCGGACATCTCATGGTGATGTGCACGCTCCTGCCGTGGTCAACGCCGCCGGGACCTGGGGCGGGGAGCTGGCCGCGCTGGCCGGGGTGTCCCTGCCCGTGCTGCCCCGGCGTGGATTCGTCCTGGTCACCGAGCCGCTGCCCCGCCGGGTGCGGCACAAGGTGTACGCCGCCGACTACGTGGCCGACGTGGCCAGTGACTCGGCCGCGCTGCAGACCTCCCCGGTGGTCGAGGGGACTGCGGCGGGACCGGTACTGATCGGGGCGAGCCGGGAACGGGTCGGCTTCGACCGCTCCTTCTCCCTGCCCGTCGCCCGGGCGCTCGCGGCGGGGGCGACCCGGCTGTTCCCCTTCCTTGCGGAGGTCAGGGCCATGCGCGCCTACCTCGGCTTCCGTCCGTACATGCCCGACCACCTGCCCGCGATCGGGCCGGACGCGCGCGTGCCCGGGCTCTTCCACGCGTGCGGGCACGAGGGCGCCGGCATCGGACTCGCCACCGGGACGGGCCACTTGATCGCCCAGGTGCTGGCGGAGAAGACCCCCGATCTGGACCTCGCGCCGTTCCGCCCGGACCGCTTTCCGGATTCGGTGACCGAGGAGGCCCCGTGACGCCCCGCACGCCGCTCGACCTGGCCGACGCCCGGCCCGGGCCCGCCTTCACCGTCACCTTCGACGGCCGGGAGATCACCGTCCTGCCCGGTCAGACGGTCGCCGCCGCGCTCTGGTCGGCGGGCATCACGTCCTGGCGTACGACCCGGGGGAGCGGCGAGCCGCGCGGAGTCTTCTGTGGCATCGGGGTGTGCTTCGACTGCCTGGTGAGCGTCAACGGGCGGGTGAACCAACGGGCTTGTCTGGTGCCCGCCGAGGCCGGGGACGTGATCCGCACGCAGGAAGGGACCGGTCACCATGACTGAACGACGCCGCCTCGCGGTGATCGGTGCCGGCCCCGCCGGACTCACGGCCGCCCTCGCCGCCGCGGCTCGCGGTGTGCGGGTGACCCTGGTCGACTCCGCCCCGCAGGCGGGCGGGCAGTTCTACCGACAGACCGCTCCGGGGCTCGGGGCCCGCCGTCCGCAAGCCCTGCATCACCAGTGGCGTACCTGGGAACGGCTTCGGGACGGACTCGCGGCGCACATCGCCGCAGGCCGCGTCACTCACCTGACGGATCATCATGTGTGGTTCGTGGAACGGCAGTCCGGCACCTCCCGGCGACCGGAGCCACCGAGCACTGCCGATGACACCGGCCAGGACTCCTTCACCGTCCACGCTCTGCTCGGGCCCGAGCAGGAGGAGCCCGTCACCGTTCACGCGGACGCCGTACTGCTCGCCACCGGTGGGTACGAGAAGGTGCTCCCCTTTCCCGGCTGGACCCTCCCCGGAGTGGTCACCGCGGGTGGGGCGCAGGCCATGCTCAAGGGCGGGCTCGTGCTGCCGGGGCGTACCGCCGTGGTGGCCGGGACAGGGCCCTTGCTGCTGCCCGTGGCCGTCGGGCTCGCCTCGGCCGGGGCGAAGGTCGCGGCCCTCGTGGAGTCCGCCGATCCCCGGAACCTCGCCCGGCAGGCCCGCGTGCTCGCCGCCCATCCCGCGAAACTCGCCGAAGGCGCCCGGTACGCGGCCGAGTTGGCACGCCACCGCGTCAGGGCCCAGGTCAGCAGCACCGTCGTCGCCGCGCACGGCACCGGCCGGCTCGAAGCCGTCACCGTCGCCGCCCTCGACCGTGACGGACGGGTCCGGCCGGGAACGGGGCGGCGGGTCCCCTGCGACACCCTCGCCGTCGGCCACGGCATGCTCCCGCACACCGACCTCGCCGAAGCGCTCGGCTGCCGTCTCGACGGGGTCGCCGTCGCCGTGGACGACGAACAGCGCACCGACGTGCACGGCGTCTGGGCCGCCGGCGAGGCTACGGGGATCGGCGGCGCGGCCCTCGCCTCGGCCGAGGGCCGGATCGCCGGACTGTCCATCGCGGCGCGGCTCGACTCCCGTACTCCCGAAAGGAGTTCGTACGCGTCGGCGGCCAAGGCGCGTGCTGGGCTGCGGGAGTTCTTCGCCGCTGTCGACACGGTCTGTGCCCCGCCCGCCCATTGGACCGAGCAGGTCACCGACGACACCGTCGTGTGCCGGTGCGAGGAGGTGCCGGCCTCCGCGATCCGGGAGGCCGTGGACGAGCTGGGCGCCGGGGACGTACGCACCGTGAAACTGCTGACCAGGGCCGGGATGGGCTGGTGCCAGGGACGGATGTGCGGGCCTGCCGTGGCAGGGCTCGCGCGCTGTCCGGAGACACCCTCCCGACGGCCGTTCGCCCGGCCGGTGCCCCTCGGGGTGCTGGCTCGAGAGCCCGGCGAACCCTCATGACGCGTCACCCTCCACCGAAAACCGTCCACTGAAATCCGTCTACCGAAACCGGATGGGACCCCTCATGACCGATGACAACGTCACCGACAACCGCCCCTGGCGCGGCGTCCTCGTCGCCACCGCCCTCCCGCTGAACGACGACCTCTCCGTCAACCTCGACAAGTACGCGGAGCACTGCACGTGGCTCGTCGAGAACGGCTGTGACGGGGTCGTACCGAACGGCTCGCTCGGTGAGTACCAGGTGCTCACCCCCGAGGAGCGGGCACAGGTCGTCGAGACCGCGGTGGCCGCGATCGGCGGGCGGCGCGTGATGCCGGGCGTGGCCGCGTACGGGTCCGCCGAGGCCCGCCGCTGGGCAGAGCAGGCGCGCGACGCGGGCTGCGCCTCCGTGATGCTGCTGCCGCCGAACGCCTACCGCGCCGACGAGCGCTCGGTCCTCGCCCACTACGCGGAGGTGGCCAAGGCGGGCGTGCCGGTCGTCGCGTACAACAACCCCATCGACACCAAGGTCGACCTCGTGCCCGAGCTGCTCGCGAAGCTGCACGGCGAGGGGTACATCCACGGGGTGAAGGAGTTCTCCGGTGACGTACGCCGTGCCTACCGCATCGCCGAACTCGCCCCGGAACTCGACCTGTTGATCGGCGCCGACGACGTACTGCTGGAACTGGCGGTCGCCGGGGCCAAGGGCTGGGTGGCCGGCTACCCGAACGCGCTGCCCTCCGCGTCCGTCGCGCTGTACCGCGCCGCCGTCGCGGGAGACCTGGACACCGCGGGCAAGCTCTACCGCCAGCTGCACCCCTTGCTGCGCTGGGACTCGAAGACCGAGTTCGTGCAGGCCATCAAGTTGTCGATGGACATCGTGGGGCGGCACGGCGGTCCGGTACGGGCGCCGCGCGTGCCGCTCCTTCCCGAGCAGGAGCAGGCCGTGCGCGAGGCCACCGAGAGGGCTGTCGCTGCCGGGCTCGCCTGAGCCGCTGTCCTGCAATCCCGGACGTCGGCCCGAAGGCTCGCGGCCTCGATCTCTGCCTCGTAGGAGACCTCACCCAGGGAGCCCCATGCGCAGCAAACTCGTCCTGCACGCCGTCGACTCGCACACCGAGGGCATGCCGACCCGGGTGATCACCGGAGGCATCGGCACGGTCCCGGGTTCGACCATGAACGAGCGACGGCTGTACTTCCGTGAACACCGCGACGACATCAAGCAGTTGCTGATGAACGAGCCGCGCGGCCACGCGGCGATGAGCGGTGCGATCCTCCAGCCGCCGACCCGTCCGGACTGCGACTACGGCGTCATCTACATCGAGGTGTCGGGCTACCTCCCGATGTGCGGGCACGGGACCATCGGGGTCGCGACCGTCCTCGTGGAGACCGGCATGGTCGAGGTCGTCGAACCGGTGACCACCATCCGCCTCGACACCCCGGCGGGGCTCGTCGTCGCCGAGGTGGCGGTGGAGGACGGCGCCGCCAAGGCGGTCACGCTCAAGAACGTGCCGTCCTTCTCCGTCGCCCTGGACCGCAAGATTCAGCTCGCCGACGGGCGGACTGTGACGTACGACCTGGCGTACGGCGGAAACTTCTACGCGATCCTGCCGCTCGACCAGTTCGGGCTGCCCTTCGACCGGGCCCGCAAGGACGACATCCTGGTGGCCGGGCTCTCGCTGATGGACGCCATCAACGCCGAGGCGGAGCCCGTCCACCCAGAGGATCCGTCCATCCGGGGCTGTCACCATGTGCAGCTCACCGCGCCGGGCTCGACGGCCCAGCACTCGCGGCACGCGATGGCCATCCACCCCGGCTGGTTCGACCGCTCACCCTGCGGTACGGGCACCTCCGCGCGCATGGCGCAGCTGCACGCACGCGGCGAACTCCCCCTGAACACCGAGTTCTTGAACGAGTCCTTCATCGGCACCCACTTCACCGGCCGGCTCCTCGACACCACCGAGGTCGCAGGGATCCCGGCCGTGCTGCCAAGCTTCACCGGGCGTGCCTGGGTGACCGGCACGGCCCAGTATCTGCTCGACCCCAGCGACCCGTTCCCGGCGGGCTTCGTCCTCTGAAGCCCCCGGAACCTCGCGAGATTCCCACCCAGCCCCACGCACCGCCGCTCCACCTCACGCACCGCCCGTTCCAAGGAGACCCCCCGATGCCCGCCCAGCGCGCCAGCGCCCCCGCCCTGCCCACGCTGGGCGGCAAGAAGCCCAGCTACCGCGAGAGAGTCGCGGACGCGCTGCGGGCCGCCCTCATCGCCGGGGAACTGCGTCCGGGCGAGGTGTACTCCGCACCGGGCCTCGCCGCCCGCTTCGGTGTCTCGGCCACTCCCGTCCGCGAGGCCATGCTCGACCTCGCCAAGGAGGGCCTGGTCGACACCGTGCCGAACAAGGGCTTCCGGGTCACGGCCGTGTCCGAGAAGCAGCTCGACGAGTACACGCACATCCGCTCGCTCATCGAGATCCCCACGACCGTCGCGCTCGCCGCCACCGCCGACCCCGTCGCCCTGGAGGCGCTGCGCCCGGCCGCCGAGGAGAGCGTCACGGCGGCCGCGACCGGTGACCTGATCGCGCACGTCGAGGCGGACATGCGCTTCCACCTCGGCCTCCTCGCCCTCGCGGGCAACGACCACCTGGTCGAGGTGGTCCGCGACCTCCGCAAGCGCTCCCGCCTCTACGGGCTGCACGCGCTGGTGAAGGCGGGCCGCCTGGAGGCCTCCGCCGCGGAGCACCTGGACATCCTCGACGCGCTCATCGCCCGCGACGAGGAGGCGGTACGGGACGTCATGACCCGTCACCTCGGACACGTACGGGGGTTGTGGGCGGCCGAGTGACCTCGGCGGCGACACGCTGCCGGGCAACCCGCCTCATCCGCACCTCCATGCTCTCCTGAGTGCGCCCCGGCAGCCGCGAGAAGGACGCACGTTGAGCAAGCGCATCCGCAGGTCTCCGCTCCTCCGCAGATCCGCGTTCCTCCGCGGATCCCCGCGCCTCCGAGGGTCCCTGGTCGCCACCGCAGCCGCTGTCGCCGCCCTGGCCGTCCCCGCCCCGGGCGCCTCCGCCGCGTTCGCCGCCGACCCCGTCGCGGCCGCCTCCCCGGAGTCCGGGGCCGCCGCGGAGGCCCCCAACCACGATCTGCTGAGCGAGAGGGGCGAACGGACGCAGCGCGCCCAGGCTCTCGCCGTCGCCAAGGTCGCAGCCGGGGAGGCGACGCCCGAGACGCGCGGTTCCTCGCAGCGGATCGAGTACCGCGAGGGCTCGTACGCGGAGACGGCCCGCACCGCGGACCGGATCTTCGTGCTGCCGGTGGAGTTCGGCGACTACACGCACAACCGGATCCCCCAGCCCGACCGCACCACCGACAACGCCACGGTGTGGACCCGGGACTACAGCCGTGCCTACTACCAGCGGCAGATCTTCGGCACGGCGGACGAGACCGCGGGCGACACCCTCAGGTCGTACCTCCAGCGACAGTCCAGCGGCGTCTACTCGATCACCGGCACCGTCCACGACTGGACCCGCGTCGACCACCCCCTCGCGCGCTACGGCACCGACACCTGCCGGAAGAACGGCGTCGCCGTCTCGACGTACTACTGCAACGAGCAGCTCGTCACCGACGGCCTCAACAGCTGGTACGAGGACCAGCGCGCGAGGGGCCGGACCGTGGCGTCGCTGGCCAAGTACCTTGCCACGTACGACACCTGGGACCGCAACGACCACGACCGGGACGGGATCTTCAACGAACCCGACGGCTATCTCGACCGCGTGATGGTCACGTTCGCGGGGGAGTCGCAGGCCAATGGAGGCGGTGTCAACGGCACCGATGCCATCGGCTCCCACCGCGGCTCCGTCAGCTATCTCCAGTCCGGTGCGGGCAAGTTGGGCCCCGCCAACGGAAACAGGGACGGCGGCAGTCAGGTCGGCGACTCGGGCATCTGGGTCAACGACTACACAATGACCAACGAGAACAGGGGACTTGGCACGCTGGCCCACGAGTACGGCCACGACCTGGGGCTGCCCGATCTGTACGACACCTCCGGCGGCGAGAACTCGACGGGCTTCTGGTCGGTCATGTCGCACGGCTCACTGCTGTCGGAGGAGGCCGAACTGTCCGTCCACCCCGCCGACTTGGGCGCCTGGGCCAAACTGCGGCTCGGCTGGCTAGACCATGCGACCGCGCAGGCCGGTACGGCCTCGACCGTCGTCCTGAACCCGCTGTCGGTCCACTCCTCCACGCAGGGCAAGGAGGCCCTCCTGGTGAAGCTCCCCGCGGACGCGGAGGGCAACGCGCGCTACTACGTCGTCGAGAACCGGCAGTACGTCGGCGAGGACACGTACCTCAAGTCCGGTCCGTTCCAACTGGGTTGGCGCTCAACACTTCCCAGGCTCAAGGAACGCCTGCACTACGAGAGCGGCACGCTGATCTGGTACTGGAACACCAAGTACCGGGACAACAGGACCAAGGCGAACGGGGGCCACGGTCAGATCCTGCCGGTCGACGCACACGCCGAGCCCGCCCTGGACACCTCAGGGTCCGTGATCCGGGGCCGCCTCCAGACGTACGACGCCCCCTTCGGCCGCCGGCCCACCCTTCCGCTCACCTTCCACCAGAACGGCGTGGAGACGACGATCCCGTCCCGGCCGGGTGTCCCGGTCCTCGCGGGACCCGACGGCACCACGGTCACCGTGGACGAGGAGTACACCGACGGCCGAGTGAAGGTTTCGGTCGGTTCGTCCGGCTGACCGCCCTCCCCTGTGGGGCTCCTCCCGACTGCGATACAACTGGAGCATGGCAAAGATCCTCATCAGCGCCGACATGGAGGGCGCCACCGGGGTGACCTGGCCGGCGGACGTCCTGCCGGGCACACCGCAGTGGGAGCGGTGCCGGTCGATGTTCACCTCGGACGTGAACGCGGCGGTCCTCGGCTTCCTCGACGGCGGCGCCGACGAGGTCCTCATCAACGAGGCCCACTGGACCATGCGCAACCTGCTCCTGGAGCAGCTGGACGAGCGGGCGCAGATGCTCACCGGGCGGCACAAGTCGCTGTCCATGGTGGAGGGCGTGCAGCACGGCGACGTCGACGGCATCGCCTTCGTCGGCTACCACGCGGGAGCGGGCATGGAGGGCGTCCTCGCCCACACCTACCTCGCCAACTCCATCACCGGCGTCTGGATCAACGACGTACGCGCCAGCGAGGGCCTGCTCAACGCGCACGTCGTCGCCGAGTACGGCGTCCCCGTCGTCCTCGTCACCGGCGACGACGTGGCCTGCGAGGACGCGCTCGGTTACGCCCCCGAGGCGCTGAAGGTCGCCGTCAAGGACCATGTCTCGCGGTACGCGGCCGTGTGCCGCACACCGGCGCGTACGGCGTCCGACATCCGCGCCGCCGCCAAGGAGGCCACGCGGCTCGCGGTGCGGCACGAGCCCGTGGACGGCGGCCCGTTCACCGTGGCGCTGGAGTTCGACGCCGAGCACCTCGCGATGGCGGCCACCGTCGTCCCGGGCGTCGAGCGCATCGGGGAGCGGAAGGTCGCGTACACCAGCCCGACCATGTACGAGGGCATTCGTACCTTCAAGGCGGTCACCACGATCGTCTCGGCCGCCGTGGAGGAGACCTATGGCTGACAGCAGGGGCGTGACCGACGAGCACACGGCCAAGGGCGGAGCGGTCGACGGGCAGGCCCTCGACGAGGTCGTCCGGTTCACCTCCGACCTCATCCGGATCGACACGACCAACCGCGGCGGCGGGGACTGCCAGGAGCGGCCGGCCGCCGAGTACGCGGCCGCGCTGCTCGCCGAGGCCGGCCTGGAGCCGACACTCCTGGAGCGCACGAAGGGGCGTGCGAACGTCGTCGCGCGCCTGGAGGGCACCGACCCGTCCGCCGACGCCCTGCTCGTCCACGGTCACCTGGACGTCGTACCGGCGCAGGCGGAGGACTGGAGCGTGCACCCGTTCTCCGGGGAGGTCCGTGACGGGGTCGTCTGGGGCCGGGGCGCGGTCGACATGAAGAACATGGACGCGATGATCCTCGCGGTCGTACGGCAGTGGGCCCGCGCGGGCGTGCGCCCCCGGCGTGACATCGTGATCGCCTTCACCGCCGACGAGGAGGCCAGCGCCGAGGACGGCTCGGGCTTCCTCGCCGACGAGCATCCCGGGCTCTTCGAGGGGTGCACCGAGGGCATCAGCGAGTCCGGCGCCTTCACCTTCCACGACGGCTCGGGCCGCGAGCTGTATCCCGTCGCGGCGGGCGAGCGCGGTACCGGCTGGCTGAAGCTCACCGCACGCGGCCGGGCCGGTCACGGCTCCAAGGTGAACCGGGAGAACTCGGTGACCCGGCTCACCGCGGCGATCGCCCGGATCGGCGCCCACGAGTGGCCCGTACGGCTCACCCCGACGGTCCGCGCCGCGCTCACCGAGATGGCCGCGGTGTACGGCATCGCGCCCGACCTCGACGATGTGGATGTTCTGCTGCACAAGCTCGGTCCTGCCGCCTCGCTAGTCGAGGCGACCGTCCGCAACAGCGCCAACCCGACCATGCTGAACGCCGGTTACAAGGTCAACGTGATTCCGGGGGAGGCCGTCGCGTTCGTCGACGGGCGCTATCTGCCCGGCACCGAGGACGAGTTCCGCGCGACCCTTGACCATCTCACCGGTCCGGACGTGGAGTGGGAGTTCCACCACCGTGAGGTGGCTCTGCAGGCACCGGTGGACTCGACGACGTACGCCAACATGCGTGCCGCTGTGGAGGAGTTCGCGCCCGAGGGGCATGTCGTGCCGTACTGCATGTCGGGCGGCACAGACGCTAAGCAGTTCTCGCGCCTCGGCATCACCGGATACGGATTCGCGCCGCTGAAGCTCCCGCCGGGCTTCGACTACCAGGCCCTCTTCCACGGGGTCGACGAACGTGTGCCCGTCGAGGCGCTGCACTTCGGCGTCCGGGTACTCGACCGCTTTCTGCGCACGGCCTAGGGAAAAATGGGGGACATCGTGCAGACCCTGGCCTACGGTTCCTGGCCCTCGCCCATCGACGCGTCGCTCGCCGCCGCGCACGACGGACACCCCGACTTCGTCGGCTTCGTCGGCGACGAGATCTGGTGGACCGAGCCCCGGCCCACCGAGGGCGGCCGCCGCACCCTGGTGCGCCGCCGCGCCGACGGCACCGAGGAATCGGTCCTGGCCGCCCCGTGGAACGTGCGCAGCCGCGTCATGGAGTACGGCGGACACCCCTGGGCCGGGGCGGTCGGCGAGGACGGCCCGCTGGTGGTCTTCGTCAACTTCGCCGACCAGCGGCTGTACGCGTACGAGCCCGCCCGCCCCGACAAGGAGCCGCGCCCCCTGACCCCCGTGTCGCCGGTGGGCGGCGGACTGCGGTGGGTGGATCTGCGGATGCGTCTCGAACTGGGCGAAGTCTGGTGCGTACTGGAGGAGTTCACCGGCGACGGGCCGACCGACGTGCGCCGGGTCGTCGCCGCGGTGCCGCTGGACGGTTCGGCCGCGCAGGACCAGGACGCGGTACGTGAACTCACCGACGGGCAGCACCGGTTCGTCACCGGACCGCGTATCTCGCCCGACGGGCGGCGCGCGGCCTGGCTGGCCTGGGACCACCCGCGGATGCCGTGGGACGGGACAGAACTGATGGTGGCCGAGGTCGGCTCCGACGGCACGTTCCGGGGGGCCCGGAAGGCCGCAGGCGGCCCCGACGAGTCGATCGCCCAGGCCGACTGGTCCGCCGACGGCACCCTGCTGTACGCGAGCGACCGCTCCGGCTGGTGGAACCTCTACCGCGACGGCGAGCCGATCTGCACCCGCGATGAGGAGTTCGCCGGGCCGCTGTGGACGGTCGGCCGCCGCTGGTTCGCGCCGCTGGACAGCGGACTGATCGCCGTCGTGCACGGCCGGGGCGCCACCGCGCTCGGCATCCTCGACCCCGAGACCGGCGAGGTCGTCGACGCGGCCGGACCCTGGACCGAGTACGCGGCCACGCTCGCCGCCGACGGCAGCCGGGTCGCCGCCGTCGCGGCCAGCCCGAGAAGCGCCTACGAGGTCGTCGAACTGGACGCCCGAACCGGCCGGGCACGGGTCGTCGGCGCCCCGCACGACGACCCGGTGGACCCCGCCTATTACCCGGAACCGCAGATCCGTACGTTCAGCGGGCCCGCCGGGCGCGAGATCCACGCGCACATCTACCCGCCGCACCACCCCGGCCATGTCGCCCCCGGCGACGAACTCCCGCCGTACGTCGTCTGGGCGCACGGCGGCCCCACCGGCCGTGCCCCGCTCGTTCTCGACCTGCAGATCGCGTACTTCACCTCGCGCGGCATCGGCGTCGCCGAGGTCAACTACGGCGGATCCACCGGGTACGGCCGCGAGTACCGCAACCGGCTGCGCGAGCAGTGGGGTGTCGTGGACGTCGAGGACTGCGCGGCTGTCGCGCTCGCCCTGGCCGAGGAGGGCACCGCCGACCGCGACCGGCTCGCCGTCCGCGGCGGCAGCGCGGGCGGCTGGACGACGGCCGCGTCCCTGGTGAGCACCGACGTGTACGCCTGCGGGACCATCATCTACCCCATCCTCGACCTGGCGGGCTGGGGCACGGGCGAGACCCACGACTTCGAGTCCCAGTACCTGGAGACCCTGGTCGGACCGCTCGCCGAGGTCCCCGGGCGGTACGCCGAGCGCTCGCCCACCGAGCACGCCGACCGCGTCACCGTGCCCTTCCTTCTCCTCCAGGGCCTCGACGACGTGATCTGCCCGCCCGCGCAGTGCGAGCGGTTCCTGGCGAGGATGGAGGAGCGGGCGCGGCCGCTGCCGCACGCCTACATCGCTTTCGAGGGCGAGGGCCACGGCTTCCGGCGGGCCGACACGATGGTGCGCGCCCTGGAGTCCGAACTCTCCCTGTACGCCCAGGTGTTCGGCCTGAATCCGCCCGGCGTCCCCACCCTGGAACTCGCCAAGTGAAGGCACTTGTGCGACCTCGGCGGCTGGCTCCCGGAGCCCGTGTCGCCGTCGTCGCGCCGAGCGGTCCCGTGCCCGAGGAGCGGCTGCAGGCGGGCCTCGACATCCTGCGCGGCTGGGACCTGGAACCGGTCGTGGCACCCCATGTCCTCGACCGGCACGGCACGTTCGACTACCTGGCGGGCACCGACGCCGACCGGGCCGCCGACCTCCAGGCCGCCTGGTGCGACCCGAGCGTGGACGCGGTGCTGTGCGCCCGCGGCGGCTACGGCGTGCAGCGCATGGCCGCGCTGCTCGACTGGGACGCGCTGCGGGCCGTCGGCCCCAAGGTGTTCCTCGGCTTCAGCGACATCACGGCCCTGCACGAGGCCTTCGCGACCCGGCTGGGGCTCGTGACACTGCACGGCCCGATGGCAGCGGGCATCGACTTCGTCAAGAACGCCCGCGCCCAGGAACATCTGAGGGCGACGCTCTTCGAACCGGAGTCGGTGCGGACCCTGCACTCGCGCGGGGGCGCGCTGGTGCCGGGGCGGGCCAGGGGCGTCCTCCTCGGCGGCTGCCTCAGCCTGCTCGCCGCGGACCTCGGCACACCCCACGCCCGGCCCTCGGCGCGCGGCGGCCTCCTCTGCCTGGAGGACGTGAACGAGGAGACCTACCGCCTGGACCGCTATCTGACCCAACTCCTGCGCGCCGGCTGGCTCGACGGCGTCACCGGGATCCTGCTCGGCTCCTGGGAGCGATGCGACCCGTACGACCGGATCAGGGCCCTCGTCCTCGACCGGCTCGGCGGGCTCGGGGTGCCGATCGCCGAGGAGTTCGGCTTCGGACACTGCGAGGGGGCGCTGACGGTCCCCTTCGGGGTACCGGCGGAGCTGGACGCCGAGGCCGGGACGCTGACACTGGACGTGCCGGCGCTGGCCTGACGTGGCCTGACGCGGGTGAACGGCCGTGCCGTGATGCCGGAGACGACCGTGAGGGCCATGACGGTCTGGCGGTCGAGTCACCCCTGTGGCCCCCTGCCTCACCCGGAGGAACCTCTCACCGCGCGTGAGTCCCGCTCCCCGGCCCATCCTGGGCGCATGAGCCCGAAGACCTCGGAGAGCAGCGGTGGCGGCGGCAAGGCAGGCGGCGGGACCCTGATGACGCCCGGGCGGGTGTCCGTCATCGCGCTGGCCGTGCTCGCGCTGATCTTCATCTTCGAGAACACCCGCGCCACCAAGATCCGCCTGCTGATCCCCGAGGTCACCATGCCCCTGTGGATGGCACTCCTCGGCACGACGGTGATCGGCGCGCTGTGCGGGGCGTATTTCATGAAGCGCCGAAGCTGACCGCCCGGGGCGCCCCTTGAAGGGGGCCTCGCCCCTTCAAGGGGCGCGGGGAACTGCGCGCCCAGCCCCCACCGGACCCGCAGGTTCTCCATCCCGGCGCGTACCGTGGTGGGATGGACGGCACGACCCCATACCTCGCCGAAGGCACCCGCGTGGGCATACGTCACTACACCCCCGAGGACGGTGCCGAGTTCGTCGCCCGGGCCCGCGAGAGCAAGGCGCTGCACCAGCCCTGGCTGTTCCCGCCGGCCAACGCGACCGCCTACGCCTCGTACGCGGGGCGGCTGATCGAGGACCCGACGAAGGCCGGGTTCCTGGTCTGTGAGAGGGACGGCGGAGGGATCGCCGGGTTCATCAACATCAACAACATCGTCGAGGGCGCCTTCCAGTGCGGGGCGCTCGGCTACGGGGCCTTCGCGCACGCGGCCGGACGCGGACTGATGGGGGAGGGGCTCGACCTGGTGGTGCGGTACGCGTTCGGCGGGCTCGGACTGCACCGGCTGGAGATCAACGTGCAGCCGGACAACGCCGCCTCGATCGCCCTGGCCCGCCGCTGCGGCTTCCGTCTGGAGGGCTTCTCGCCGGAGTTCCTCTTCATCGACGGGGCCTGGCGGGACCACGAACGATGGGCCGTCACCGCCGATATGATTCGAACATGAGTCCCATCCGGAGCCTTGTCGTCCTGGACGCCCCGTCGAACCTGGGCCTTCGCCCACCGGCCCCGGGCACCGTCCCCGGCTGCTACAAGCTTGCCGGAGCCCTGCGCGAGCAGCGGATCGTGCGGAGGCTGGGCGCCCTGGAGGGCGGCGTGGTCGTACCGCCGCGCTACGACCGGGGCGACTGGCAGGAGGGCGACGGAGTCTTCAACGCCGCCGCGATCGCCACCTACACCCGCAAGCTCGCCGACCGCATCGAAGGGCATGTACGGGCCGGGGAACTGCCCGTCGTCCTCGGCGGCGACTGTTCCATCCAGCTCGGCGCCTCGCTCGCGCTGCGGCGGATCGGCCGGTACGGGCTCGTTGCGGTGGACGCCTCCCACGACTTCCGGCACCCGGGCAACTCCGAGAGGGTCGGCGCGGCGGGCGGCGAGGAGGTGGCCCTGGCGACCGGGCGCGGGCAGGACGACCTGACGGATCTGGAGGGGCTGAAGCCCTATCTGCGGGACGAGGACGTGCGGTTCTTCGGTATCCGGGACGAGTTCGAGGAGGACCGGGCCGAACTCGCCGCGCTGAAGATCCCCACGGTGACCGTCGGCGATGTGCGCGAGTGGGGCGCCGACGCCCTGGCCCGGGCCACCGCCCAAGCCTTCGACGTGCCCGAGCTGGACGGCTTCTGGGTGCACCTCGACGCCGATGTGCTCGACCCGTCCGTGATGCCCGCCGTCGACAGCCCCGACCCCGGCGGACTGCTGCCCGACGAACTCACCGCGCTGCTGCGGCCGTTGGTGAACTCACCGCACTGCGTCGGCTTCAACGTCACCATCTACGACCCCGACCTGGACCCGGACGGGACCGCCGGCGCACTGCTCGCCGACATCGTCGTCGCGGCCTTTGCGCAATCCTGACCGGGAGTGCCCCTGGTCGGCTCGCCGTCCACGCTGTTCCATGGTCGACGTGACGACCATCCGACGTGACGTACTGACGCTGCCGGTCGCGGAGTTGGGCCCCACCAACCCGCTCCCTCCGTTGCGTCCGCTCGACGAGACGCACCACGTGGACGAGCGGGAACGTGACGGCCTGCCCCGCGACATGGCCCGCCAGATCGGCTACGAGCCACTGCGCAGCCTCCTGCCCGAACGGGTCCGCGACGGATACGGGAGAACGCGGGCACCCCGCGAGGTCGAGGCGCTCGTCATCGAGAACGACCGGCTGCGCGCGACCGTGCTGCCCGGCCACGGCGGCCGTGTCGTGTCCCTCTTCCACAAGCCGTCCGACCGTGAACTCCTCTACCGCAACCCGGTGTTGCAGCCCGCCGACTTCGCGCTCAACGGCGCCTGGTTCTCCGGCGGCATCGAATGGAACATCGGCGCCACCGGCCACTCGACCCTCGCCTGCGCACCCCTGCACGCGGCCCGCGTCACCGCTCCCGACGGAGGCGAGATGCTGCGCCTGTGGGAGTGGGAACGGCTGCGCGACCTGCCGTTCCAGGTCGACCTGTGGCTGCCCGAGGGCTCCGACTTCCTGTACGTCGGCGTACGCGTCCGCAATCCGCACGAGAAGGCCGCGCCGCTCTACTGGTGGTCCAACACCGCCGTCCCCGAGGAGCGCCGGGTGCTCGCGCCCGCCGAGGAGGCCTGGCACTTCGGCTACGAGCGGCGGCTGCGCCGGGTGCCGGTTCCGGAGTGCGAGGGCGCCGACCGGACGTACCCGCTGCGCGGCGAGCACCCGGCCGACTACTTCTACGAGGTGCCCGACGGGCAGCGGCGCTGGATCGCCGCCCTGGACGAGACGGGGCAGGGGCTCGTGCAGACGTCCACCGACGCGCTCCGCGGACGCAAGCTCTTCGTGTGGGGGTCGGGCACCGGCGGCCGGCGCTGGCAGGAGTGGCTCACCGAGCCCGGCACCGGAGGCTACTGCGAGATCCAGGCCGGGCTCGCCCGCACCCAGCTGGAGCACCTCCGCCTCGACGCCGAGAGCGAGGTGGCATGGCTGGAGGCGTACGGACCGCTGACGGCCGACGCGGAGACCGTGCACGGCCCTGACTGGGCCGCGGCCCGCTCGGGAGTCGAGGAACGGCTCCAACAGGTCCTGCCACGTGGGGAGTTCGAGACGGCGTACGAGAACTGGCGGGCGTCCGCCGACACCGAACCCGGTGAGGTGCTGGCCGTCGGATCCGGCTGGGGCGCGCTCGAAGTCCTGCGCGGCGACCTCAAGTTGCCCGGCACACCCTTCGAGGAGGACACGCTCGGAGACGCGCAGGCGCCCTGGCTGGAGCTGCTCCGCTCCGGGGCCTTCCCGGAGCCGCGCCGGGTGGCACCGCCCGGGGAGACGCTCGTCGCCCGGCACTGGC
The DNA here is from genome assembly GCF_044456225.1 of Streptomyces sp. NPDC050988. NCBI lineage: Bacteria > Bacillati > Actinomycetota > Actinomycetes > Kitasatosporales > Streptomycetaceae > Streptomyces > Streptomyces sp. NPDC050988. The sequence continues at coordinate 25,791 of NZ_JBITFQ010000045.1, read as the reverse complement.
GGGACATGCTGGAGACGGCACCCGCGAAGCCGCTCTCCGAGTACCACCTGGGCGTCGCCCAGTGGCACGCCGACGACCGCGCACAGGCCGTGCGCAGCTGGGAGCGGGCCCTGGAACTCGCCCCGTCCCTCTGGCCGTTGCTGCGCTGCCTCGCCGTCGCCGACCAGGAGGCGGGCAACCGGGAACGGGCCGCCGACCGGTACACGGAAGCCTTCGACGACCTGTGCCGGGAGCGGCGCGACGACGGGGAGGTCTGGACGGCCGCCACGGCCGCGCTCGGGCGGGAGGCGATCGCCGCGCTGCTCGCGGTGCGGCGGACGGCGGACGCGCGCTCCGTGTGGGAGCGGCTGCGCCCGGCGACCCGCGAACGCGGCCGGTTCCGGCTGATCGAGGCGGAGTTGCTGCTCGCCGAGGGCGACAGGGGCGCGGCACGCGCCGTCTTCGACGCGGGGTTCGAGGTCGCCGACCTGCGTGAAGGGGCCGAGGCGATCGGGGTGCTCTGGTCCCGGATCACCGACGAACCGCTGCCCGCGCGCTACGACTTCCGGATGCGGCCGCCCGGCTCCGACGGCGCCGGGTGACCTACTCGGCCGCGCGGCGGTCCACGTACTCGTAGATATAGCCGTCCGGGTGCATCGCGATCAGGTTGCGGCCCACCGGTGTCGCCACCGGGCCCGCCACAACGTGGGCGCCCGAGTCGGTGAGCACCCGGTGGGCTTCGTCGACGTCCGTCACGGCGATGGTCGCCGAGACCTTGCGGAGCACCTCCAACTCCGACTCCGGTCCGCTCATCAACAAGAAGCAGCCGACGGCGGCGACGGAGACCCCGCCGCGCTCGAAGCGGAGCGCCGGTCCGCCCGCCAGCTTCTCGTAGAAGGGGACCGCAGTCTCCAGGTCGTCGACGCAGATGCGCAGCGTGGCTCCCAGAATGTCCATGCGGACGAGCCTAGTTGGGGCCGGCCGGGAACGAGATCGTTTCGTACGGATCCCGGGACGCGGGCCGGGGTCCTGCCGGGCGAACGGAGCCGGAGGCGCCCGGCGTTACGGGCGAAGGGGCGCGGGTACCCGGCCGCCATGGACCGCATCGAACACATGGAACATCTGGAACATCTGGAACATCTGGACAAACACCTGGTCGACGAAATGGCACAGGTGGCCCGCGACGCCATACGCGAGGAACTGCGGGAGCAGACCCTCAAGCAGCGCCGTACGGCCTCGCTGTACGCGGCGTCCGGCGCCGTCGCCCTGTACGCGGGCGCGGCCCTCGCGCTGACCGTGGGCCTCGTCCTGGCGCTCGGGCTGCCCGACTGGGTGGCCGCGCTGATCACCGCCGTCCTGCTCGGGGCCGGGGCCTACGCGCTGCGGAACGCGGCGAGGCCGACGGCACCCCGGCCCGCGCCGACGCAGGCCGCCGAGGGACGCACCGCTGAGGGGCGGGCCGCCGCGGCGCAGGCCGCCGAGGAGCAGAGTACGAGGGTCGCCGGCAGCACGGCTCCCGGCACGCCGCCCGGCGGGCTCGCCGGGCCCTCCGCCCCGCCTGCCCCGCCCGCCCCCTCCGTTGCGCCCGTCGCCCCCGGCGGCGTGAGCGCGGCGCCCGGACCCTCCGGTGCGGGCACGCCCCCGGTAGCGGGCGCGACGGATTCCGAGGGACCGCATCACCCGGCCCGGTGACCCCACGGAGGCGTACCGAACCGGTGCGCCTCCGTCGCGCGGGATGCGGTGACGGGCCGCGCCCCGGACAATCGGGAGGAGACACCGTCCGCGGCCCCGCACGGCCGGAACCGAGCCCGACGGGTCCCGCCGGCCCTCCGGTCTGCCCGGCACCCGGCGCGAAACGCCCTCGCGCGGGGATCGCGTGGATCTCGACGTTTCGGCGTCCCTGCCGGGGGGACGCGGAAGGCCCTGAAGGATGACTCCGCCGGAGGCGCCCCATGAGCCGACCTCGTGTCGTGATCGTCGGAGCAGGATTCGCCGGATACCAGACGGCGCGCACCCTCTCCCGGCTGACCCGGAACAAGGCCGACATCGTCTTGCTGAACCCCACGGACTACTTTCTCTATCTTCCCCTGCTGCCCCAGGTCGCCGCGGGTGTCCTGGAGCCGCGCCGCGTCACCGTCTCGCTGACGGGCACCCTGCCGCGCGTACGGCTGGTGCTGGGCGAGGCCGACGGCATCGACCTCGAAGCGCGGACCGTGCACTACACCGACCCCGAGGGCGACGGCGGCACCCTGTCGTACGACCGGCTCGTGCTGGCCGTCGGCAGCGTCAACAAACTGCTGCCCGTACCCGGTGTCGCCGAGCACGCGCACGGCTTCCGCGGACTGCCCGAGGCGCTGTACCTGCGTGACCACGTGACCCGGCAGATCGAACTCGCGGCCGCCGCCGACGACTCCAAGAACTGTTCCTCGCGCTGCACCTTCGTGGTGGTCGGCGCGGGATACACCGGCACCGAAGTCGCCGCGCAGGGGCAGCTGTTCACCGACCAGCTGGTGCGCAAGCGGCCGCTCAGGGAAGGGATGCGGCCGCGGTGGCTGCTGCTCGACATCGCCCCGCGCGTGCTGCCCGAACTCGACGAACGGCTGTCGAGCACCGCCGACCGCGTGCTGCGCGAGCGTGGTGTCGACGTGCGCACCGGTACGTCCGTCGAGGAGGCCACGTCGACGGGAGTGCGGCTGAGCGACGGGGAGTTCGTCGACACCCGGACCCTCGTGTGGTGCGTGGGTGTGCGGCCCGATCCACTGGTGGCAGGGGTCGGGCGGCCGATGGAGCGAGGCCGGCTGCTCGTCGACCCGTACCTCCAAGTCCCGGGCCATCCCGAGGTGTTCGCCTGTGGTGACGCGGCCGCCGTGCCCGATCTGGAGAAGCCCGGGGAGTACACGGCGATGACCGCGCAGCACGCCTGGCGGCACGGCAAGGTCGCGGGCCACAACGTCGCCGCCTCGTTCGGCGTCGGCACCCGGCGTGTCTACCGCCACCGCGACCTCGGCTTCGTCGTCGACCTCGGCGGGGTGAAGGCCGCCGCCAACCCGCTCGGCGTCCCGCTGTCCGGGCCGCTCGCCGGAGCCGTCGCCCGCGGCTACCACCTCGCCGCGATGCCCGGCAACCGTGTCCGGGTCGCCGCCGACTGGCTCCTGGACGCCGTACTCCCGCGCCAGGGCGTCCAGTTGGGCCTGGTCCGCTCCTGGTCGGTACCGCTGGAATCCGCTTCACCGGAGCTGGCGAGGGTGGCGGGCGGCCCGGAGAAGCCGGCGGGCGCCGCGGGCGGTGACGGGAGCCCCGCGGACTCCGGGGCGGGCGGCCCCGGTGGGTCCGGGGCGGCCCGGGTGCCCAAGGCCGAGGCGTCCGCGGTGCGTGACCCGGGCAACCGCCCGGCCCCGGATCCGGACGCCCTCGCGGCCCGGGATCCCGACGCCCCCCGGCCTCCGGCTCCCGGCCGTCCCGCGGGCCCGGCCGGGAGCCGCCCGGCGGGCAGTGCTTCCGCCCGCCCGGCAGGCGCGGCCCCCGACAGCCCGACGTCTCGCGGCCCCGCCGACCAGGCGGGCACCGACACCGACAAGCCCGCCGCCCCCAGCCCCGTACGCCCCGACGAAGGAGAGTCATGAACACCCGTCAACTCACCGAACTGGGGCAGCAGTTGCGCGTGGACAGTGTCCGCGCGGCCGCCGCGGCGGGATCCGGGCATCCCACCTCCTCGATGTCCGCCGCCGACCTCGTGGCGGTCCTGTTCGCCAACCATCTGCGCTACGACTTCGACCGCCCCGCCCACCCCGGCAACGACCGCTTCGTCCTGTCCAAGGGGCACGCCTCGCCGCTGCTGTACGCCGCGTACAAGGCGGCCGGGGCGATCAACGACACCGAGCTGATGACGTTCCGCAAGTTCGGCAGCCGCCTCGAAGGGCACCCGACACCGCGCCGGCTGCCGTGGGTCGAGACGGCCACCGGATCGCTCGGGCAGGGCCTGCCCGTCGGCGTGGGCATCGCGCTGTCGGGCAAGCGGCTCGACCGGGTCGGCTACCGGGTGTGGGTGCTGTGCGGCGACAGCGAGATGGCCGAGGGCTCCGTGTGGGAGGCGGCCGAGCACGCCGGCTACGAGCACCTCGACAACCTCGTCGCGATCGTGGACGTCAACCGGCTGGGCCAGCGCGGCCCCACTCGGCACGGCCACGACCTCGGCGCGTACGCCCGCCGCTTCCGGGCCTTCGGCTGGCACACCGTCGAGGTCGACGGCCACGACGTGGACGCGATCGACCGCGCGTACGGCGAGGCGGTCTCCACCGCCGGACAGCCGACCGCGATCATCGCCCGCACCCTGAAGGGCAAGGGCGTCGCGTCCGTCCAGGACCGCGAGGGCCTGCACGGCAAGCCGCTGCCCGACGCCGAGGAGGCGATCCAGGAGCTCGGCGGAAAGCGCGACCTCCGCATCGAGGTCCGGCAGCCGCCCGCCGCGCGCATGCTCCACGCCGTACGCGCCGGGCACCTGGAACTGCCGCGCTACGAGACCGGTGACGAGGTCGCCACCCGCAACGCCTACGGGCAGGCGCTCGCCGCGCTCGGCACCGCGCGCGGAGACGTGGTCGCCCTCGACGGAGAGGTGAGCGACTCGACGCGCGCCGAGTTCTTCGCGAAGGAGCACCCCGACCGTTTCTTCGAGTGCTACATCGCCGAACAGCAGCTCGTCGCGGCCGCCGTCGGGCTCGCCGCGCGGGACTGGGTGCCGTACGTGTCGACCTTCGCCGCCTTCCTCACGCGCGCCCACGACTTCGTCCGGATGGCGTCCGTCAGCGGGGCGGGCATCAACCTCGTCGGCTCCCACGCGGGTGTCGCGATCGGGCAGGACGGACCCTCGCAGATGGGTCTCGAAGATCTGGCGATGTTCCGGGCGGTACACGGCTCGACCGTGCTCTACCCGTGCGACGCCAACCAGACCGCCAAGCTCGTCGCCGAGATGGCGGGCTGCGAGGGCGTCCGCTATCTGCGCACCTCGCGCGGCGAGATGCCGGTCCTGTACGGCCCGAACGAGGAGTTCCCGGTCGGCGGCAGCAAGGTGCTTCGGGTCTCCCCGCAGGACCGGCTCACCGTCGTCGCCGCCGGAGCGACCGTGCACGAGGCGCTGAAGGCCGCGGACGCGCTGGCCGCCGACGGCATCTCCGTGCAGGTCATCGACCTGTACTCGGTCAAGCCCGTGGACCGTCGCACCCTGCGCGAGGCCGCCGAGCGCACCGGCTGCCTGCTGACCGTGGAGGACCACCACGAGGAGGGCGGCCTCGGCGACGCGGTCCTCGACGCCTTCCTCGACGGACGCCCCGTGCCCCGGCTGGTCCGGCTCGCCGTGCGCACCATGCCCGGCTCGGCCTCGCCCGAGGAGCAGCTGCACGCCGCCGGAATCGACGCCGAGTCGATCGCGGCCTCGGCGAAGCTGCTGGTGGAGAACGCGATCGTGCGATGACCCGTCCCGACCGGTACATGGGATGACGCGTCCCGACCGGTACATGCGATGACGCGTCCCGCCCGGTCCGTACGGGACACGGACGTCCGGAAGGAGTGACCATGGCCGGCACACGGTCCGTACGGGCCGGGCGGCGGACCGTCGAGGTCCACCGGCCCGACAAGGTGCTGTTCCCCGGCGACGGGGCGGCGAAGGAGTACACGAAGGCCGACCTGGTCGCGTACTACCGGGAGGTCGCCCCGTACATGCTGCCGCACCTGCGGGGGCGGCCGCTGATGCTGGAGCGGTACCCGGACGGGCTCGGCGGGCCCCGGTTCATGCAGAAGAACGTCCAGGACCACGACCCGGACTGGGTCAGGCGGGTCGAGGTGCCCAAGGAGGGCGGCACCGTCGTGCACCCCGTGTGCGATGACACCGCGACCCTCGTCTACGTCGCCGACCAGGCCTGTCTGACCCTGCACCGATGGCTGTCCCGGGTCTCCCAGGACGGCCGGGTCGGCCGTCCCGACCGGCTGGTCTTCGACCTCGATCCCTCCGGCGACGACTTCGAGCCGGTGCGCGAGGCGGCCCGGCTGCTCGGCGAGCTGCTCGACGAACTCCGGCTGCCGTCCGCCCTGATGACCACCGGCTCCCGCGGACTGCACGTCGTCGTGCCGCTCGACGGACGGCACGATTTCGACGAGGTACGGGAGTTCGCCAAGGCCGTCGCCGACACCCTCACCGAGGCACACCCCGAGCGGCTCACCACGGCCGCCCGCAAGAAGGACCGCGGCGACCGCCTCTACCTGGACATCCAGCGCAACGCCTACGCCCAGACCTCGGTGGCCCCCTTCAGCGTCCGCGCCAAGCCCGGTGCTCCGGTCGCCACACCGCTCACCTGGGAGCAGCTCGACGACCCCGGAACCGGCCCCCGCCGATGGACCCTCGCGGACGCCGTCGAGCAGGCCCGCACCGACCCCTGGGCGGGGCTGCTCCGCAGAGGGCGCGCGCTCGGTCCGGCCCGGCGCCGGCTGAACGCGCTGCGGGGCTGAGGCCCGTACCGGCCGGGGACGAACAACCGGCCGAGGAACGTACCGTTGGAGGTTTGGCCAACGTCCGCCGGGCCACTCGGAGTCCGAGGTGGCCATGTCGAACACATCCAACACATCAGGTTCACAGAGTTCATCGAACTCATCCAAGGGCAAGGCGAAAGACGCGGCGGACGAACAGGACGTACCGGGCCCCATGGAGGTGCTGCGCAAGGCGCGCACCCAGCTCTCTGAGCTGACCGGAATGGTGGCCGAGTCCGTGTCGTCCTTCGAACGCGCAGAGGACGGCTGGACGTTGCAGATCGAGGTCCTGGAACTGGAAAGGGTCCCCGACACGATGAGCCTGCTCGCGAGCTACGAGGCGACCTGCGACCCCGACGGCGAGCTCACCGGATATCGGCGTGTCCGCCGCTACGAACGCGGAAGGGCCGACAGCAACAGGCCGGGCGGCCGGTAGGCAACGGCCCCGTCCCCGGTCGTTCGGCGCTTCGTCCACACACCCACAACAGACAAGGAGGCACGGTCGGCATGACCGTTGTCCCGGCACAACAGAGTGGCGGCGGAGGCGGCACCAGCGGCCTCTACGACGTCCTGGAACTCGTCTTGGACCGAGGGATCGTCATCGACGCATTCATCCGGGTTTCCCTGGTCGGAATCGAGATCCTGAAGATCGACGTGCGCGTCGTCATCGCCAGCGTCGACACCTATCTACGCTTCGCGGAGGCGTGCAACCGGCTCGACCTGGAGGCCGGCCCCAAGCGCAGCCCCGGACTCCCCGACCTGGTCGGCGAGATCACCGAGTCCGGCGCGCGCGGCAAGTCGAAGGGGGCGCTGTCCGGCGCCGCCGAGACGATCTCCGGTGCCTTCAAGGAGGCCCGCGAGGAAGGCCAGACCGAGTCCAGGCCGCGCGCCCGCAAGTCCACCGCGGCACGCCGGAAGGAGGAGCAGGAGTGAGTACGTACGTCTACGGCATCACGTCCGGCTCGCATCCTTCGCTCCCCGACGGCATGGAAGGCGTCGGCGAGCCGGCCCGGCAGGTGCGCATCATCAAGGAGGGCGACCTCGCCGCGGTCGTCAGCGACGCGCCCGAAGGGCTGCGGCCCAAGCGCAGGGACCTGCTCGCCCACCAGAACGTGCTGGCCGAGACCGGCGCGGCAGCCGCGGTGCTGCCCATGCGGTTCGGCAGCGTCTCACCGGACGACGCGGCCGTGGCCGGGGTGCTCGCCGAGCGCGCCGACCACTTCAAGGAGCGCCTGGAGGCGCTGTCGGGCAAGGTCGAGTACAACGTCAAGGCCACGCACGACGAAGAGGCCGTACTGCACCGGGTGATGTCCGAGAATCCCGAGGTCCGGTCGCTCACCGAGGCCAACCGTCAGGCGGGCGGCGGCAGTTACGACGACAAGCTGCGGCTCGGCGAGGTCGTGGTCGCCGCAGTGCAGCACCGCGAGGCGGAGGACGCCGCCGAGCTTCAGCGCGCCCTGGAACCGGTCGCCGCCGCGGTGAGTGTCGGACCGGAGTCCACGGGGTGGCTGGCCAACCTGTCGTTCCTCGTGGAGCGCGCGTCGGCCGAGGACTTCATCGCCGCGGTCGAGGAGTTCCGCAAGGCGCAACCGCATCTGGAGGTGCGGCTCCACGGGCCGCTGCCGCCCTACAGCTTCGTCGAACCCGGGCCGTCCGAGCCCGCAGAGACACACCACTGAGGGCCGAGAGAGCCGAGAGAGCCGAGACAAAGGAGCCGAGGACATGGGGCTGATCGGAGAGGTCCTGCTGCTGCCGTTCGCCCCCGTTCGCGGCAGCCTCTGGGCCATCCAACAGGTAGTGGCGGAGGCAGAGCGCCAGTACTACGACCCGGCGGCGGTCCGCGCCGATCTCGCTCGCCTCGAGCAGCGCCTTGAGGCGGGCGAGATCGACGACGCGGAGTTCGACCGCATGGAGGACGAGCTCCTGGACAGGCTGGAGATCGCCATGACCAGGGGCACCGGAACAGGCAACAACGGGACTACACGATGAATCGACTGGGACTGGGCCTCGCGGTAGGGGCCGGATACGTCCTCGGGCGTACCAAGAAGATGAAACTGGCGTTCGCCGTCGGCACGATGGTGGCCGGCAAGCGGATGCACCTGAGCCCGCGGGCGCTCGCGGATCTGGTGTCCGGGCAGCTGCAGAACAACCCGCAGTTCAAGGAGATCGGGGACCAGCTGCGCGAGGACCTGCGAGGCGTGGGCAAGGCCGCGTCCGGAGCTCTCGTCGAGCGGCAGATCGAGGGTCTCGCCGACCGGCTGCACGGACGGACCGCGCAGGTACGGGACCAGCTCTCGGGCGTGGTTCCGGATGTGCCCGGCGTCGGCGGCACGTCCCGTGGCGACCGGGAGGACGAGCCCGAGGACGAGTACGAGGACTACGACGAGTACGACGAACGCGACCCGGAGCCCTCGGAGCCCTCGGAGTCCACGGAGCCCACGGAGGACGACGGCGCGGAGCGGGAGTCCGCCGAGAGGGCCGAGGACGTCGGCGACGAGGAACGGCCGCGGCCGCGCAAGAGGGCCCCGGCCAAGAAGGCCGCGAAGAAGGCGCCCGCCAAGAAGGCCGCCGAGAAGCGGAGCCCCCGCAAGGAGGCCCCGGCCAAGAAGACGGCGGCCAAGAAGACAGCGGCCAGGGCCGCGAAGAAGGCTCCCGCGAAGAAGACGGCCGCGGCGAAGACCGCCGGGCGCAGCGCCTCGCGGGGCCGGCTGCCGAGGGGAGGCGGAGACAATGACTGACACCCTCGGATCCGCGACCAAGCACGCGACCAAGCACGCGAAGGACAACCCGCTCACCTCCGTCGCCCAGAGCGCGGCGGCCGACCGGCTCAAGGAAGAGGTCCAGGCGTATCTGGCCGCCCAGGCCCAGCGGCTGCTGGTCGGCGTCGGGCACAAGCTCGGCGAGACGACGGGCAAGCTCAACGACATCGCCGAGGGCAACAGCCCGGGCTTCGCCAAGCTGGCCCTCGACGGCGGCCGCAAGCTGGCCGATGGCAAGGGGCCGCTGAGGTCCGCCGTGGAACTCGGCGCGGGCCGGGCCAAGGACAGCGTCGTCGGCGCGTTCAAGAACCTGACCGGCGGCAAGGGCAAGCGCAAGGGCGGCGCGGGCAAGAAGCCCACGGTCATCCTCGAGTACGTCGACGTCGGTGTGCCGCTGCGTACGGCCTACGACCAGTGGACCCAGTTCCAGGACTTCAGCACCTTCGCGAAGGGCGTCAAGAGCGCGAACCGCGCCGACGACACCACCTCCGACTGGCAGATGAAGATCTTCTGGTCCAACCGGAGCTGGAAGGCGAAGACCACCGACCAGGTGCCGGACGACCGCATCTCCTGGACGTCCGAGGGCGCCAAGGGCACGACGAAGGGTGTCGTCTCCTTCCACTCCCTTGCCGACAACCTCACCCGGGTCCTGCTGATCATCGAGTACTACCCCAAGGGCCTGTTCGAGAAGACCGGCAACATCTGGCGCGCCCAGGGCCGCAGGGCCCGGCTCGACCTCAAGAACTTCGCCCGCTTCATCACGCTCAAGGGCGAGGCGAGCGACAGCTGGCGCGGCGAGATCCGCGACGGCGAAGTGGTCGTCACCCACGAGGACGCGCTCGCGGAGGAGGAGGCCGACGACACCGGGGCGTCCGAGGAACTCGACGACGGCGAGGAGACCGAAGCCGCCGACGAGACCGAGGCGGCCGACGAACTCCCCGAGGACGAGGAGGTTCCCGAGGACGAGGAGGCCCCGGAGGGCGAGTACGAGGAGGAGGACGAGGAGGCGTACGACGACGAGCACGACGCGTACGCGGAGGACGAGGACGTGCCCGAGGAGGAAGCGGACGAAGAGGAGGCCGAGGCCGCCGAACCCCGGAGCCGCCGATGACCACGGCCCAGCGCTTCCCCGACCCCTACGGCCAGCAGGGCAGCAGTGCCAACCTCGCCGACATCCTCGAACGGGTGCTCGACAAGGGCATCGTGATCGCGGGAGACATCCGCATCAACCTGCTCGACATCGAGCTGGTCACCATCAAACTGAGGCTCATCGTGTGCTCCGTCGACAAGGCGAAGGAGATGGGCATCGACTGGTGGGAGTCCGACCCGGAGCTGTCCTCGAACGCGCGCCGCAACGAACTCTCACGGGAGAACGCCGAGTTGCGCGCGCACGTCGCCGAACTGGAACGCGGTCGTGAGGTCGCCCCCGCGCGCGAGCGCGAACCCACGGAGGAGGAAGCTCAGGGATGAGTGGTCTGCGCTACGTCTACGCCGTCTGCCGCCCCTTCGGCACGCCACTGTCGGCGCAGCTGACGGGCGTCGCGGGTGTCCCGCCCAAGCAGTTGACCCACCACGGCCTCGTCGCCGTGGTGGGTCATGTGCCGGAGGAGGACTTCGCCGAGAGGCCGCTGCGGGCCCATCTGGAGGACCTGGACTGGCTCAGTGCGACCGCGCGGGCGCACCAGAACGTGATCGACGCGCTCACCGTCGTCACCTCGCCGCTGCCGCTCCGGCTCGCCACCGTGTTCCTGGACGACAGCGGCGTCCGCACGATGATGGAACAGCGCGAGGAGACCTTCCTGCGCACGCTCGACCGGCTCGACGGGCGGGTCGAATGGGGAGTGAAAGTCTACGTGGAATCGCCTGCATCCCCGGAGTCTTCTGAGAGCACGGAATCCGCCGGGAATTCGGCGGCCCGGCCGGCACCCTCTCCTGCCAAACCCGTTTCGGGGCGCGACTATCTGCGACAGCGGCGCGGCCGGCACAGGGCGCACGAGGAGAAATGGGAACAGGCCGAGGAATTCTCGCGCCGACTGCACGAAACCCTTTCCGGGTACGCGGAGGACACCCGGATCCACGCGCCGCAGAACGCGGCGCTCTCCCAAGCGTCCGGCCGGAACGTGCTCAACGCCGCCTATCTGGTGCCGCGTTCGGAATCCGAGGCGTTCGTGGAACTGGTGGACCGCACGAAGGACGACTCTCCCGGACTCCGTGTCGAACTCACCGGGCCGTGGGCGGCGTACTCGTTCAGCGGGGAGGACTCGTGACCGTCGTGGAACGCCGGGAGATAGCTCTCGTCGACCTGCTCGACCGGCTGCTCGCGGGCGGGGTCGTCATCACCGGCGACCTCACGCTGCGGATCGCGGACGTCGATCTCGTACGCATCGATCTGAACGCGCTCATCAGCTCGGTGAACGAACAGGTCCCCTCGCCCTGGAGGGAGTTGGAGTGAGCGACTTGAGCGACTTGAGCGGCGACACCGCCGGGAGTGCCCCGCGGAACCGGCTGGATCTCGATCCGGACACCGTGGAGCAGGACCTGGTCAAGCTGGTGCTGACCGTGGTCGAGCTGCTGCGGCAGCTGATGGAGCGGCAGGCGCTGCGCCGGTTCGACACGGGGGATCTCGCGGAGGACCAGGAGGAGCGGATCGGTCTCACGCTGATGCTCCTGGACGACCGCATGGCCGAACTGCGCGACCGCTACGGGTTGCGGCCCGAGGACCTGAATCTGGACCTCGGGCCGCTCGGACCGCTACTTCCCAGGGAGTAGAACCACCGGTGGGTACGGAAATGCCGGCAGAACTACCAGCGATACCAGCGGCCCCTGGAACCGCTCGCGCTCGTGCCGCGCACCAGGAATCCCAGTAGCCACACCACGATCACTATCAGTGCGATCCACCAAAGGATTTTCAACGCGAATCCGGCGCCGAAAAGGATGAGCGCCAGAAGCAGTACCAGCAGGATGGGAACCATAGTTTATTACCTCCTGCTGGCCGGGTTTCCCGAATCAAGGAATTCAGGCCGGTTTCCGGCAGAGAATTTCCCCGTGCAGGACGGAGAACCAGGAATCCTCCTGCCGGCCCCACTCCCGCCATGCCTCCGAGACCGCGTTCAGCTGCTCCGCCGTCGCGTGGCCGCCCTCGACGGCGCGGTCCGCGTACGCGGAGGCGACCGTACGGTCCGCCCACAGGCCGCTCCACCAGGCGCGCTCCTCGGCGGTGGCGTAGCACCAAGTGCTCGACGAGCTGGTGACGTCGGTGAAGTCGGCCGCCAGCGCCCAGGACCTCAGGCGCCGCCCGGCGTCCGGCTCGCCGCCATTCGCGCGCGCCACCCGCCGGTAGAGGTCCAGCCAGTCGTCCATGCCCTGCGACAGCGGGTACCAGGTCATCGCCGCGTAGTCCGAGTCCCGGACGGCCACGAAGCCGCCCGGTTTCGTGACCCGGTACATCTCGCGCAGCGCCCGCACCGGGTCGCCCACGTGCTGCAGCACCTGGTGTGCGTGGACGACGCAGAAGGTGTCGTCCGGATACTCCAGCGCATGGACGTCCGCGACCGCGAACTCGACGTTCTCCAGGCCCCGTTCGGCGGCCGTGGCCCGGGCCCGGTCCAGGATGCCCGGCGCGTGGTCGACGGCGGTGACGTGCCCGTCCGGGACAAGTTCCGCCAGGTCGGCGGTGATGGTCCCGGGCCCGCAGCCGATGTCCAGGATCTTCATGTGCGGCTTCAGCGAGGGGAGGAGGTAGGCCGCCGAGTTCACTGCCGTGCGCCAGGTGTGCGAGCGCAGCACGGACTCGTGGTGGCCGTGCGTGTAGACGGCGGTCTCCTTCGACATGGCGTCCCCATTCCCTCGTAACCCTCGGACCGGGCCTGCGGAGCTGCTCCGCGAGCGATACGTGTCACCGTACGCCGCCATGTCGAATGATGAGACCCGCGTCTTGATATATGGACTCGATGCCGGATGGTGGAAATGGGGGGCGGGTGGCGCGTGGTCAGCGTCGCTGCTGGAGCGGGCGGTACACCGTCAGTGCCTCGGGGAGCTTCCGCAGCGTCACCTCGCCCTCCACCGTGGTGACTTCACCGTCGTACGCCAGCAGGGTGCCGGGCTCGACGCCCTCCACGCGGAGCGCGCCGACGCGGACCGCCGCGTGGGCGGGGGAGCGGGTGAGCGGCCCGGCGACGGCCGCCGCGAGAAGGCGTACGGCAGGGAAACGCCCCCCGTGCACGACCCGGACGTCCAGGCGGCCGTCCGCGAGGTCGTAGCGGCGGGCGGGCACCGGACCCATCCGGTGGTACGTGCCGTTTCCGGCGAACAGGAGCCACAACGGGTGCTCCTTGCCGCTGAGTTCGGCCTTGAGGGGGTGCCGGTCGGCGCGCAGCACGCGCAGGGTCGCGACCACTCCGGCCGGCCAGCCGCCGATCCGCTTCGACCAGCGGTCCCGCTCGCGCACCAGCTCCGGATAGACGCCGAGGCTGCAGGTGTTGAGGAAGTAGCCCTCCGTGCCGGCGGCGGAGAACAGGCCCACATCGACCCGTACGGCATCGCCTTCCTGCAGGGCCTGGCTCAGATCGCGTACGTCCTCCACGCCCAGGTCCTGCGCGAAGTGGTTGAGCGTGCCGCCGGGCAGCACGGCGAGCGGGAGGCGGTGGCGCAGGGCCACCGTGGCGGCGGCGTTCACCGTGCCGTCGCCGCCGCAGACGCCCAGCACCTCGGCGCGGGCCGCCGCCTTCTCCAACTCGGCCCGGAGATCGGCCGGTTCGCACTCCACCAGCTCGGCGCGCGGCAGGGCGTCACCGAGGGCGCGGACGCGGTCCGAGCTGCCCGCCGCCTTGTTGACCACCATGACCAGGCCCTCCCCGTCCGGCAGCGCGGGCGCGTCCGCGCGCGGACGGCCGGGCGGGGGCAGCTGGTCGCGGGTCGGCACCAGGCCGCGCACGGCGAAGGCGGCGCCCGCGCCGAACGCCGCCCCCACGAGCACGTCGCTCGGGAAGTGCGCGCCCGTGTAGATACGGGAGAGGGCGACCGCGGCGGCCACGGGGGCCACCACCGCGCCCAGGGGACGGGACTCCAGCGCGACGCCCGTCGCGAAGGCCGCCGCCGACGCCGAGTGCCCCGACGGGAACGAGGTGGTGATCGGCTGACGCTTCAGCTGCCGGACGATCGGCACCGCGTCCAGCAGGGGGCGCGGGCGGCGCACCGAGCGCTTGCCGAGGGTGTTGATGGTGGCCGAGGCCAGAGCCAGCGAGGCGACACCGCGGACGGCCGCGCGGCGGGCCCGCGGTGAACGCGTCGCCGCGAGCGCCGCAGCCGTGCCGAACCACAGCAGACCGTGGTTCGCGCTGTGGCTCAGCTTCGGCAGCAGCGGGTCGGCGCCCGGCCAGTGCCGCGCCGCAACGGCTTCGAACATGCGGCAGTCGAGGGCCAGCAGCCGGTCGCGCAGGGCGTGGCCGGGTCCGGTGACGGTGAGATCCAGGTCTGCGGTCATGCACCATCGTGTACCCAGACACGGCTCTGCCGCGCATGTCGGTCCGACGAGATCAGGTTGTGTGACCTGTCTGTCCTCCGGCCGTCGCGAGGGTCCGCCGCTCCGACCGCCGCTTCGACCGCACCTCCGGTCGGCCGCTCCGGTCCGTCGGTCGCGTAACCCGTTTGCCGCGCGCCCCGCACACCCCGGACAATGCCCAACCATGGGACATCTGGAAGCCGCGCACCTGGAGTACTACCTTCCCGACGGGAGGGCGCTGCTCGGCGATGTGTCCTTCCGGGTGGGCGAGGGGGCCGCGGTCGCGCTGGTCGGGCCGAACGGAGCCGGGAAGACGACACTGCTGCGGCTGATCTCCGGCGAGCTGAAGCCGCACGGCGGCACCGTCACGGTGAGCGGCGGGCTCGGCGTGATGCGCCAGTTCGTGGGATCCGTACGGGACGAGTCGACCGTACGGGACCTGCTCGTGTCGGTCGCCCAGCCGCGGATCCGGGAGGCCGCCCAGGCCGTCGACCGCGCCGAGCACCTCATCATGACCGTCGACGACGAGGCCGCCCAGATGAGTTACGCGCAGGCGCTCTCCGACTGGGCGGAGGTGCAGGGGTACGAGGCCGAGACCCTCTGGGACATGTGCACCACGGCCGCGCTCGGCATCCCGTACGACAAGGCGCAGTTCCGCGAGGTGCGCACGCTCTCCGGCGGTGAGCAGAAGCGGCTCGTCCTGGAGGCACTGCTGCGCGGCACCGACGAGGTGCTGCTGCTCGACGAGCCGGACAACTACCTCGACGTCCCCGGCAAGCGCTGGCTGGAGGAGCGGCTGCGGGAGACCCGTAAGACGGTCCTGTTCGTCTCCCACGACCGGGAGCTGCTCGCCCGCTCCGCCGAGAAGATCGTGAGCGTCGAGCCCGGGCCGGCCGGCGCCGACGCCTGGGTGCACGGCGGTGGCTTCGACACGTACCACGAGGCACGGCGCGAACGCTTCGCCCGCTTCGAGGAGCTGCGGCGGCGCTGGGACGAGAAGCACGCCCAGCTGAAGAAGCTGGTGCTCAACCTGCGGCAGGCGGCCTCCATCAGCCATGAGCTGGCCTCCCGCTACCAGGCCGCGCAGACCAGGCTCCGCAAGTTCGAGGAGGCGGGACCGCCGCCCGAGCCGCCGCGCGAGCAGGACATCACCATGCGCCTGCACGGCGGCCGCACCGGCGTACGGGCCGTGACCTGCGAGGGGCTCGAACTCACCGGGCTGATGAAACCCTTCGACTTGGAGGTCTTCTACGGCGAGCGGGTCGCCGTGCTCGGCTCGAACGGCTCCGGCAAGTCGCACTTCCTGCGGCTCCTCGCGGGCGGCGACGTCACGCACACGGGGGAGTGGAAGCTCGGCGCGCGCGTCGTGCCCGGCCACTTCGCGCAGACCCACGCCCATCCCGAGCTGGAGGGGCGTCCCCTGCTCGACATCCTGTGGACCGAGCACTCCCAGGACCGTGGGGCGGCGATGTCGCGGCTGCGGCGGTACGAGCTGACGGCCCAGGCCGAGCAGCGGTTCGACCGGCTCTCGGGTGGCCAGCAGGCTCGCTTCCAGATTCTCCTCCTGGAGCTGGAGGGCTGCACGGCGCTGCTTCTGGACGAGCCCACGGACAACCTCGACCTGGAGTCGGCCGAGGCGCTTCAGGAGGGTCTTGAGGCTTTCCAGGGCACGGTTCTCGCGGTCACTCATGACCGCTGGTTCGCTCGTTCGTTCGATCGGTATCTGGTGTTCGGCAGCGATGGGCGGGTGCGGGAGTCGGCGGAGCCGGTGTGGGACGAGCGGCGGGTGGAACGGGTTCGCTAGGCGACTGGGGGGGGCGTTCGTTGTCCGCGGGTCGGATGGGGCTGGTCGCGCAGTTCCCCGCGCCCCTTTGGGGCGCGTTGTGCCCCGGGTGTTCGTAGTGTGGAGGGAGACACGACGATCGGGGTAGCGCCATGACCGGAGTCGACCCGGGCAGCCTGGACGATCAGCAGCTGATGAAAGAGCTGGAGACGATCCATCGCACCCGCCACGACACGTTGCTGCACGGCTCGAACGACGCGCTGCGCACGCACAACGTCCGGATGGCGGAACTGGAGGGCGAGTATCTGCGCCGCAACCCGCGCCGCCCGGTCGCCCTGGGCCGGACACGGGCGGGGGCGCGGGAGAGGCATCCGGACGCGAGCCGGTGACGCCCGCGGCCGGCCCTGCTGAGGGACGGCGGCCTCGCCGAAAGGGTGCCGGCTCTGCTGAACGGGCATAGGCCCTGGTTCCCGGGCGTCTGCCCTCTCTACAGGCCGTGGTCGCGGCACCTCCACGGGCTGTGGTCAGCGCCGTTTCAGGAACTCCGGCAGGAACGCCTCGGTGAAGGCCTTGAGGTCGTCCGGTTTGCGGCTGGTGACGAGTGTCGCGGGTCCGGCCTCGCAGACGACCACCTGTTCGTCGACCCAGGTGCCGCCCGCGTTGCGGATGTCCGTACGCAGGCTCGGCCACGAGGTGAGGGTGCGGCCGCGGACCACGTCGGCCTCGATGAGCGTCCACGGGGCGTGACAGATCGCGGCGACCGGACGGCCCTGCCGGAAGAAGTCCCGGACGAACGACACGGCCTGCTCGTCCATGCGCAGCGCGTCCGGATTGGCCACGCCGCCCGGCAGCACCAGACCGGCGAAGGCGTCGGCCGAGGCGTCGCCCACGACCTGCTGCACGGGGAACACGTCCGCCTTGTCGAGGTGGTCGTACGCCTGGATCTGCCCCGGCTTCGTCGACAGCAGCACGGGTTCGCCGCCCGCGTCGTGGACGGCGTGCCAGGGGTCGGTGAGTTCGATCTGCTCGACGCCCTCCGGCGCCATCAGGAACGCGATGCGCATGGGTCCTCCACGTCCTTTCCGGCCGCGCGGTCCGTCACGCGGCCTGTGCTCTCGTCTCCGGCCGCGGGTTCTGGCGGTCCGTTCGGGGCACGGGGTCTGTCCGGGTCACGCGGGGGCCGTGCCCCGGTGACCGTCCGGGGCGGCGCGGCTGATCTCAGCGAGGGCCGACTCCGGGTTCTCGGAGATGGCCAGGTCGCCCAGGCTGACCATGCCGATCGCCTGTCCGTCCTCGACGACCGGCAGCCGGCGTACGGCGTGGTCGCGCATCAGCGCGACCGCCGCCGCCACTCCGTCGTCCGGGCCCACCACGACCGGATCGGGCGTGCACACCGACTGCGCGCTCACCGTCAGCGGGTCGACACCGTTCGCGACCGCGCGCAGCGCGATATCGCGGTCGGTCAGGACGCCGATGAGAGCGTGGTCGCCCGCCACCAGGACATCGCCGATGTCCTGGGCCCGCATGAGCTGGGCGGCTTCGACGAGCGAGGCGTCCGGGCGGACCGAGACGACGCCTGGCGTCATGACTTCCCTCACGAAAACAGCCATGGCTGTGGGCCTTCCTGCGTTCCCCGGCGAAGGGGTACGGCTACGCCGGCGTGATGTCGCCCGCAGTACCCCTGAGACGGCAGGTCATGCGTCCGGCGCCGGCCCTTCGGGCGCCTCGGCCCCGCTCTCGGCGGAGCGCACGACGGCGTCGGCCAGTTCCTGGGCGTTGGCGTAGCGCGTGCCGCCCGGCAGCCGCTCCACCGCGGCGACGAGCGTGTCCGGCGCGTACTGGGCCCGCAGGACCCCGATCAGCTCACGGGGACCCGCGGGGAACGACGTACGGCCCAGGTGACGCGCCAGATCGAGGCGTACGGCGGCCACCGAGCCCCGGCCCGAGCCCGGTGTCACCGGGCCGCCGGCGACCGGCGGATCGTCGTCGGCGATCGGCTCCGGATCGTGCCAGTCCTCCATGCGGGTCGGACGGCCGGACCTCAGCAGGCCCTGCAGTTCGTGCTTCATCTCCTCGTCCCGGTGGACGCTGAGGCGGTTGCTGCCTCGCTCCATGTGTCCCTCCAGATGTTCGGGGGTGGACCCTCGCGTACCCGTCTGTCGAACATCGACACGGAGGGTTTGCGCCGGGGGTTCGCAGTGGCGCGGGCACCGGCTCGTGCGCAGGGGGTTTGTCCGCCCGAGAGCGGGAGACCCGGTCTCCGCCCTCCACTGTGATCCCCTTGGGGAAGGACAGGACCATGGCGGTGCTCGCTGTGATCATTCCGGTCCTGATGCTCGGCGTCGTCCTGGCACTCGGCCGCTACGAGGAATGGCTGCTCCCGAACGAGGACTGGCCGCTTCCGGCTCCGCCCGCGCCCGCTCAGCGGCCCGGCGCGACCGACGGCGCCACGCTGAGCCACTGAGCCGGACAAGGCGCGTTTGCCCGGGAAGTCGAGGGGCAGGCGAAGACACAGTGCTTCGGACAGGAGGCACGTCCGTGGGAGTGGTGTATCCCCCCACCACGGGTGTGCCCGTCCGGTTCGGGGTGCGCTCCCACGGTGACCGCCCAACCAAGGCACCACTCAAGGGAGTTGCACGCACCATGCGAACTCACGCGAGCGCCAAGCACCCCCACGACGACGCCCCGGACACCGCGGAGGACTTCCGTAGGCTCGCTTCGTTGCCTCCGGGCCAGCTGCGCGACACCCTCCGGGAACAGATCATCGAGGCCTGGCTGCCCATGGCGAACCGCCTGGCAGGCCGTTTCCGCAACCGTGGCGAGAACTACGACGACCTGCGGCAAGTGGCGGCCATGGGCCTGGTCAAGGCCGTGGACCGCTACGACCCCGAACTCGGCAACGCCTTCGAGAGCTATGCCGTACCCACCATCACGGGTGAGATCAAGCGTCACTTCCGTGACCACATGTGGACCCTGCACGTGCCTCGCCGGGTCCAGGACCTGCGCAACCGCGTCCGCTTCGCCCGCCAGGACCTCTCCCAGACCATCCCGGGCCGACAGCCCACCGTCGCCGAGGTCGCCGAGCACGCGCAGATGAGCGAGGAGGACGTACGCGACGGTCTGGAGGCCCTGGAGAGCTTCACCGCGCTCTCGCTCGACGCCGAACTCCCGGGCAGCGAGGACGGATACTCGCTGAGCGACGCGCTCGGCTCGGCCGATCCGGCGCTCGACATCGTCATCGACCGTGAGGCGGTCAAGCCTCGGTTGGAGGCGCTGCCCGAGCGTGAACGGGCCATCCTGTACATGCGGTTCTTCGCGGACATGACGCAGAGCCGGATCGCGGAGCAGCTCGGGATCTCGCAGATGCATGTCTCTCGGCTGATCAGCCGGTGCTGCAGCCGGTTGCGGGAGCAGGTTCTGCACGACGTCGGGTAGACCCCCGGCGGTTGGGGGCGGGGTACTGGGCGTCGTGGACGGCTGCGGGCCGGTCGTGGCTGGTCGCGCAGTTCCCCGCCCCCCTTTCAGGGGCGCCCCAAGTTGCTCAGCGCCAGGGCCATGTGACGGGACATCATGTCCATCGTCTGGGCCTCCGCCATGGAGAAGGCCAGGCGGGGCCCGGTGCGGAAGAGGGTGAGGACGCCCTGGACCGTACCGTCGAGGTCGAGGGTGAGGGGGACGCAGAGGAGGGACGTGACGTTCGCGCGGACCAGGACGGGGGCGTCGGAGGCGTCACGGCCGAAGGCGTCCGGGTCCTCCGGGCGTACCTGGAGGGCCGTGGAACCGCCGCGTGCCGCCTCGACGACGAGGGGGCACGCGGCGGGGTCCTGCGCCTCCAGGTCCTCAACTCGTACGTCCTGTTGGTCCGGTGGTCCGAGGACGGTCGTACGGCGTAGCCGTGCGGCCCCCTCGTCGGCCACCACCCAGTCCGCGAACCGCCCGTGCAGCACCCGGGCCGCCCGCTCCAGCACGGCGGCCCGGGTGCCGGCGGGCTCGCTCAGCAGTGCCGTGGTCATCGCGTCCAGCAGGTCCATCAGCGCCGCGTGCCGTGTCGTCTCGCCGAGGTCCGGCACGGGGCCCGGCCCGCCCCCGGCCGACGGTGCCCGTGACCCGGCGGACTGGAGCACCACGAGTACGGTGGTACGCGGCTCGCCGCTCGGGCGCAGCGCGGTGAGCGTCGCCCTGACGGGAGCGGCGGGGCGCTGCTGGAGATGGACCGTGAGGCTGCGGTCGCCGTCACCGCGTGCCACCGCCGCGGTCTGTGAGCGGAACGCGGCCCGGTCCGCGTGCGCGAGGAAGCCGCTGAGCGGGCGGCCCGTCGCGTAACCCGCCCTGACGCCCGTGAAGTTGGTTCCCGCGAAGTTCAGCCTGCGGACCACCGTCTCACGGTCGATCAGGGCGACGGGCAGCGGCAGCCGTTGGAAGATCGCCTTGAGGAGTTGCTGCTCCTGACGGTCGACGGAGGACGTGTTCGCGGCGCCGGTGGCCGTCAGCCGCTCGTACCACGGCCACAACTGGTCGGCCACGTGGTCGAGTTCGAAGATCGCCGTGTCCAGCACGGTGGGCAGATCGTCGTGGGGCACGGATCGTGCCGCCTTCAGCTCCGCGACACGGCGCACGAAATCCGCAAGTTCCTCACCGAATTCCTCTGTCTGCGCCATGCGACGAACGTAGCTTCTCACGCCCGCGTCCGGGGAGGCCGTGGCGGGACGCCTCGATCCCGTTTTCTCCGCAGGTGACCGGGAAGGCGGAGGAAAGAGGAGGCGCGAAGTATGCCGGATACGGAACATCTGGGCCCCCGGGGGTCGGCATCCCCGGAATCTGCACTTCCGGGTCGTCGGCTGTCGGAACTCGCCGAGCAGGCCGTCCGCTGCACCACCGACTGCTGCGGCGCGGGCACCACGGTCTCCGACGGTGGCACGGAGCGGCCGGCCTCGGTGACCCACCCGGACCTCGCCGCGCTCGTGTCGATGCAGCTCCGCTCCGGCGAGGGCCCGATCCCGGCCGCACTGGAACGCGGTGAGCCCGTCGAGTCGGGCGACCTGCTGCGCGAGGAGCGCTGGCCGCAGTACCGGGCCATGGCGCTCGACTCGGGCGTGCGCTCCAGCGTCACCCTTCCCTTCCGCCGGGCCGGTCTGACGGTCACGCTCAGCCTCTACAGCTTCCGCGCGGGCGGCCTGGAGGACGCCCCGCACGGACCCGCCCGCGCCCTCGGTGATCTCGCCGCGACCTGTCTCGTACGGGACCGTTCCTACCGCGCCGCGCTCACCGAACTCGACCAGCTCGGCGCCGCGCTGCGCACCCGCCCCGTCGTCGACCAGGCGTGCGGCATCGTCATGCATGTGCTGGCCTGCGACGCGGACGCGGCCTTCAAGGTCCTGCGCCGCATCTCGCAGGGAACCAACCGCAAACTCTCCGAGGTCGCCTCGGCCCTCGTGGACTCACGCGGCCGCGGCCTGGAACAGGAGCTGGTCTCGCTGTCGAACTGAAGCCGGACCGAAGCCGGACCGAAGCCGGACCGAAGCCGGACCGAAGCCGGACCGAACCGGTGCGGCGTCCGTCGGTGTCACCCGCTCGGGCGTCCGCGTGGCACGAATGGTGTCCGGCCGCGCGCGCCCGGGCGGCGGCCGGGCTCTGATGGGCTGCGGGGCATGTCGGTCGTGCCCCGCCTCCGCCGCCGTCCATGGGCGTGGGGGTCCCCAGCCGCCGGCCGAAGGAGCCCGAGCCCATGCGCCGTACCGTCCGCGTCCTGTCCGCCACCGCCCTCACCGCCGTCGCCCTGGGCACCACCGTGGCGGCCGCCGAGAACCCGGGGGCGGAGGTCAGCCCCCGCACCGTGGCCCCGGGCGGCACGGTCACCGTCTCCGTGGCCTGCGAACCGACGGGCGGTCCCGCACCCGAGACCATCGACGCCACCTCGCGGGCCTTCGAGCACGGGACCGTCCAGCTGAACAAGGACGGCGGCGACGACGGCAAGGAGGACGCCGAGGGCGGCCCTGCCTACACCGGCACCGCTCGAATCGCGCCCGCCGCGAACTTCGAGGAGGGCGGGCCCGATTCGGTCGACAAGGACGGTGGGACCGGCATGGACGACGCGGTCGGCAAGGGCTCCGACTGGAGCGTCGACGGCACGTGCCCGGCCGCGCCCGGTGGCCAGGGAAAGCAGTGGAGCGCGTCCTTCTCGGCGTCCCGTGAGGACTCCTCCGGCGAGGACTCCTCCGGCGCGGGCTCCTCCCGCAAGGACTCCCACGACGGTTCCCGCGATGAGGGTTCCCGCGAAGAGGGTCCTCGTGATGGCGGATCCCGTGAAGACGCGTCCCGTGGAGAGCCGTCCCGTGACGGCGGATCCCGTGACGAAGGTGCCGCGGTCCAGCACGGGGTGCACGCGGGTGAGGGCGGCACCTTCACCGACTCCACCCTCGCCCTGGTCACGGGCGGTGTCCTCATCGCGGGCGCGGCCGGTGCCGCCGTCCACAGACTGCGCCGCCGGGAGTCGTCCTCGAAAGGCTGAGTTGGCCACGCGATCCACTGGGTACGCAGAGCCTTGGGTACTCGAAGCACAGGGGCACGACAGGCACCGTGGGAACCACGACGGACCACGGACCGGCGTCCACGGATCCGCGATCCACGGAGGCCCGGTCCACGGAACGACGGCCGGTCCACGGATCACTGCGCGGAGGCACGTATGCGGCGGACCGATCCGGAAGGCCACGGCCCCGTCCGTTACGGCCCACCGCTCCCCGGCCAGGACCTGCCGGTGCCGCCCGGACTCGCCGCCGCCGCGACGGGCGCGCACACCGAACCGACCGGCGGGGGACCCGCGCTCCTGGACGCCGCCCTCGCCCACTGGGCCCGGCGCGGACTGTCCGCCGACCGCCACCGGACGGCCGCGGCGCCCGGCGCCCCCGCACTCCTCCTCGCGCTGACCGCCGCGCTCGGCGGCGACGTCCTCGTCCCGCGCCCCTGCGCGGCCTGGTGGGCGCCGCAGGCACGTCTGCTGGGCAGATCCGTCTTCCACGTGGGGACACCGGCCGAGTGCGGAGGCGTCCCGGACCCGTACGCCCTCCTGGAGACAGTGCGCCGAGTACGCGCCGAAGGCGGCGACCCACGACTGGTCGTCCTGTCCGTCGCCGACGACCCCACCGCCACCGTCGCGCCGCCCGAGGTGGTCCACGAGGCCATCGAGGCGGCCGTGGGCGAGGGGCTGCACGTGGTCAGCGACGAGACCTGGCGCGACACCCTGCACGACCCGCACGACACCGTGTTCCTGAGCCCCGCCGAGATGCTGCCGGAGCACGTCACGGTCCTGGCCGACCTCGCCGGCCCCTTCCTGCCGCCCGGCTGGCCCGCCGCGATCGCCCGCTTCCCCGCCAACGACATGGGCGTCCGGCTGCGGGACCGCGTCCTCGACGTGCTGACCGCGCTCGACGCCCGGATCGCGGCCCCGGTCGCCGCGGCGGCCGCGTACGCGCTCGCCGAGCCCGACGACATCACGCACCGCCTCGCCGCGTCGGTACGCCTGCACGCGCGCGTGGCCACCGCCGCGCACCAGGCCCTCGTGGCCGCGGGCGCCCTCGCCCGGCCCCCGCGCGCGGGCCGCCACGTGTACGCGGACCTCGGCCCGCTGCGCTCCGCGCTCACCGCGCGCGGTGTCGGCGACGCCCAGGAACTGGAGGACCTCCTCACCGACCGCCTCGGCATGCCCGTGCCCGGCGGCCACCGCTTCGGCGACGACCTCGGCGCGCTGCGCGTGCGCCTGGCCACCGGCCCGTTCCTCGGCACAACCCACGAGGAGCGGATGGCGTCTCTCTCGTCACCGGAACCTCTGGAATTGCCGCATGTGGAACGCGCGTTGAGTCTGCTGGGCTCGGTACTCGCCGATCTCCGCGATGACGATGACGCTCGGCGACGGGAGTCCCCTCGATGACGCAGCAGTCCGAGTCGACCACGACCACCACGACCACGGACGCCGAAGATCCGGCGTCGACCTCCCCTCCGCCCTCGCCCCTTTCCTCCTCACTGCCCCCAGCCTCGTTCGCGCCCGCCGTCGAAACCCCTGTCACCGAACCCCGTCCGCTCGGCGAACGCCGCGTCTGGCCCCGCTCGTTCGCGGACCGGCTGACCGCCCCGCTGCCTGGCCTGAGCGGCTTCGCCCGGTTCGCCCGCGAGGGCGCGCTGCGGCCCGGGCCCGAGGGACTCGCCGACATTCCCCGACTTCCGTACGAGCCGGGTCCGTTGCCCCGGGTGGACGCGGGCACCGTCGCCGTCTCCTGGGCGGGACACGCCAGTTGGGTGGTCCGGATCGGTGGTCTCACCGTGCTCACCGACCCGGTGTGGTCCCGCAAGATCCTCGGAACTCCCGCCCGGATCACGCCCGTCGGCGTGGCCTGGAGCGCGCTGCCGCGCATCGACGCGGTCGTCATCAGCCACAACCACTACGACCACCTGGACGCGCCGACGCTGCGCCGACTCCCGCGCGACACCCCGGTGTTCGTCCCGGCCGGGCTCGGCCGCTGGTTCCGGCGCCGCCGCTTCTCGCACGTCACCGAGCTGGACTGGTGGGAGGCGGCCGAACTGGGTGGGGTCCGCTTCGACCTCGTACCGGCCCACCACTGGTCCAAGCGCAGCCTCCACGACACCTGCCGCACCCTGTGGGGCGGCTGGGTCCTGACCGCGTCCGACGGCCGACGCGTGTACTTCGCCGGCGACACGGGCTACGGCCACTGGTTCTCCCGCATCGGCGCCCGCTACCCCGGTATCGACCTCGCCCTCCTCCCCATCGGCGCGTACGACCCCCGCTGGTGGCTCAGCGACGTCCACTGCGACCCCGAGGACGCGGTCCGAGCCACCCAGGACCTGGGCGCCCACCGCATGGCCCCCATGCACTGGGCCACCTTCGTCCTCTCGGCAGAACCGGTCCTGGAACCCCTGACCCGCGTACGCACGGCATGGGAGAAGGCAGGTCTGGCGAGGGAGAACCTGTGGGACCTGCCGGTGGGCGCTTCAAGGGTCCTCGACTGAGGCCCCCGTCTCCTGGGACACGGTGAGCAGCTGGTCTTTTGGGCGCGCGGGGGAGTGGCGGGCCTTTCAGGCGGCGGTGCCCTGCTGGTCTTTTGGGCGCGCGGGGAGCGGAGGGCCCTTCAGGCGCACGGTGACCCGCAGGCTTTTAGGGGTCCTTGCAGAAAGATCGTGTTGTGGCACGGTGGAGAGGTATGTGATCCCGTCTTCTGTGGGGTGTGACCATGGCGCGGCGGAAG
>NZ_JBITFQ010000044.1:0-79684 GCF_044456225.1 Streptomyces sp. NPDC050988 | reverse complement strand
CCGGCCCCCGGCCCCGCACGTCCGCCCCCGCCGCGCCCGGGGTCCCCGCCTACCTCGTCCGCGCCGCGGGGGGGGGGGGGGCCCCCGCGCCCCCCCCCCCCCCCCCCCCGGCGGCTTTCTGCGGGCCGCAGAGGACGTCTTGGAGGTACGGAACGCCGGAGGGCCCCAGCGCGATGCTGGGGCCCTGCGGCGTTCTCTCGTCAAGCCTCGTTGCGTACGGGAGCGCCCCGAAGGGGCGCGGGGAACTGCGCGACCAGCCCCCACGACCCGCACGTCACATCGAACCGTGCGGCGCGCTGAGCCCAGGTTCAGGCGTCGTCGCGCCGAAGCGACGACTTCAACTCCTTGAACCGGCCGAGCAGACCGTTCACGAACGCGGGCGACTCATCCGTGGAGAACTCCTTGGCGAGCTGCACGGCCTCGTCGAGCACCACGGCATCCGGGGTCTCGTCGACCCAGATCAGCTCATAGGCGCCCAGCCGCAGGATGTTCCGGTCGACGACCGGCATCCTGTCGAGCGTCCAGCTCACCGCGTACTGCGAGATCAGCTCGTCGATGCGCTTCGCGTACTTCGCGTAGCCCTCGACGAGCTGCATGGTGTACTCGCTCACCGGCGGCTGCCGGGTGTCGGTCCGGGAGTGCCGGATCCAGTCACCCAGGACCGTCTGGACGTCCACGCCGCGCTGGTCCCCCTCGAAGAGGATCTGGAAGGCGCGCTTGCGGGCCGTATTGCGGGCAGCCACGGTTAGCTGTTCACCCGGCCGAGGTAGTCGCTCGAACGGGTGTCGACCTTGATCTTCTCACCGGTGGTGATGAAGAGCGGGACCTGGATCTGGTAACCGGTCTCCAGGGTGGCGGGCTTGGTGCCGCCGGTGGAGCGGTCGCCCTGGACACCCGGCTCGGTCTCCTGGATGACCAGCTCGACGGCGGCCGGCAGCTCGACGAAGAGCACCTCGCCCTCGTGCTGGGCGACGGTGGCGGTGAAGCCCTCGATCAGGAAGTTGGCGGCGTCGCCGACGGCCTTGCGGTCGACCATGAGCTGGTCGTAGGTCTCCATGTCCATGAAGACGAAGTACTCGCCGTCCATGTACGAGAACTGCATGTCACGCTTGTCGACAGTGGCCGTCTCGACCTTGACGCCGGCGTTGAACGTCTTGTCGACGACCTTGCCGGAAAGCACGTTCTTCAGCTTGGTGCGCACGAAGGCCGGGCCCTTGCCGGGCTTGACGTGCTGGAACTCGACGACGGACCAGAGCTGGCCGCCTTCGAGCTTGAGCACCAGGCCGTTCTTGAGGTCGTTCGTGGAAGCCACGGTTGCGGAATCTCCTGGACTGACGTGGACGACCCCGGAACACGCGCACAGCGGGAAGCTAGAGCGCGAGCAGCTCCTTGGTCGTAATGGTGAGTAGCTCGGGTCCGCCGTCCGCCTCGGGGCGCACGACGAGCGTGTCATCGATCCGGACACCGCCCCGGCCCGGGATGTGGACCCCCGGTTCGACGGTGACCGGCACGCAAGCGTCCAGTTTACCCATGGCCGCGGGGGCCAGCTGCGGGTCCTCGTCGATTTCGAGCCCCACACCGTGTCCGGTCAGCGGAGGAAGGCCGTCCGCATACCCCGCGGAGTCGAGAACCTGGCGGGCCGCGCGGTCCACGTCACGGTAGGCGGCGCCGGGTACGAGAGCCTCGCGGCCGGCGCGCTGGGATGCGAAGACGAGGTCGTACAGCTCGATCTGCCAGTCGGCGGGCGAGGTCCCGATGACGAAGGTGCGGCCGATCTCGGAGCGGTAGCCGCGGTAGGTCGCGCCGAGGCAGACGGAGAGGAAATCTCCTTCTTCGACCCGGCGGTCGGTGGGCCGGTGACCGCGGTGCCCGGAGTTCGGCCCCGTGCCGACCGAGGTCGTGAAGGCCGGGCCGTCCGCCCCGTGGTCGACCAGGCGGCGTTCGAGTTCCAGGGCGAGATGGCGTTCGGTGCGGCCGACGAGGATGGACTCCAGGAGCTCGCTCAGCGCCTGGTCGGCGATCTCCGCGCCGATGCGCAGGCAGGAGATCTCCTCCTCGTCCTTGATCACACGCAGCTGCTCGACGGCCGCGCCGAGGTCTCCGAGGCGGAGCCTGGGCGCCACCGAGCCGATCGCCCGGTGCCGGGTCACGGTCAGGTGGTGCTCCTCGACGGCGAGGGAGTCGGCGCCCTGGGCCGAGGCGAGGTCCGCCGCGGCGACGGCGGGGTCGCCTCCGGGACTCGGCAGCGTGTGCACCCGGAGGGCCTCGTCCGGCCTGCCCTCGTCGAGCGGGGTTTCGGGGGGACCGCCGTACACGAGCAGGTCCTCGGTCTTGCCCAGCAGGAGAACGGCGCCGTGGGGGGCCACGCCCGCGAGGTAGCGGACGTTGGCGGGGCGGGAGATCAGCGCGGTCGCGCTGCCGCTTGCCGTGCAGCGCTCTCTCAGCCGGTCGCGGCGGGCCGCGTACGCCTCTGACATGACCCGAGCGTATGAGCTTCGCTGGGTTGGCGCCGGTTGGGGAGGCCGAGTGGGGGGGCCGGACGGGGAGCGGGGTGCGACCGGAGGTTGTGTGCCGGGTGCGGGTGGGTGGGGGCTTGTCGCGCAGTTCCCCGCGCCCCTTGACTGAGTTGGGGGCAGCCCCCTCTTGAAAGTTCGCTACGAAGCGTTCTCTACCACTGCGGGGGACTCGCGATCGACCTTGCCAGTACGTCGTCCAGGACTCGGGCCGTCTGGGGGACGTCCAGTTGGGAGTTGTCGATGATGGGGAGGCCCGAGCCGTACCAGCCCGCCATGCGGCCGTGGATGCGGGCGACCTCCTCGTCGGTGAGGCGGCGGTTTCCGGAGCGCTCGGCGTTGCGCTCCAGGACTATCTCCAGGCCCGGCAGGAGGACGACCGGCAGCAGGCCGGGACCGACGTGCCGCTTCCAGCCGCCGAGGCCGACGACGGGACGGTCGGGGAAGACCGCGTCGTCGAGGATGCAGGAGATGTTGTTGGCCAGGAAGTTGCGGGCCGCGAAGCCGCAGGTGCGGCGGGCGAGACGATACTGCGCCTCCGAGTGGTCGTTCCACCCCGACTGCGGGTCCGCGAAGCCCGAGCGCACCCATTCGCGTACGTCGTCCAGGCTGATGTGCGCCGTGGGCACCCTGCGGTGGTCGGCCCAGTACTTGGCGACGCTGGTCTTGCCGGCGCCTGCGGGTCCGATGAGCAGGACGGCGAGGGTGGTGGACGTCGGATCGGGCGTGCCGGCGGCGGGCGGCGCGCTCGGCATCGGGACGGGACCGCCCGGCGGCAGCTGTACGTGGCCCGTGGTGTCCGGCGTCGGCGGGGCGGGAGCGTGGTGCGGGACCGTGTGATGCGGGGCGGGCGCGTGGCCCGGCGGATGGGGCGCGGGGGGCCCGGTGGGCGCTCCGGCGAAACCGGGCGGTGGGCCCACGGGGGCCGGACCCTGGGGCGCGCCGAGAGGCGCGGAACCCGGGTGCGCGCCCGGGTGGTGCGGTCCCGGGTGTTGTGCGGCCGGCGACCAGCCGGCGGCCGGTCCGTGCCCCGGCTGGTGGGGCGGCGGCAGCGGAGACCCCACTGCGTGCTGCATCCGGTGCCACTCCGTCTCGTGTCTTTGGCTCATTCGCCGCAGGCAATTGGCGCTGGGAGCGGGGCACCCGCCCCACTCCCTACCGAACGGTACCGTCCCCGGCCGCCGTTTGGTGAACGGCGGGGGACGGTCCGAAGTGCCCCTCCGCACAAGGCAAATCAGACCAAGTGTCGCCGGAGGGGGCTATTCGCCCACTTCCCCGTAGGCGGCGAGAAGCACTGCCGGGTCGGGACCCTCCAGGACGGTGGGCTTGCCCAGGCCGTCGAGGACGATGAAGCGGAGGAGGTTGCCGCGGGACTTCTTGTCGACCTTCATGGTCTCCAGGAGCTTGGGCCACTGGTCGTAGCGGTAGCTCAGCGGCAGCCCGACCGACTCCAGGATCGTGCGGTGCCGGTCCGCGGTCGCGTCATCGAGACGACCCGCCAGCCGGCCCAGCTCGGCCGCGAAGTGCATGCCCACCGCGACCGCCGCGCCGTGCCGCCACTCGTAGCGCTCGTTCTTCTCGATGGCGTGGGCCAGGGTGTGCCCGTAGTTGAGGATCTCGCGCAGCCCCGACTCCTTCAGGTCGGACGAGACGACCTCGGCCTTGACCTTGATGGAGCGCTCGATGAGCTCTGCGGTGTGCGGTCCCTCGGGGGTGCGGGCGCCCTGCGGGTCGGCCTCGATGAGTTCGAGGATCGCCGGGTCGGCGATGAAGCCGGCCTTGATGATCTCGGCGAGCCCGGACACGAAGTCGTTGACCGGGAGCGAGTCGAGGGCCGCCAGGTCGCACAGCACACCGGCGGGCGGGTGGAAGGCGCCGACGAGGTTCTTGCCCTCGGCGGTGTTGATGCCGGTCTTGCCGCCGACCGCCGCGTCCACCATGGCCAGCACGGTGGTCGGGATGGCGATCCAGCGCACTCCGCGCAGCCAGGTCGCCGCGACGAATCCGGCGAGGTCGGTGGTCGCCCCGCCACCCACGCCGACGATCACGTCCGTGCGGGTGAAGCCGGACTGACCGAGCGCCTTCCAGCAGTACGCGGCGACCTCGGCGGTCTTGGCCTCCTCCGCGTTGGGCACCTGGATGGCGACGGCGTCGAAGCCCTGCCCGGCCAGGTCGGCCCGCAGCGCCTCACCGGTCTCGGCGAGCGCCTCGGGGTGGATCACCGCGACCCGCTTGGCCCGCTCCCCCACCAACGCGCCCAGCTCGCCGAGCAGTTGGCGGCCGACCAGGACCTCGTACGGCTCGGTGCCCGCCGTGCCGCCGACGTGGATCCTTGTCACCTGGTCCGCCATTTGTCCTCCTGCCGGGGGTCCGGGGGTTGTCCCCCGGAAGATGCGGTCTTCAACTCCAGTGCGTCGAGGACCGCCTGGGCGACCTCTTCGGGGGTGCGGCCGTCGGTGGCCACCACGGCGGCCGCGACCTCGGTGTAGAGGTGGCGGCGGGCGTCCATCAGCTCGCGCCACTGCCGGCGCGGGTTGACGGCGAGCAGCGGCCGTGCCGTGTTCAGACCCGTGCGCTTCACCGCTTCCTCGACGTCCATCGAGAGGTACACGACGGGCTGTCCGGCCAGCAGCGCCCGGGTGTCCGCGTCGAGGATCGAACCGCCGCCGAGTGCGAGTACGCCGTCGTGTCCGGCCAGGGCCTGCCGCACGGCCTGCTTCTCGATCGCGCGGAAGGCGGGCTCGCCCTCGTCCACGAAGATGTCCGCGATGGTGCGGCCCTGCTCGGCCACGATGTCGTCGTCGGTGTCCCGGTAGGCGCAGCCGAGCCGCTCGGCGACCATGGCACCCACCGTGGACTTGCCGACCCCCATGGGGCCGACCAGGATCACGCGCGGAGCGCTCACCGCACGACCAGGTTCTGGAGGTACGACTCGACGTTGCGCCGCGTCTCGGGCACGGAGTCGCCGCCGAACTTCTCCGCCACCGCGTCCGCGAGGACCAGCGCCACCATGGCCTCGGCGACGATGCCGGCCGCCGGGACCGCGCACACGTCCGAGCGCTGGTGGTGCGCCTTGGTCGCCTCACCGGTCGCGACGTCGATGGTGGCCAGTGCGCGCGGCACCGTCGCGATGGGCTTCATGGCGGCCCGTACGCGCAGGAGTTCGCCGGTCGTCAGGCCGCCCTCGGTGCCGCCGGAGCGACCCGAGGTCCGCTTGATGCCCTCGTCCGTCCGCACGATCTCGTCGTGCGCCTTCGAGCCGGGCACCCGCGCCAGGTCGAAGCCGTCGCCGACCTCGACACCCTTGATGGCCTGGATGCCCATGAGCGCCGCCGCGAGCCGGGCGTCGAGCCGACGGTCCCAGTGCACGTGCGAGCCGAGGCCCACCGGCACGTCGTACGCGAGGACCTCGACCACGCCACCGAGCGTGTCGCCGTCCTTGTGGGCCTGGTCGATCTCCGCGACCATCGCCTTCGACGCGTCGGCGTCGAGGCAGCGCACGGGATCGGCGTCGAGCCTCTCCACATCGGCGGGGGTCGGGTAGACGCCGTACGGCGCCTTCGCGGCGGCCAGCTCGACGACGTGCGAGACGACCTCGATGCCCGCCGTCTCCTTCAGGTACGAACGCGCCACCGCGCCGAGCGCGACCCGGGCCGCCGTCTCCCGCGCGGAGGCCCGCTCCAGGATCGGCCGGGCCTCGTCGAAGCCGTACTTCTGCATACCGGCGAGGTCGGCGTGACCGGGGCGGGGCCGGGTCAGCGGAGCGTTGCGGGCCAGTTCGGCGAGGATCTGCGGGTCGACGGGGTCGGCCGCCATGACCTGCTCCCACTTGGGCCACTCGGTGTTGCCCACCATGATCGCGACCGGGGAGCCCAGGGTGAGACCGTGCCGTACGCCGCCCAGGAAGGTGATCTCGTCGCGCTCGAACTTCATGCGCGCGCCGCGTCCATACCCGAGGCGACGCCTGGCCAGGTGGTCCGCCACCATCTCCGTGGTGATCGGCACGCCGGCGGGAAGTCCCTCCAGCGTCGCGACAAGTGCGGGACCGTGGGACTCCCCCGCGGTCAGCCAGCGCAACCTGCTCAACGGTGCTCCTCATGCTCGCGCCCTGGGTACTGCGTACTGCCTTTGCGTACGCGCGTCCTCGCGTACGGCGACGGCGCGACCGGGTGCGCGGCCCTGGCCCGCCGGTAACGATCCTCCCACGTCCGCGCCGTCCGCCCCGCCGCAGGTCCATCAGGCGGACGGCGACGTGGTCAGGTCGTGGCGTCGTCCTGGCGGGTCGGGGGCGCGTAGGACCCCAGGTAGTCGGCGCCGCGGCCCTGCCCGTACTGCGCCGCCGCGTGGACGGGCTGCCCCGCGCGTACCGCCCGCCGGTACGCGAGCTTGCGCTTCAGCTTGTAGGCCCAGGTCGCGAGTACGACGGCCACCACGAGGCAGAGCACCGCGATCTGCACCCAGTCCGGCAGGAAGCGCAGCACTCCCTCGAATATCTCCGACTTCCACGACGCCAGCGTCACGTGCATGGATCAGCCCCCCGGCTCCCCCGTGTTCCGCCCCCTGCGGAACCGAAAGCCGAATCGTATAGGCCCGTCCTACCTGCTCGCGAGCGCCTTCTCGCCCGCTGTCCGCATGGCGTCCAGCGGGGCCGGCGCGCGCCCGGTCATCTGCTCGACCTGGAGCACCGCCTGGTGTACCAGCAGGTCGAGGCCGCTGACGACGGCTCCTCCGTATGCCGACCAGCGCGCCGCCAGTGCGGTGGGCCACGGGTCGTACAGCACGTCGAAGAGCGTGGCGGGCCGCTCGGGGACCACGGAGGAGAGGACATCGGTGGTACCCGCCGGGGTGGTGGCGATGACGAGCGGAGCGCGCAGGGCATGCTCCGCGTCCGCCCAGTCCTCCGTACGCACCTCTACGTCGAGCCGCTCGCCCCACTGCCGCATCTCGGCGGCGCGCGCCTGGCTGCGGACGTATGCGACGACCTCGCCCGTGCAGATCCGCGCGAGGGCGGCCAGTGCGGAGGAGGCGGTGGCGCCCGCCCCGAGGATCGCCGCGGAGTCCACCTGCTCGATCCCCCGCTCGCGCAGTGCGGCGACCATCCCGGGGACGTCGGTGTTGTCGCCGAGACGCCGTCCGTCCTCGGTGAACACCACCGTGTTCACGGCCTCGACGGCGGACGCGGTCTCGCTGATCTCATCGAGCAGCGGAATGACCGCCCGCTTCAGCGGCATCGTCAGCGACAGCCCGGCCCATTCGGGACCGAGTTTCCCGACGAATCCCGGCAGCGCCGCCTCGTCGACCTCGAAACGGTCGTACGACCAGTCGTCGAGGCCCAATTCCTGGTACGCGGCCCGGTGCAGCACCGGGGAAAGGGAATGGGCGATCGGGGAACCGAGTACGGCGGCTCGACGCTTCCGGTCTCCGTCAGTCCTTGTTGCGCCGTGCATTGAATTCCTTAACCAGTTTCTCGTGCTCGCTCAGGGTCTTCGTGAAGTCCGTCTTCTTCCCGTCGATGGAGATGAAGAACATCCACGCGCCGCCGTCCGGACTCACCGATGCCTTCATCGCGTCGGCACCCGGATTTCCGATCGGCCCGGGCGGAAGACCCTTGTAGAAGTACGTGTTGTACGGGTCGTCGTAGTTGCGGATCTCACTCGTCGCAATATCGATCTTGCTCTGACCCTTGAGGTAGTTGTAGGTCGAGTCGAATTCGAGCTTCTGGTTGGTGACATCGTTCGTCGACTTCAGGCGGTTGTAGACGACGGCGGCCATCTTCTTGAAGTCTTCGTGCGTGATTCCTTCGGCCTGGACAAGGCTCGCAACCGTGACGACCTGCAACGGATCGTTCAGGTTGAGCTCCTTGGCCTTGTCCTCCAAGTCGTACTTGGCGTACTCCGTCTTGGCCTGGGACACCATTTCCTTCAGGACCGCCTCGGGCTTCATTCCCTTGGCGGCGGGATAGGTCGCCGGGTAGAGGAATCCTTCCAGCGGGTCCTTGATGTCGCTGTCATTGTTCGCCCAGTCCGGGAGTCCGAGGCTCTTGTACTTCTTCTCGGCGACATCCGCGGTGGTGCCCTTGGAAAGCCCCAGCTGTTTGTCGATGGCCTCGTAGACCGTGACGTTCCGCTGGCCTTCCCTGACGACCAGGTTGTTCTGGCTCTTGGGGTCGAGCATCAGCGCGACAGCGCTTTCGGCGGACATCTCCTTCTTGAGCAGATAGGAGCCCGCCTGAATCTTGGCGCCGTCCGGATTCTTCCCCTGGGCCGACACGAAGGCGTCCACACTCTTGACGACTCCCGCCGCCTTCAGCTTCTGGCCGATCACCGATCCGAAGGCGCCCTTGGGAATCACGACGGTCACCTGGTCGCTCGTGCCGTCGCCCGCGTAGTCCGGCGCCGAGCCGAAACGATCCTGGTAGAACTGGTAGCCGAAATAGCCGCCACCGCCGACCACTCCGGTGAGGGCGAGCGCCGCGACGAGACAGGCGCAGCCGCCCCGGCTCTTCTTCTCGCCCTTGTCCTTGTCCTTGTTGCCCTTGTCGCCTTTTCCGGCCTTCCCGCGCCGACGGCCTTTGGCATCGTCGTCGAGGTCGTCGTCATCGTCGTCGTTGCCGCCAGCGAAGAACGCGTGCTCGCCCTGGTCGGGACCCGGGTCCCAGTCGGTCTGCGGCGGCTCCGCCTCGACTCCCCGGCGGCTCGGCGGCTCGGGCGGCGGATACGCGTCGGGGGTTCCGTAGTAGTCGGACTGCTGACCGCCGTACGCGGCGGGCCGGCCGCCGTAGGGATCGTTCGGATCGACGCCGTACGGGACCTGGGGCTGCTGCGGCTGCTGTTGGTGTTGCTGGTGCTGTTGCCCCGTGTTGTCCCAGCCACCGTTGTACTGCTGACCATCGTTGTACTGCCGGCCGTCACCGTACTGCTGACCGCCGTTGTACTGCTGACCACCCTGGTCGTGGTACCCCTGCCCGCCCTGGCCGTTGTTGTACTGCTGCGGAGCCTGACCGCCGTACTGCTGATCCTGGACGTACTGCTGCTGTTGACCCTGGGAGTAGTACTGCTGCTGGCCCTGGTCGTAGCCGGCCTGCTGGGCGGATCCCCAGTCGCCGTACTGCTGCTGCGGCTCCTGCGGGTGGTGCTGCGGCTGGCCGCCGTAGGGGGACTGGGCCGTGTTGGCCTCCTGTCCTCCCCATCCGCCGTCCCCGAACAACGGGTCCTCCGGATGCCACGGTTCGGAGCCTGGGCCCCGGCCATACTCAGTCATCGATCCCCTAGAGCCGCGAGGCGGCGGTCGCGGTGGCTGTGGCTCGGCTTCCGTCCGCCTCTCTCCTGTGCGGAGGTTATTCGAACACCACCGCATCGCGCGGAACGTTACCGTACCGCGATCAGATGACCACTTCGACGCCCTCGCCCGGAGATGTACCTGACGCCCGTTCGGACTCCAGTGCCTGCTGGAGGATGATCACGGCCGCTGCCTGGTCGATGACCGATCTGCCCTTCTTGGACTTCACGCCCGAGGCGCGCAGTCCCTGACTGGCCGTCACTGTGGTCATCCTCTCGTCCACGAGGCGCACCGGCACGGGTGCGATCCCCCGGGCGAGGTCCTGCGCGAAGGCACGGACCTTGACCGCGGCCGGGCCCTCGCCCCCCTTGAGGGAGCGAGGGAGTCCGACGACGACCTCGATCGGTTCGTACTCCTCGACGAGCTGCTTCAGGCGCCGGTGGGCGGCGGGGACATCGCGTCCCGGCACGGTCTCCACCGGAGTGGCGAGGATCCCGTCGGGGTCGCACGAGGCGACCCCGATCCGGGCGTCCCCGACGTCGATGGCGAGACGGCGGCCGCGGCGCATGACCCGCTCGCCCTCGCTCACTTGGCCGACTCGGCCACGAGGCGTTCGACGGCGTCGACGGCGTCACCGATGGCGGCCGGGTTCTGGCCACCGCCCTGGGCGACGTCCGGCTTGCCTCCACCGCCGCCACCGAGGGTCTTGGCGGCCGTACGCACCAGGTCACCGGCCTTGAGGCCCCGCTCACGGGCGGCCTCATTGGTGGCGATGACCGTCAGCGGCTTGCCGTTGACCGTGGTGAACAGGGCCACCACGGCGGCCCGTCCGCCCTGGATGCGGCCGCGGACATCGAGGACCAGCTTGCGCAGGTCGTCGGCACCCGTGCCGTCCGGCACCTGACCGGTGACCAGGGCGATACCGCGTACGTCCTTGGCGGACCCGGCGAGACCGGCGGCGGCCTGCAGCACCTTCTCGGCGCGGAACTTCTCGATCTCCTTCTCGGCGTCCTTCAGCTTGCCGAGCATGGCGGAGACCTTCTCCGGAAGCTCCTCCGGACGTCCCTTGATCAGCTCCTGGAGCTGGGCGACGACCGTGTGCTCACGGGCGAGGAAGTTGTAGGCGTCGACACCCACCAGGGCCTCGATACGCCGTACGCCGGAACCGATCGACGACTCGCCGAGCAGCTTCACCAGGCCCAGCTGGGCGGTGTTGTGCACGTGCGTGCCACCGCACAGCTCCTTGGAGAAGTCGCCGATGGTGACGACCCGGACGCGCTCGCCGTACTTCTCGCCGAACTCGGCGATGGCACCCTGCTTCTTGGCCTCGTCGATGCTCAGGATCTCGGCGTGCACGTCCAGGTCGCGGGCGAGCACCTCGTTGATCTTCTGCTCGACGTCCGTCATGACGGCCGTGGGCACGGCGGCCGGGGAGCCGAAGTCGAAGCGGAAACGGCCGGGCTGGTTCTCGGAACCGGCCTGGGCGGCCGTCGGGCCGAGGGCGTCGCGCAGGGCCTGGTGCGTGAGGTGGGTGGCCGAGTGGGCACGGGCGATGGCCGTGCGGCGGCGTACGTCGATGACGGCCTGGGCCTTGGCACCGACGGTCACCTCGCCGACCTGGACGACGCCCTTGTGGACGTACACCCCGGGGACCGGCTTCTGGCAGTCGCGGATCTCGACAATGGCACCGGTGTCGACCTTGATGCGGCCCGTGTCGCCGATCTGGCCGCCGCCCTCGGCGTAGAACGGGGTGCGGTCGAGGACGATCTCGACCTCGTCGCCCTCGGTGGCGGCCGGCGAGGAGACGCCGTCGACGAGGATGCCGACGACCGTGGACTCGCCCTCGGTGTCCGAGTAGCCGATGAAGTCCGTCTCGCCGGCGGCGTCCGCGATCTCGCGGTAGGCGCCCATGTCGGCGTGGCCGGTCTTCTTGGACTTGGCGTCGGCCTTGGCGCGCTCCCGCTGCTCCTTCATCAGGCGCCGGAAACCGTCCTCGTCCACGGAGAGGCCCTGTTCGGCGGCCATCTCCAGGGTGAGGTCGATCGGGAAGCCCCAGGTGTCGTGGAGCAGGAAGGCCTTGTCGCCGGCGAGGACCTGGCCGCCGCCGGCCTTGGTCTCCGTGACGGCGGTGTCGAGGATGTTCGTGCCGGCCTTCAGCGTCTTGAGGAAGGCGTTCTCCTCGGCGACGGCGACCTTCTCGATGCGCTCGCGGTCGGTGACCAGTTCCGGGTACTGCTGGCCCATCATCTCGATGACGGTGTCGACGAGGTCCTTGACCACCGGACCCGTGGCGCCCAGCAGACGCATGTTGCGGATGGCGCGGCGCATGATGCGGCGCAGTACATAGCCGCGGCCCTCGTTGCCCGGGGTGACGCCGTCACCGATGAGCATCACGGACGTCCGCATGTGGTCGGTGACCACGCGCAGCGAGACGTCGGATCCGTGGGCGGCGCCGTACTCGACACCGGTCAGCCCGGTGGCCTTCTTGATGACGGCCATGGAGGTGTCGATCTCGTACATGTTCTGCACGCCCTGCAGAATCATGGCGAGGCGTTCCAGGCCGAGGCCCGTGTCGATGTTCTGGCTCGGGAGGTCGCCGAGGATCTCGAAGTCCTCCTTCGAGGTGCCCTCGCCGCGCTCGTACTGCATGAAGACGAGGTTCCAGATCTCCACGTACCGCTCGTCGTTGACGGCCGGGCCGCCCTCGACGCCGAACTCGGGGCCGCGGTCGTAGTTGATCTCGGAACACGGGCCGCAGGGGCCCGGGACGCCCATGGACCAGTAGTTGTCCGCCTTGCCGAGGCGCTGGATGCGCTCCTTGGGCACGCCGACGACGTCGTGCCAGATGCGCTCGGCCTCGTCGTCCTCCAGGTACACGGTGATCCAGAGCTTCTCCGGCTCCAGGCCGTAACCGCCCTTGTCCTGGGGGCTGGTGAGCAGCTCCCAGGCGTACTTGATGGCGCCTTCCTTGAAGTAGTCGCCGAACGAGAAGTTGCCGCACATCTGGAAGAACGTGCCGTGCCGGGTGGTCTTGCCGACCTCTTCGATGTCCGGCGTACGGACGCACTTCTGGACGCTGGTGGCACGGTCGAACGGCGGCTTGACCTCACCCAGGAAGTAGGGCTTGAAGGGCACCATGCCGGCCGGGACCAGGAGCAGAGTCGGGTCGTCCGCGATGAGCGACGCCGAAGGGACGACGGTGTGACCGCGCTCCTCGAAGAAGCTCAACCAGCGGCGACGAATCTCGGCCGACTCCATCAGTGGTCCTCATTCCGGTTGTACGAGTACGTCGACCTCTCGACATACGTCGGGTTCTTGCTGTACTTCGGGTCGTTGCTGTTCTCGATGGCGGCGACGCGCCGCGGGGAGGGCAGTTCGGGATCGGCGTTCAGCCCGAGCACCTCGCCGAGTTCGGCCTCCCGCTGGACCATTCCGTCGCGGACGTCGAGTGCGAAGTCCTTGATGCGGTGGCCCGCTTCGAGTGCCTTGTTGGCTGCCTGGGCCGCGAGGCTCTCGGGCGTCAGCTGCCGGAGCTTGCGGTTGACCTTGGTGGTGGCCCACACACCGGCGGCTGCGCCCGCGGTGAACCAGAACGTACGGCGGAACATCGCTGCGTCAGTCCTTCTTCCGCTTTCCCCGTCGCGCCGACGGGACGGTGCGGCCCACGATCACGGTACGTCGCGCGGGCTTGGCGGGCGCGTCCTCGCGGCGGCCGCCGATGGCCCGGCGCACGCCGTAGCCGAACGCCGCGACCTTCACGAGGGGGCCGCCGAAGGTGGAGGCGACGGTCGTGGAGAGCGCCGACGCGTTCGACGTGACCTCCTGGACGTCCGACGCGATGGCGTCCACCCGGTCGATCTGGGTCTGTGCGGAGCGCACGGCCGAGGAGGCGTCTGCCAGCAGCGGGACGGCCTGGTCGGTCACGTCCGCGACGAGCTTGGTGGTCGCCCTGAGCGTCTGGGCCAGCCTCGCCAGTGCCACCGCGAGGAAGGAGACCAGGATCGCCCAGAAGACGGCCACCAGGATCCCGGCCACCTCTCCACCGGACACTGCGCACCCGCTCCCTGGATCGTGCCTCAACATCGAAAACATCGAAAAGTCGTCCCCCGAGCCTATCGCGCCGGGGCTGGGGCTCCGTACCGGATTGCCGCCCGTCGGAGGCCGAGTTGCACGAAGCGATTGTACGGAGTGCTTACGGATGAGTACGCTCCGTTCCCCATGCGACGTTCTCAGCGTTCCGGTGCGGGGGCCGGCGGTCACCGGGCCGGGAATCTGCCCCTGGAGCTCAACGCGTTCGTGGGCCGCGCGGCCGAACTCACGCAACTGGGTGCGGCCCTCGGTGCGGCACGGCTGGTCACCGTGACGGGTCTTGGCGGGGTCGGCAAGTCACGCCTCGCGGCGCGCGCGGCTGCCAGAACCCGGCCGCGCGACGGGGTGTGGCGCGTGGAGCTGGCCGCGGTGCGGGAGGCGGAACTCGTCGAGTACGCGGTGGTCGAAGCCCTCGGTCTGACGGATCACACCTCCCGGCCGCCGCGTCAGGTGCTGCTCGACCATCTGTCGAAGCGTCAAGTCCTGCTCGTACTGGACGGGTTCGAGCATCTGGTGGACGCGTGTGCCTCGCTGGTCGGTGAGTTGCTGCGGCGGGCGCCGGGGCTGCGGGTGCTCGCCGTGGGGCGCAGGCCGCTGGCGGTGGAGGGCGAGCGGCTGTTCCCGCTGGCGCCGCTGACCGAGCGGGAGGCCGCCGAGCTGTTCGCGGACCGCGCCGCCGCGAGCACACCGGGTTTCACCCTCCATGACGGCAACCGCGCGGACGTGCACGAACTGTGCCGGCGGCTGGACGGCATCCCGCTCGCGGTCGAGCTGGCGGCGGGACGGCTGCGGACGCTCTCCCCCGCGCAGCTGCTGATGCGCCTCGACGACCGGTTCCGGCTGCTGACGGGAGGCGGGCGCGACGCGCTCCCGCGCCATCAGACGCTGCGGACGGCGATCGGCTGGAGCCATGAGCTGTGCACGCCGGAGGAGCGGCTGCTGTGGTCGCGGCTCTCGGTGTTCGCCGGGCAGTTCGATCTGGAGGCCGTGGAGTACGTGTGCGGGGGCGACGGCCTGCATCCCGACAACATCCTCGACGTGCTGGGCGAGTTGCTCGCGCAGTCGGTGGTCACCCGCGAGGAGACCCGGGCGGGTGTGCGCTACCGCATGCTGGACACGGTCCGGGCGTACGGCACCGACTGGCTGGCGGCGACGGACGACACGGCTCGGCTGCGGCGGCGCCACCGCGACTGGTACATGGGGCTCGCCACGTGGTGCGAGCTGGACTGGTTCTCGCCCCGGCAGCGCGAGGTGGCCGCGCGTGTGGAGGCGGAGCTGCCGAACCTGCGCTGTGCGATGGAGCAGTGCCTGTCCGAGCCGGGTGGCGGTCATCTGGGCCAGTACCTCGCGGGCACGCTCTGGTTCTACTGGGTCGGCTGCGGCCGGCTGTCGGAGGGGCGGCACTGGCTGGAGCGGACCGTTCTCCTCGACACCGAGCACGAGCGGTCGCGGCTGAAGGCGCTGTGGGTGCTCGGCTATGTGGCGATCCTCCAGGGCGACACGGCGTCGGCGCTCGCCGCGCTCGCGGAGTGCCGGGAGAAGGCGGAGGACAGCGGCAACCCCCTCGCGCTGGCCTATGCCGAGCACCGCACCGGCTGTCTAGCCCTGGTCACCGACGACATGGCCCGCGCGGAGACACTGCTGCGTTCGGCGCTCGACCGCTATCAGGAGATCGGCGAGCTCAACAGCAACGTCCTGATGGGCCAGGTCGAGCTGGCGATGACGCTGGCATTCCAGGGCGATCTGCCGGGCGCGGTCCGGCTGTGCGAGGACGTGCGCCGGGTCTGTCTGGAGCACGGCGAGCGCTGGACCCTCGCGTACGCGCTGTACGTCCTGGCGTACGCGGCCTGGACCGAGGGCGATCTGCCGGGGGCCCGGGGGTTGCTGGTCGAGTGCCTGGACATCAACCACGTCTTCAACGACCTGCTCGGCACGGTCCTGGCGATGGAGCTGCTCGCGCTGATCACGGCGGCGGAGGGCGACGCCTCCGAAGCCGCGGTCCTCCAGGGCTCCGCGTCCCGGATGTGGCCGTCGGTGGGCCTGCCGCTGTTCGGCTCCGCCTACTACAACGCCCCGCACGAACAGTGCGAGGCGACGGCCCGGGAACGGCTGGGCGACGAACGGTACGAGGAGTGCGTACGGGCCGGTGCGCGGCTCGGCCGGCAGGCGGCGGTGGGGCGGGCGCTCGGGCACACCCGGCCGCGGCTGCTCGGTGCGCTGCCGCCGCCGCGCGGGCTGCCGGGCCCCCCGGACACGCGAAAACCCGCCGCCTCCCCCACCCGGAAGGGCGGGGAGACGACGGGCTGACGCACAGGTGGTGCTACATCCGGCTGAGGGTGATCAGCGGGCGTAGTACTCGACGACGAGCTGCTCGTCGCAGATCACCGGGATCTCCTTGCGGTTCGGCTCGCGGTCCAGGCGGAAGGCCAGGGCGCGGAGGTTCACCTGGAGGTAACGCGGGGTCTCGCCGTCAGGGGCGAAGCCGCCCTCGCGGGACACCTGGAACAGCGGCTTCTCGCGGCTGCGCTCACGGACCATCACGACGTCGTCGGGCTTGACGCGGAACGACGGCTTGTCGACCTTGCCACCGTTGACCTCGATGTGGCCGTGAACGACCATCTGGCGGGCCTGGTAGATCGTGCGGGCGATGCCCGAACGCAGAACCAGGGCGTCGAGACGACGCTCCAGCTCGATGACCAGGGCCTCACCGGTCTTGCCCTGCGTCTTGGCGGCACGCTCGTAGGCGCGGACGAGCTGGCGCTCGGACACGTCGTACTGCGCGCGCAGACGCTGCTTCTCGAGCAGACGGACCTTGTAGTCCGAGTTCTGCTTACGGCCACGGCCGTGCTCGCCCGGCGGGTAGGGGCGGGCCTCGAAGTACTTGACGGCCTTCGGGGTCAGCGCGATGCCGAGGGCACGCGACTTCTTGACCTTGGGGCGGGACTGGTTCGCCATGAACCAAACACCTCATGTTTCTGATGCGAATACGGCTTCACCAGGGTTAGGGGAGGTCGCAATCCGCAGCCAGGGAAACCCTGCGGGTCCGGTCGGTCGGACCTGCGGGGCAGCCGCTCCCTGTGCTGGGCACATACGTGCAGCACGCGAGTGGCCCACCGACCGTTTCCCGGAGATCCGGGAGGGTGGTGGGCTGCCCGCGACACCTTCGACGGTGCGCGACGCTCCTGGAATCCCCGCCTCGCGGTGAGGGCTCCGGCTGGATGTCCCGTTCTGGTGATGTCGACGCCCTCGATGAAGAGAGGCCGGACACGGGACGCAGCGCTTCGAGGAGTCTACAGGGTGGTCAGGACCGCCCTCGACCGAGGTGCTTCCTGGTCCACTCCACTGCGTCCGCGTACCGCGCCTCGGCTCCGTGGCGGGTCGGGGTGTAGTACTCGCGGTCCTTGAGCTCCTCCGGCGCGTACTGCTGGGCGGCGATTCCCTCGGGCAGGTCGTGCGGATACACGTACCCCTGCGCGTGGCCGAGCTTGGCCGCGCCCTTGTAGTGCCCGTCGCGCAGGTGCATCGGTACGGGGCCCGCGTGGCCCTTGCGTACGTCTTCCATGGCGGCGCCGATCGCCGTCGTCGCCGCGTTCGACTTCGGGGCCAGGGCGAGGGCGATGGTGGCGTGGCTGAGGGTGAGCGCGGCCTCGGGGAAGCCGATCATGGCGACGGCCTGGGCTGCGGCGACGGCTGTCGGCAGCGCGTTCGGATCGGCCAGGCCGATGTCCTCGCTGGCGGAGATCATCAGGCGGCGGGCGATGAACCGGGGGTCCTCGCCGGCCTCGATCATCCGGGCGAGGTAGTGCAGCGCGGCGTCCACGTCCGAGCCTCGGATGGACTTGATCAGCGCGCTCGCCACGTCGTAGTGCTGGTCGCCGTCGCGGTCGTACTTCACG
The DNA here is from genome assembly GCF_044456225.1 of Streptomyces sp. NPDC050988. Lineage (NCBI taxonomy): Bacteria > Bacillati > Actinomycetota > Actinomycetes > Kitasatosporales > Streptomycetaceae > Streptomyces > Streptomyces sp. NPDC050988. Next base: position 61,908 of record NZ_JBITFQ010000044.1, on the reverse strand, counting down.
GCCGCCCGGTCGACCGTCTCCTCCAGGGTCTGGAGGGTGATCTCCTGCTCGCCCTTGTCGAGCGCGGACCCGGCGGCGGCCTCCAGCGCGGTCAGCGCGCGGCGGGCGTCACCGCCGGCGATCCGCAGCAGGTGCTCCTCGGTGTCCTCGGGGAGGGTGACGGCCTCCTTGAGGCCGCGCTCATCCGCGAGGGCCCGGCGGAGCAGTCCGCGCAGGTCGTCGTCCGTGAGCGGTTCGAGGGTCAGCAGCAGCGAGCGGGACAGCAGCGGGGAGATCACCGAGAAGTACGGGTTCTCGGTGGTCGCGGCGATCAGCGTCACCCAGCGGTTCTCGACGGCCGGGAGCAGGGAGTCCTGCTGGGCCTTGCTGAAGCGGTGGATCTCGTCGAGGAAGAGGACGGTCTCCTTGCCGAAGCCTCCGGTGGCACGGCGGGCGCCCTCGATGACCGCGCGGACCTCCTTGACGCCGGCGGTGATCGCGGAGAGCTCCACGAAACGCTTGTCGGTGGCCTTGGAGACCACGTACGCCAGGGTCGTCTTGCCTGTGCCCGGTGGTCCCCAGAGGATGACCGAGGACTGGCCCGCCGGACCCCCGCCGTCGCCGACCAGTCTGCGCAGGGGTGAGCCCGGTTTCAGAAGGTGCTGCTGGCCCACGACTTCGTCGAGGACGCGCGGGCGCATCCGTACCGCCAGGGGACTGCTGGACGGGTCCTTCTCCTGGCGTTCTTCGGCTGCGGCGGTGAACAGGTCGGGCTCCACGACCAAAACCCTATGTCACGCCACTGACAACACCGCCGGCCCGGTGGAATTCAGCTGGTCCAGAAGTCCCACCAGCGCGTGAGGACCAGCATGCCGATGATCCCGATGTGCATGACCGGCAGCACCCAGGCGAACTCGCCGAGGAAGCCCTTGACCCAGCCCGGCGCGGGCAGGAAGCCGTTGCGGACGTTGTGCGAGGTCACGGACCAGAACATGATGATCGTCGCGATCCAGGCGAGGGAGCACCACAGGCACAGCGAGTTGATGTTGTACAGCGACTGGTACTGCAGCCAGGTGCAGAAGCCGACGCCGAACAGCGTGCCCGCGTTGAACGTCAGCCAGTACCAGCGCGGGAAGGTGGCGCGGCCGAGCAGGCTCATGCCGACGCAGATCACGATGCCGTAGGCGACGAGGCCCATCATCGGGTTGGGGAACCCGAAGGCGGAGGCCTGGTCGCTCTTCATGATGTTGCCGCAGGAGACGACCGGGTTCAGGCTGCAGCCCGGGGTGAAGTTCGGGTCCTCCAGCAGCTTGAACTTGTCGATGGTGATGACCCAGGAGGCCAGCAGTCCGGCCGCGCCCGTGATCACCAGCAGAAGGGCGAGGAAACGACCGCCGCCCACGGACCGTGGGGCCTCGGCACCTTCCTGGTCGTGGGAGTCGGTGCTGATGCCTTCCCTGACTGTCGTCTTGCTCATCACGCCGTTTCCGTAGCTTGAGGGGGCCTTCCGGGCACGGTCATTGTGCCGCACACGCGCGCGTGTCCACCGTTCGATGGACATAAGGAAGTACGCGCGGTGGTCCCGGAACGTTCGCTTCGGCGGGACGCTCGACGGCATGACAGCACACGCGAACGAACTCGCAGTGCACGTACGAGGACTGCGCAAGCGGTACGGGGACGTGACCGCCGTCGACGGCATCGATCTCGGGATACGGCGGGGCGAGGTGTTCGGCCTGCTCGGACCCAATGGCGCGGGCAAGAGCACCACCGTGGAGATCCTCCAGGGCAACCGTTCCAGGGACGCGGGTGATGTCTCGGTCCTGGGTTCGGACCCGTCGACGGGCACGCGCGCGTGGCGTTCGCGAGTCGGCATCGTCTGGCAGGACGAATCCGCGCCCGCCGAGTTGACGGTGCGCGAGACCGTGCGGCATTTCGCGCGCTACTACGCGAAGCCGCGCGACCCGGAGGAGGTCATCGTCCTGGTGGGCCTTGAGGAGAAGGCGACCAGCCGGATCAAGGCCCTGTCGGGCGGTCAGCGGCGACGGCTCGACGTGGCGCTCGGTGTGATCGGCGGCCCCGAACTGCTGCTCCTGGACGAGCCCACGACCGGCTTCGACCCGGGAGCCCGCCGCCGGTTCTGGGACCTGATCCGGAAACTGTCCGACGAGGGCACGACGATCCTGCTGACCACGCACTACCTGGAGGAGGCGGAGGCACTCGCACACCGGCTCGCGGTGATGGCGAAGGGCCAGGTGGTGGCCGAGGGAGAACCGGCGGCCCTGCGCGACCGGTACGGCACCGAGGCCACCGTCGAGTGGACGGAGCCCGCGGGCACCCCGCGTCGCGAACGCACCGGAACACCCACCCGCACGATCGCCGGACTCATGCGCCGCTTCGACGGGGAGATCCCGGGACTGCGGGTGAGCCGCCCCACCCTGGAGGACGTCTACCTGCGGCTGACCGGGCAGGAGGCGGCACGATGACAGCGACCTTCGTACGGTCCGGGGCCGCCGCCGGACAGCTCCCCGGTACCTGGGGCCTGGGCCTGCACCGGGGCGCGCTGGAGATCAGGCTGTTTTTCCGCCAGCGCGACCAGGCGGTGTTCACCTTCGCCTTCCCGATCGTCTTCCTGTTCCTCTTCGCGTCGATCTTCAGCGACGACGTCACGGGCGCGGGCATCACGGCCTCGCAGCTCTACGTGCCCGCGATGATGGCCGCGGGCATCATGACCACCAGCTTCCAGTCGCTCGGTACGTCGATCGCGATCGAGCGGGACGAGAAGGTGCTGCGCCGGCTGCGCGGCACACCGATGCCCCCGGCCGCGTACTTCCTCGGGAAGATCTGGCTGGTTCTGGTCACCGGTGCCCTGGAGACGGCGGTCATGCTCGTCGTCGGTACGACGCTGTACGACGTGGATCTGCCTTCCAGCGCCGGGAAGTGGTTCGACTTCGCGTGGATCTTCGTCCTCGGTCTGACGGCGTGCGCCCTGCTCGGCATCGCGATCAGCTCGGTGCCGAGCTCCGGCAAGAGCGCCACGTCCGTGGTCGTACTCCCCTTCCTGGTCCTGCAGTTCATCTCCGGGGTGTACATCTCCGTCGCCACCATCCCCGGCTGGATGCTCGACATCGGCGCGCTGTTCCCCCTCAAGTGGATGTGCCAGGGCCTGCGCGGGGTGTTCCTGCCGGAGTCGGCGCAGGTCCTCGAACAGGCGGGAGACTGGGAGTTCGGGCGCGTGGCCCTGGTGCTCGGGGCCTGGTGCGTCGGAGGATTGCTGCTGTGCCTGCTGACCTTCCGCTGGAAGAGCGAGCGCGACCGGTGAGCGCTGCGGTGGGGTCGTGCGACGCGTCCGGGACAGGACGCGCCGGCCCGAACGTCTGGGAGCGCACCTTCCGGCTCTGGGACCCGTACTTCGCGGTGGTGTGGGTGGCCACGGTGGTGTTCGTGCTGGGCGCGGCGGATCCGGAGCCGCCGGTCCGGCTGGCCACCATCGGCCTGCTCACGCTGCTCGTTCCCTGGTACGTGCTGGTGGGACGGCCGGTCCTGATGGCCGAGGGCCAGGACGAGCGGCGAGCGCTGGGCTACGTCGCCGGGGCGACCCTCCTCTTCCTGCCGCCCGGCGTCCTGGTCGGCGAGACCCGAGTGCTGACCTTCGCCCTCATCCCGCAGTGCTTCATGGCGCTGCGGATGCGCTGGGCGATGGTGGCCGTGCTCGTCATCAACGTCGTGCCGGCGGCGGGCTGGTCCCTGCTGTGGCGGCCCGGACCGCGGATCCTCTTCGTCAACTCCGTCTCCGCGGTGGTCAGCGTCGCGTTCTCGGCGGCCATCGGCAGCTGGATCATCCGCGTCATCGAGCAGAGCCGGGAACGGGCCGATCTCATCGCCGAGTTGGACGCCAGCCGTCACGAGCTGTCCCGGCTCTCGGCCGCGCACGGCGCACTGGCCGAGCGCGAACGCCTCTCCCGGGAGATCCACGACACGCTCGCGCAGGGCTTCACCAGCCTGCTGATGCTGACCCAGGCGGTCGAGGCCGAACTGGACCGCTCCGACGTGACGCGGGCCCGCCTGCATCTGGCCCTCATGGACGAGACCGCGCGGCAGAGCCTCGCCGAGGCGCGGGCTCTCGTCGCCGGTGGCACGCCCGCCGACCTCGACGGGGCCTCGCTGCCGGACGCTCTGCGCCGGCTCGCCGCCCGGCACGATGCGTCGGTGACCGTGTCCGGTCCCGTCCGCGCGCTGCCCGCCGGGCCGGAGGTCGTGGTCCTCCGCTCCTGCCAGGAGGCGCTCGCCAACGCCCGCAAGCACGCGGGGAGTTCGGCCGCCGTCACCGTCGCGCTCACGTACGCCGACACGGCACTCACCGTGTCCGTACGCGACGAGGGGCGCGGCTTCGACCCGGCGGCACCGGCCACCGGTTACGGACTCGCGGGGCTGCGGGCACGGGCGGCGGAAGTGGGCGGGACCGCGCGGGTGCACAGCGCCCCCGGCGACGGCACGACGATCACCGTCCGGCTACCGGTACCCCCCGAAAGGAGTACCCCGTGATCCGGATCGTCCTCGCCGACGATCATCCCGTCGTACGCGAGGGCCTGCGCGCGATGCTCAGCGCCGAGCCCGACCTCGATGTCGTCGCCGACGCGTCCAGTGGGCCTCAGGCCGAGGCCCTCGCCGCCGAGTTGCGGCCCGACATCGTCCTCATGGATCTGCGGATGCCCGGTGGCGGGGGTGTCGACTCGATCGTCCGGATGGCGGAGGCGGGGCTGCCGTGCCGCGTCATCGTGCTCACGACGTACGACACCGACCGGGACATCCTGCGGGCCGTCGAGGCCGGGGCCGCGGGCTATCTGCTCAAGGATCTGCCGCGTGGGGCGCTGGCGGACGCGGTGCGGGCCGCCGCGCGGGGCGAGACCGTGCTGGCGCCGGCCGTCGCCGCCCGTCTGGTCGACCGGCTGCGTACCACGCCGGAGCGGCCTCGGTTGTCCGCGCGGGAGGTCGCCGTGTTGCGACTGGTCGCGGACGGGTGCACGAACGCCGAGATCGGGCGTCGCCTCTTCATCGGCGAGTCGACGGTGAAGACCCATCTGCTGCGGGCGTTCGGCAAGTTGGGGGTGGACGACCGCACGGCGGCGGTGACATGCGCGATGCGATTCGGTCTGCTCGACTGAGGATCTTTCGCCCCCGCCGCCCCTACCCATTTCCCGTCCCTGACTCAGGGGCTCCGCCCCCGAACCCCCAAAAGACTGCGCAGTTCCCCGCGCCCCTAAGGCCTTTAGGGGCGCGGGGAACTGCGCGACCAGCCCCCACCGGCCCGCACCCAACAACAAACCCCCACGGGGTCTGGGGCGGAGCCCCAGAAGGACGGGAATGGGTAGGGGCGGCGGGGGCGAGAAAAAGCAGGCCCAAGCCCACTCAGCTCAGCCGGGACTCCAGTTCCGCCACGATCTCGTTCACTCCGACCGGCACCTGCTCACCGGACTCCATGTCCTTGAGCTGGACGACACCTTCGGCGAGATCGCGCTCACCGGCGACAACGGTGTACCGCGCCCCACTCCGGTTCGCGTTCTTCATGGCCCCCTTGAGCCCCTTGCCCCCGTAGGAGAAGTCGGCCGCGACCCCGTTCCGCCGCAACTCGGTCACCACCCGGAAGAGCACCCGCCGAGCCTCGTCCCCGAGCGGCACCGCGAACACACTGGTGGACGCGGGCAGTTCGAGGACCACACCCTCGGCCTCCAGCGCGAGGACCGTACGGTCGACACCGAGCGCCCACCCGACGGACGGCAGCGCGGGACCACCGATCATCTCGGACAGGCCGTCGTAGCGACCGCCGCCACCGACCGCGGACTGCGAACCGAGACCGTCGTGCACGAACTCGAAGGTGGTCCGGGTGTAGTAGTCCAGCCCACGGACCAGCTTCGGATCGTCCTCGAAGGAGACACCGGCGGCCGTGATCAGCTCGCGGACCTCCTCGTGGTACGCCTTGCACGAGTCGCAGAGATAGTCCCTCAGCAAGGGCGCACCGACCAGCTGCTTCTGGACGTCGTCACGCTTGTCGTCGAGGACGCGGAGCGGGTTGATCTCGGCCCGCCGGAGCGTCTCCTCGTCCAGGTTCAGCCCCCGCAGGAAGTCCTGGAGCGCGGCCCGGTAGACGGGACGGCACTCCTGGTCGCCCAGCGAGTTGAGGAGGATCCGGAAGTTACGCAGCCCGAGCGAGCGGTACGCCTGGTCGGCCAGGATGATCAACTCGGCGTCCAGCGCCGGGTCCTCGGCCCCGATCGCCTCGGCGCCGACCTGCGAGAAGTGGCGGTAACGGCCCTTCTGGGGGCGCTCGTAGCGGTAGTACGAGCCCGAGTACCAGAGCTTGACGGGGAGGTTGCCCACCTTGTGGAGGTTGGCTTCGAGGGCGGCGCGCAGCACGGAGGCCGTGCCCTCGGGGCGCAGCGCCAGCTGGTCGCCGCCCTTGGTCTCGAAGGCGTACATCTCCTTGGTCACGATGTCGGTGGACTCACCGACCCCGCGCGCGAAGAGTTCGACGTTCTCGAATCCGGGCGTCTCGATGTATCCGTAACCGGAGTTCCGCAGCGGCGCGGCGATCGCCTCGCGCACCGCGAGGAACGTCGCGCTGTCCGGCGGAATCAGGTCGTACGTGCCCTTGGGGGCCTTGAAGGTGCTCACGCGAAGTCTCTCGTCACATTCCTCGTCGAGGAGCGGAGGTCGGGTCCGCTCCCGGGCCGGGCGCCGCCACCTGCCGCAAGTACGGGTTGGTGGCGCGCTCCTGACCGATGGTCGTCTGGGGGCCGTGGCCGGACAGCACCACGGTCGAGTCGTCGAGCGGCAGGCACACGCGGGCCAGCGAGTCGAGGATCTCGGTGTGGGAGCCACCGGGCAGGTCGGTGCGTCCGATGGAGCCGGCGAAGAGCAGATCCCCGGAGAAGAACACGGACGGGATGTCCGTGGTCTCCGGCATCCGGAACGTCACCGACCCCTTCGTATGGCCGGGCGCGTGCGCGACGGAGAAGTCGAGGCCGGCCAGCTTCAGCGCGGCGCCGTCCGTCAGCTCCTTCACGTCGTCCGGCTCCCCGATGGTCAGCTCGCCCATCAGCGGCATCCCGATGGAGCGGCCGAGCGCCCGCTCGGGGTCGCTCATCATGTACCGGTCCTCGGGGTGGATCCACGCGGGCACGTCGTGCGCGCCGCACACCGGGACGACCGAGGCGACATGGTCGAGGTGGCCGTGCGTGAGGACGACCGCGACGGGCTTGAGCCGATGCTTCTTCAGCGTGTCCTCGACTCCCTGGGCGGCCTGATGGCCCGGGTCGATGATCACGCACTCCTCGCCTGCGGCGGGGGCGACCAGATAACAGTTGGTGCCCCAGGCCCCGGCGGGGAACCCGGCAATGAGCACGTTCGTCCTTCGGTATGTCGTACGGGGGAATGGCCTGGCTGTGCATCAGAGCCTACCGGCGCTGCCGGAACCACAGCGAACCCATATACGGTACGGGGCACACGCAGGCGGTCGGCTCAACAGACGCACGCGTCCCACCTGACGTACGAGACGCATGAGGAGATAACCCGGTGGTCACCCAGGAACAGCGGCGGCGTCAGCTCGCCCGGGAGAAGTTCTTGCGGCAACAGCAGCGGCGCACGTCCGCTCGGCGCAAGGCCCACGCTCGCAACGCGGTGATCGCGTCGGTCCTCGGCGTCGTCGTCGTGGGCAGCGTGGTGTCGTACGCGACCGGGGTCTTCAAGAACGACGACAACAAGTCGGACGCGGCCGCCGAGGCCAGCCCCAGCCCTTCCGCGCCCAGCAAGGCACCGGACCCCTGCGAGAAGGCCGCCGCGGGCAAGGTGAAGTCGCTGAGCTACAAGAAGGAGCCGGCGATCACCATCGACAAGTCGGCGGACTACACGATGAAGCTGCAGACGACCTGCGGCACGATAGACATCGACATGCCGGCCGCGAAGGCCCCGCACACCGTGAACTCGTTCAACTTCCTGGTGGGCAAGGGCTATCTGGACCACACCAAGTGCCACCGCCTCACCACGAACGGCATCTTCGTGCTCCAGTGCGGTGACCCGCAGGGCACCGGCATGGGCGGCCCCGGCTACACGATTCCGGACGAGAACCTCAAGGACAAGCGCCTCAAGGGCGACGTGTACCCGGCGGGCACGGTGGCGATGGCCAACCAGTACAACGCCCAGACGAAGGAGGGCCGCAACTCCGGCGGCAGCCAGTTCTTCCTCGTGTACCAGGACAGTCCGTTGCCGGCCAACTACACACCGTTCGGGACTATTTCCGAATCGGGCATGAAGGTCATGGAGAAAATCGCCAAGGCCGGCGAGACCACTGGCCAGGGCGACGGCGCACCCAATGCGACCGTCGTGATCGACAAGGCGACCGTGACGAAATCCTGACCTCCAGCAGCGAAATTTCGGTCGCGCGGGATGCGGACAGCCGCCCCGCCGGTCGCCTATGTTGGCCGTGACGAAACTGTGGACGATGCCCGGGGGTAAAGCAGCCCCACGCAGGCATCATGTGGAGGAGGCGCTGTGAGCAGCGACCCGTGGGGCCGCGTCGACGAGACGGGGACCGTGTACGTGCGTACGGCCGACGGCGAGCAGGTCGTCGGTTCCTGGCAGGCCGGTTCTCCCGACGAGGCACTGGCCTACTTCGAGCGCAAGTACGAGGGCCTGGTCGTCGAGATCGGCCTCCTCGAGCGACGAGTGAAGACCACCGACCTGTCGGCGAAGGACGCCCAGATCGCCATCGACCACATTCGCGAGCAGGTGGACGCCCACCACGCGGTCGGGGATCTGGACGCGCTGAAGGTGCGGCTGGACAAGCTCGTCGAGACGGTCGAGGCACGCCGCGAGGAGCGCAAGGCGCAGCGGGCGAAGCAGTCCGACGAGGCCCGGCACTCCAAGGAGGCGCTGGTCACCGAGGCGGAGGAGCTGGCCCAGTCCGACCAGTGGCGGGCCGCCGGTGAGCGGCTGCGGGCGCTCGTGGACACGTGGAAGGGCCTGCCGCGGCTCGACCGGAAGTCCGACGACGAGCTGTGGCACCGCTTCTCGCACGCGCGCTCGGCGTTCTCCAAGCGCCGCAAGGCGCACTTCGCGTCGCTGGACGCGCAGCGCGAGGAGGCCCGCAAGACCAAGGAGAAGCTGGTCGCGGAGGCCGAGTCGCTGTCCGCCTCGACGGACTGGGGTCCGACGGCCGCCCGCTACCGCGAGCTGATGGCGGACTGGAAGGCCGCGGGCCGCGCCCAGCGCGAGCACGAGGACGACCTGTGGAACCGTTTCCGCGGTGCCCAGGACGTGTTCTTCGCGGCGCGCAGCTCGGTCTTCGCCGAGCGGGACGCGGAGCAGACGGAGAACCTGAAGCTCAAGGAGGAGCTGGCCGAGGAGGCCGAGAAGCTCCTCCCGGTGCAGGACCTCAAGGCGGCGCGGGCCGCCTTCCGCTCGATCAACGAGCGGTGGGAGGCCATCGGCCATGTGCCGCGGGACGCCCGCCCGAAGGTCGAGGGCCGGATGCACACGGTGGAGCGGGCCCTCCAGGAGTCCGAGGAGGCCGAGTGGCGCCGGACGAACCCGGAGGCACGCGCGCGTGCCGAGGGTCTGACCGGTCAGCTCCAGGCGGCCGTGGACAAGCTGCAGGGCCAGATCGAGTCGGCGCGGTCCTCCGGCAACAACGCGCGGGCCGACAAGCTCCAGAAGGAGCTGGACGGCCGCCAGGCGCTCCTTGAGCAGGCTCTGAAGGGTCTGCAGGAGTTCGGCGGCTGAAGCGCCGTCGGCGGCTGAAGCGCCGGCTGAAGCCCACGGGGCAGCGGCCGAGGCCACCGGGGCGAGGCCGCTGAGGCCTTCAGCGGTTTTCCGCTTCTACGTAGAGGGGCTTCCGTACGAAACGTACGGAAGCCCCTCTACGTAGTGGCCGGTTTACGGCCGGACCGTCTACGGCCTCCGCGCCGACGTCACCCGGTACACGTCGTACACGCCCTCCACTCCCCTGACCGCCTTCAGGACGTGGCCCAGGTGCTTCGGGTCGCCCATCTCGAAGGTGAAGCGGGAGGTGGCCACCCGGTCGCGGGACGTCTGGACGGCCGCCGACAGGATGTTGACGTGCTGGTCGGACAGGACCCTGGTGACGTCCGACAGGAGCCGCGAGCGGTCCAGCGCCTCCACCTGGATGGCGACCAGGAAGACCGAGGACTGGGTGGGCGCCCACTCGACCTCGAGGATGCGCTCGGGCTCGCGGGACAGCGAGTCGACGTTGACGCAGTCGGTGCGGTGGACCGACACACCGCTGCCGCGCGTGACGAAGCCCATGATCGGGTCGCCGGGGACGGGCGTACAACAGCGGGCCAGCTTGACCCACACGTCGTCGACGCCCTTGACCACGACACCCGGGTCGGCGTTCGACCGGCGCTTGCGGCCCCGGCCGCGCGCGGGCGGGACGCTCTCGTCGATCTCCTCGGTGGCCGCTTCCTCGCCGCCGAGCGCCTGGACGAGCTTCTGTACGACGTTCTGCGCGGCCACATGGCCTTCGCCGATCGCCGCGTAGAGGGACGAGATGTCGGGGTAGCGCATCTCGTGCGCGAGCGTGACCAGCGAGTCGCCGGTGAGGATGCGCTGGATCGGCAGGTTCTGCTTGCGCATGGCGCGCGCGATGGCGTCCTTGCCCTGCTCGATGGCCTCGTCGCGGCGCTCCTTGGAGAACCAGGCCCGGATCTTGTTGCGGGCGCGCGGGGACTTCACGAAGCCCAGCCAGTCGCGGGACGGGCCCGCGCCGGCCGCCTTCGAGGTGAAGACCTCGACCAGGTCGCCGTTGTCCAGGGTGGATTCCAGCGGTACGAGGCGTCCGTTGACCCTCGCTCCTATGGTCCGGTGGCCGACCTCCGTGTGGACCGCGTACGCGAAGTCCACCGGGGTCGCCCCGGCCGGGAGCGCTATGACGTCGCCCTTCGGCGTGAAGACGAAGACCTCGTTGCGGGACAGGTCGAAGCGCAGGGACTCCAGGAACTCGCTGGGGTCCTCGGTCTCCTTCTGCCAGTCGAGCAGCTGGCGCAGCCACGCCATGTCGTTGACGGCGTCCTTGTCCTTGCCGAGGCCCCTGGGCGCGTCCGTGCGCACCTTGGAGGCGCCGGCGGAGGGCTCCTGCTTGTACTTCCAGTGCGCGGCGATGCCGTACTCGGCGCGGCGGTGCATGTCGAACGTACGGATCTGGAGTTCGACCGGCTTGCCGTTCGGACCGATCACCGTCGTGTGCAGCGACTGGTACATGTTGAACTTGGGCATCGCGATGTAGTCCTTGAACCGCCCCGGAACCGGGTTCCAGCGGGCGTGGACGGTGCCCAGCGCCGCGTAGCAGTCGCGGACCGTGTCGACGAGGACGCGGATGCCCACCAGGTCGTAGATCTCCGCGAAGTCACGGCCGCGGACGATCATCTTCTGGTAGACGCTGTAGTAGTGCTTCGGGCGGCCGGTGACGGTCGCCTTGATGCGGGCCGCGCGCAGGTCGGACTGGACCTCGTCGGTCACTATGGCGAGGTACTCGTCGCGCTTGGGGGCGCGCTCGGCGACCAGCCGCACGATCTCGTCGTACATCTTGGGGTAGAGGATCGCGAAGGCGAGGTCCTCCAGCTCCCACTTGATGGTGTTCATGCCCAGGCGGTGCGCCAGCGGAGCGTAGATCTCCAGTGTCTCGCGGGCCTTCTTCTCCTGCTTCTCGCGCTTGAGGTAGCGCATGGTGCGCATGTTGTGCAGGCGGTCGGCGAGCTTGATGACCAGGACGCGCGGGTCCTTGGCCATGGCGACGACCATCTTGCGGACGGTCTCGGCCTGGGCGGCCTCGCCGAACTTGACCTTGTCGAGCTTGGTGACGCCGTCGACGAGCAGGGCGACCTGGTCGCCGAAGTCGCGCTTGAGGGTGTCCAGGCCGTACTCGGTGTCCTCGACGGTGTCGTGCAGCAGGCCCGCCATCAGCGTGGCCGGGTCCATGCCCAGCTCGGCGAGGATCGTCGTCACGGCGAGCGGGTGGGTGATGTACGGGTCGCCGCTCTTGCGCTTCTGGCCGCGGTGCCAGCGCTCGGCGACCTGATAGGCCTTCTCGACCTGCCGCAGGGTGGCGGTCTCGATCTTCGGGTCGTTGCTGCGCACTATCCGCAGCAGGGGCTCCAGGACCGGGTTGTACGGGTTGGACCGCTGGACACCGAGACGGGCGAGACGGGCGCGTACGCGGTTGGAGGAGCCGCCGCCGGAGCGTGCGGGCTGGCCGGCGGTGGGACGGGCCGAGGACGCGGGTGCCTGGCGCTCGGGGGCGGCCGGCTCGGGGCGTGGCTGCTCAGCCGCCTTGGCTCCGGGCGCGGGCTCGGACGAGCCGTTCTTCGCGGGCGCACTCGCGGGCGCTGCGGGCGTGCCTGCGGGCGCCGCGGACTTCTCGGGCTTGGCGGCGGTGAGTGGCTGGGCCTCGTCTGGCAAGAGGACTCCTCGTGCGCGATCCGGGTCCCCGGTCAGGCTCCGGAGACCCCATGGTAGCGATCCTGGGCTCCGGACTCGCCTCCGGCCGGTGAGACCGGGTTCTACGGGAGAAACGCGAGAGGCGGGCACCGGATTCCTCCGGGCCCGCCTCCGCGGTGTCCTACAGGCGCCCAGGACGTGTCGTACGGGCGCCTGAGGGGTTGCTCAGACCTTGAGCAGCGCCTCCAGCGGGGCTCCGTCCAGGGCCGGCTCCAGCCGGGCACGGCCGCCCAGGAAACCGAGCTCCATGAGGACGGCGACGCCGGCGACCCGGGCACCGGCCCGGCGGATCAGCTGGAGCGAGGCCTCTGCGGTGCCACCGGTGGCGAGGACGTCGTCGACGACCATCACGCGGTCGTCCGCGCTCAGGTCCTCGGCGTGCACCTCGATCTCGGCGGAGCCGTACTCCAGGTCGTACGTCTGGCCGAGGGTCGCTCCGGGGAGCTTGCCCGCCTTGCGTACGGGGATGAAGCCGAGCCCCGCCCGGACCGCGACGGGCGCGCCCAGGATGAAGCCGCGGGCCTCCAGGCCGACGATCTTCGTGGCGCCGCTGCGGACGCTGATCTCGGCCAGCGCGTCGGTGAGCGCCGTGAACGCCGCCGGGTCGGCCAGGAGCGGGGTGATGTCCTTGAACATCACACCCGGCTCCGGATGGTCCGGGACATCACGGATACGGCTGAGCAGCAGCTCTTCGATACCGGTCATCGGCGCTTCCCCGACGGCCGGCCGCGTCCCCTGCCGCGCGACGACGGCTGGGCACGCTGGGCGCGCGGTCCGACGACCGCGGGCGTCGCGTCCTCCGGCTCGTCCTCGTCGTAGCGCTCGTCGACGACCGGGGCCTCCAGGGACTCGCCCTTCGCGGCGGCCGCGGCGCGCTTGGCGAGGACACGCTTCCTGAGGGCCTTCATCTGCGGCTCGCGCTCCTTGAGGTCGGCGACGAGCGGCGTGGCGATGAAGATCGAGGAGTACGCACCGGCCGCGAGGCCGACGAACAGCGACAGCGAGATGTCGTTGAGCATGCCCGCGCCGAGCACACCGCCACCGATGAACAGCAGGCCGCCGACCGGGAGCAGCGCGACGACCGTGGTGTTGATGGAACGCACCAGGGTGCCGTTGATCGAGCGGTCCGCGATCTCGCTGTAGGTCCAGCGGGTCTGCTTGGTGATGTCCTTCGTCTGCTCCTTGAGACTGTCGAAGACGACGACGGTGTCGTAGAGCGAGTAACCGAGGATGGTCAGCAGACCGATCACCGTGCCCGGGGTGACCTCGAAGCCGACCAGGGCGTAGACGCCGACCGTGATGGTGATGTCGTGGATGAGCGCCACGAGCGCGGCCACGGCCATGCGCCACTCGAAGGCGATCGCCAGATAGATCACCACCAGGACCAGGAAGATCGCGAGACCTTGCCAGGCCTTGTTGGCGACCTGATCACCCCAACTGGGGCCGACCAGGTCGGCGTTGATCTTCTCCGCGTCGACCTTCAGGTCCTTGGAGAGCTCCTGCTTGATCTGGTCGGACTTGCCGGTGTCGATGCCGGCGATCTGGATGCGCAGTCCGCCGTTGCCGAGCTTCTGGACGATCGCGTCGTGGCCGGAGGCCTCTTCCGCGTACGTCTCGGCCTGGCTCACCGAGATGCTGGTCTTCTCGGTGGTGAAGACGGCGCCGCCCTGGAACTCGATGCCCATGTTCAGGCCGCGCACCGCCAGGCCGACGATGGCCGTGATGGTGATCAGGATCGAGATGCCGTACCAGAGCTTGCGCTTGCCGACGAAGTCGTAGCCGATCTCGCCGCGGTGGAGCCGGGCGCCGAGGGTGCCGAGTTTCGACATCTCAGGCCTCCTTCGTGTCGACGGGAGCGGACACGCGACGGGTGCGGCGCAGCGGCGGCTGGACGCCCAGTCGCTTCGGGTCGAGGCCGGACCAGCTGTGGCCCTCCGCGAAGAACTTCTTGCGGGCGAGGATCGTCATCAGCGGCTTGGTGAAGAAGAAGACGACGACCACGTCGAGCAGGGTGGTCAGACCCAGCGTGAACGCGAAGCCCTGGACCTTGCCGACCGTGACGACGAAGAGCACGGCCGCGGCGAGGAACGACACGAAGTCGGAGACCAGGATGGTGCGCCGGGCGCGCGGCCAGCCGCGCTCGACCGCGGGCCGCAGCGTACGGCCCTCGCGGATCTCGTCACGGATGCGTTCGAAGAACACGATGAACGAGTCCGCCGTGATGCCGATGGCCACGATGGCGCCGCAGACCGCCGGCAGGTTCAGGGCGAAGCCGATGGCCGGGCCGAGCAGCGACATGATCACGTAGGTCATGACCGCGGAGACCAGCAGCGACGCGATGGCGATGAGCGACAGACCCCGGTAGTAGGCCACCAGGTAGATGATGACCAGCGCCAGGCCGATGGCGCCGGCGATCAGACCGGCCTCCAGCTGCTCGCCGCCGAGCGCGGCGGTGACGGTGGTGACGCTCGCCTCCGTGAAGGTGAGCGGCAGCGCGCCGTACGACAGCATGTTGGCCAGGTCCTCGGCCTCCTGCTGCTTGAAGCTGCCGGAGATCTCCGCGCTGCCGCCGGTCAGCGCCTGGCTGACGTACGGGTCGGAGACGACCTCACCGTCGAGGACGATGGCGAACTGGTTCTGCGGGGACTGGTTCTGCGCCAGCTTGCCCGTGATCTTCGCGAACTTGTCGGATCCCTTGGACGTGAAGTCCATGGTGACCTTCCAGCCCGCGGCACCCTGGGTGTCGAACAGGGCCGAGGCCTTGTCGACGTCCGTGCCCTCGACCTCGGCCGGGCCGAGGATGTACTTCTGCCACTGACCCTGGGAGTTCTGGCCACATGCGACGGTCGGGTCGCCGGCCTTGACGCCGTCACCGGCCTTCGCGCGGGCCGTCTTCTTGGTGCAGTCCAGCGCGGTGTACTCCGCCTGGAGCTTTGCGGTCGCCGGGTCGGTGCTCGCGGACGGCGAGGCGGACGGGCTGGACGAGGCGGAACCGCTGCCCGACGGGGTGGGGTCGGCCTTCAGCGCGTCGGTGACCGCGCGGCCCTGCGTGCTGGACGTGGCCGAGGGGGTCGTGGAGGGCGACGAGGACGAGGTGGCCTTGTCGGTGGCCTTGTCCTTGTCGCTGTCCTTGTCCGAACCCGTGGAGGCGCTGCTGGAGGCGCTCGGCGAGGGGCTGGCCGCCGGGTCCCCACCGGAGACCTCGGTGGTCAGGACGGGACGGAAGTAGAGCTTGGCGGTGGTGCCGACCTGTTCCCGGGCCTGCTCGGAGTTGGTGCCCTTGGGGATGTTGACGATGATGTTGCTGTCGCCCTGGGTCTGCACCTCCGCCTCGGTGACGCCCAGACCGTTGACACGGCGGTTCATGATGTCGACCGCGGTGTTCATGTTGGTCGGGTTGATCGCGTTCTTCTGGCCCGGCTCGTTCTTCGCCTGGAGCGTGATGCTCGTACCGCCGGCGAGGTCGATGCCGAGGCGCGGCGTCGTGTGTCCGGAGGCGAACATGCCGCCGGTGAGCGCCACGATGGCGATCAGGATCAGGGCCAAGGTGCGCCCCGGCCTGCCCTGGGT
This sequence comes from Streptomyces sp. NPDC050988, assembly GCF_044456225.1. Classification (NCBI taxonomy): domain Bacteria; kingdom Bacillati; phylum Actinomycetota; class Actinomycetes; order Kitasatosporales; family Streptomycetaceae; genus Streptomyces; species Streptomyces sp. NPDC050988. The sequence continues at coordinate 45,852 of NZ_JBITFQ010000044.1, read as the reverse complement.
GCCCTGTCGGCCCTTCTTAGGTGCTGCCACCTTCTCGTTCTCCCTCTTCGTCCGCCCGGTTACCGAAGTACCTGCGCGGACGGGCATGAATGGTGTCGAGATTCCGTGCGAAGCCACACGTCCCGGGGACCGCGGCGCGCGAGCGGCGCACTCCGCGGTCCCCGGTCGTGACTACTTCGCGTCGGACTCGCCGTCGGACTTCTTCAGGTCAGCCTCATCGGCCTTCTTCGGCTCCGCGTCGGCGGACTCCTCGACGGGCTCGTCGGCCGCGTCCTTCTTGCCGAGGTCGATGGGCTTGTCGTCGGAAGCGTCGGCGGGCTCGTCGGTCTCGGTGAGGGAGGAGGCGTCGTCCGGAACGACCGCTTCGTCATCCTTCAGGTCGTGCTCGATGCCGTGAACGAGGCGGTTGTACTCGTCGTCGCTGAGGACCGCGCCGATCGCGTTCTTCGCGAAGAGCAGGTCGACGCCCGGGCCTGCGTCAAGGAGGACCGTGTCCTCGTTGACCTCCTTCACCGTTGCGTACATGCCACCGATCGTGCGGACGCCGGAGCCGGGCTGCATGTCGTTGCGCATCTGCGCAGCCGCATTCTGCTTCTTCTTGGCCGACCGGGTCATCAGGAACATGGCCCCGATGAGCACGATGAACGGGAGGAGGGTCACGAGACTCACGGGACGGAACTTCCTTCATTCGACCGCGATGGTGAGCGGCCTGATGGATGGGGGTATGTACGCCGCCGACAAAGGCGGCATCGGCGGAGTCTAAGCGAGTCCGCCGTCAAGGAACAACGCTCAGCATGGCACCGGGGTTCCTGACCTCGCGAGCCCCCTCGCCGTCACGCCCCGAACAGGTCCTGTTGTCCGTTTCCACCGGTTGACGGCCGGGGCGGGGTGAGGCCGAAATGGGCCCATGCCGCCGGCGTCGCCACCCGCCCGCGGGGTGTACGGGCCAGTAGCCCCTCGCGGACGAGGAAGGGTTCGGCGACCTCCTCCACGGTCTCGCGCTCCTCCCCCACGGCGACGGCGAGCGTCGACAGACCGACCGGGCCGCCGCCGAAGAGCTTGATCAGCGCTTCGAGGACACCGCGGTCCAGGCGGTCCAGGCCCCGGCTGTCCACTTCGTAGACGGCGAGGGCGGCGCCGGCGATCTCTCGCGTGACGAAGCCGTCGGCCTTGACCTGGGCGTAGTCGCGGACGCGGCGCAGGAGCCGGTTGGCGATACGGGGTGTGCCACGGGAGCGGCCCGCGATCTCGGCGGCGCCCGCGGGGTCGATCTCGACGTCCAGCAGGTTCGCCGAGCGGTGGATGACGCGCTCCAGCTCGGCGGGCTCGTAGAACTCCATGTGGGCGGTGAAGCCGAAGCGGTCCCGCAGCGGGGGCGGCAGCAGGCCCGCGCGCGTGGTGGCGCCGACGAGCGTGAAGGGTGGCAGTTCGAGCGGGATGGCGGTGGCGCCCGGGCCCTTGCCGACGATCACGTCGACGCGGAAGTCCTCCATCGCCATGTAGAGCATCTCCTCGGCGGGCCGCGACATGCGGTGGATCTCGTCGAGGAAGAGGACCTCGCCCTCCTGGAGGGAGGAGAGGATCGCGGCGAGGTCGCCCGCGTGCTGGATGGCGGGGCCGCTGGTGATGCGGATGGGGGCTTCCATCTCGGCGGCGATGATCATCGAGAGGGTGGTCTTGCCGAGACCGGGGGCGCCGGAGAGCAGGACGTGGTCGGCGGTGGCGCCACGCGCGCGTGCGGCCCGCAGAACGAGGTCGAGCTGCTCGCGGACCTTCTCCTGGCCGATGAACTCGCCGAGGTCCTTGGGGCGCAGGGCGGCCTCGACGGCCTGCTCCTCATGGTCGGCGGACGCACCGACGAGCCGCTCGGCGGTGTCGTCGTCGGCCGTGTCGTCCCAGTTCATGTGCTGTGCCTCGCGGGGTTGGGGGTCCGGGTCATACGGGCAGGGGGCAGGCGGCGCTCCGGCGGGGGCGGGCGGTGCCCTCCCGGGGCGTGGTGCGGTGCTGTGCCGCGCCCCGAGAGGGGCGCGGGGAACTGCGCGACCAGCCACGACGGACCCGCAGTGTCACGACCGCACCTCCTGCGGAGCTCAACGCGCTTTGTTGAGGGTCTGGAGGGCCGCCCTCAGCAACTGGCCCACCTGGGGCGTCCCGGCCGCCTCGGCCTGCGGCGCCACCGCGGAGACCGCCTCGTCGGCCTCACGGGTCGCGTACCCGAGGCCGATCAGCGCGGCGTGCAGCTGCTCGCGCCAGCCGGCCGTGACGGGTGTGCCGATGGCGTGGCCGCCGGTGCCGAGGGGCTCGCCGAGGCGGTCCTTGAGCTCCAGGAGGAGCTTCTGGGCGCCCTTCTTGCCGATGCCCGGTACGGCGGTGAGGGACTTCTCGTCGCCGGTGGACACCGCGCGGCGCAGGGCGTCCGGACTGTGCACCGCGAGCATGGCCTGGGCCAGCCGCGGGCCGACCCCGCTCGCGGTCTGCAGCAGCTCGAAGGTCTGCCGCTCGTCGTCGTCGGCGAAGCCGTACAGCGTCAGGGAGTCCTCCCGTACGACGAGGGAGGTGGCGAGCTTGGTCGGCCGGCCCATGCGGAGTCCGGAGAGCGTGTTCGGCGTGCACTGGACCGCGATGCCGATGCCGCCCACCTCGACCACCGCGGAGTCGGGCGCGAGGGCGGCGACGGGGCCGCTGACGAAGGCGATCATGCGGTACGGCCTTTCGGTGCGTGGTTCTGTGCACGGTTCGGTGTGTGGTTCGGTGTGTGGTTCGGTGCCTGCTGCGCCGCGACTTTCGACGCGTGCTGGGCGGCGGCCTGCTGGAGCCGGTTCTGTGCGACGGCCTGCTGCAGGCGGTTCTGGGCGGGCGCGCGCCAGATGTGGCAGATCGCGAGGGCCAGGGCGTCCGCCGCGTCGGCTGGCTTCGGGGGCGCGTCGAGTCGGAGCAGCCGGGTGACCATGGCACCGACCTGGGCCTTGTCCGCACGGCCGTTCCCGGTAACGGCGGCCTTGACCTCGCTCGGCGTGTGCAGGGCAACGGGAATCCCGCGCCGGGCCGCGCACAGCATGGCGACCGCGCTGGCCTGGGCCGTGCCCATCACCGTACGGACGTTGTGCTGGCTGAACACCCGCTCCACCGCGACGAATTCGGGCCGGTGCTCGTCGAGCCACTGCTCGATGCCCTGCTCGATGGCGACGAGGCGCTGCCCCAACTCCGCGTCGGCGGGCGTCCGTACGACACCGACGCCGCGCATGGTCAGGGGCCGGCCGGCGACACCTTCGACCACACCGACGCCGCACCGGGTCAGTCCGGGGTCAACACCCAGTACCCGCACCCGCCCCCTCCTTCGATCTCCTGTTTGTGCAGGCTATCGGGTGCCACCGACATCGCCTGCAAGCGACGCCCGACAAAGCGACGGGCCGACGGGGTGTGTCCCGTCGGCCCGTTGAACCCTGCGGCTCGTGGCGGCGCTACGCGTCCACCTTCTCCATGACCTCGTCGCTCACGTCGAAGTTGGCGAAGACGTTCTGCACGTCGTCGCTGTCCTCGAGGGCGTCGATGAGCTTGAAGATCTTCTTGGCGCCCTCCTCGTCCAGTTCGACCTGCATGGTCGGGACGAAGTTGGCGTCGGCGGAGTCGTAGTCGATCCCGGCTTCCTGGAGGGCGGTGCGCACCGCGACCAGGTCGGTGGCCTCGGAGATGACCTCGAAGGACTCGCCCAGGTCGTTGACTTCCTCGGCGCCCGCGTCGAGCACCGCGCCCAGGACGTCGTCCTCGCCCAGCTCGCCCTTGGGGACGATGACGACACCCTTGCGGTTGAAGAGGTACGAGACGGAGCCCGGGTCGGCCATGTTGCCGCCGTTGCGGGTCATCGCGACGCGGACGTCCGAGGCGGCGCGGTTGCGGTTGTCGGTGAGGCACTCGATGAGCACCGCGACACCGTTCGGCCCGTAGCCCTCGTACATGATCGTCTCGTAGTCGGCGCCACCGGCTTCGAGACCGGCGCCGCGCTTGACCGCGGAGTCGATGTTCTTGTTCGGGACCGAGCTCTTCTTGGCCTTCTGGATGGCGTCGAAGAGCGTCGGGTTACCGGCGGGGTCGGCACCGCCGGTACGGGCCGCGACCTCGATGTTCTTGATCATCTTCGCGAAGAGCTTGCCGCGCTTGGCGTCGATCACGGCCTTCTTGTGCTTCGTCGTAGCCCATTTAGAGTGGCCGGACATCTGCCTGTCTCCTTCGCGTAACCCAACTCTTTACGAACCCCAGGAATCCTACTAGGACCCCGGAGCCAGGTTCGCGCGCACCATCTCGACGAACAGGCCGTGCACGCGGTGGTCGCCGGTCAGTTCCGGGTGGAACGACGTGGCGAGCGCGTTGCCCTGACGTACGGCGACGATGTGGCCGTCGTGCTCGGCCAGCACCTCCGCCTCCGCGCCCACGGACTCGACCCAGGGAGCGCGGATGAAGACGCCCTCCACAGGATCGCCCTCCACGCCCTTCACGTCGACCGTCGCCTCGAAGGATTCGTTCTGCCGTCCGAAGGCGTTGCGGCGCACGATCATGTCGATGCCGCCGATGGTCTCCTGGCCCGAGCGCGGGTCGAGGATCTTGTCGGCGAGCATGATCATGCCCGCGCAGGTGCCGTAGACGGGCATACCGGCCCGCACGCGCGCGCGGAGGGGTTCCATCAGGCCGAAGAGGACGGCCAGTTTGGAGATGGTGGTGGACTCGCCGCCGGGGATGACGAGTCCGTCGACCTCAGAGAGTTCCTCGGGGCGCCGGACCGCCCTGCCCACGGCGTCCGCCGCGGCCAGGGCGACCATGTGCTCCCGTACGTCGCCCTGGAGGGCCAGGACGCCTACGACAGGTACATCGGTCATGGGTGGTTACCAGCCGCGGTTCGCGTAGCGCTCGGCCTCGGGGAGGGTGTCGCAGTTGATGCCGACCATGGCCTCGCCGAGGTTGCGGGACGCGTCCGCGATGATCTTCGGGTCGTCGTAGAAGGTGGTGGCCTTCACGATGGCGGCGGCGCGCTTGGCCGGGTCGCCTGACTTGAAGATGCCGGAGCCGACGAAGACGCCCTCGGCGCCGAGCTGGCGCATCAGCGCGGCGTCGGCCGGGGTGGCCACACCACCGGCGGAGAAGAGGACGACCGGGAGCTTGCCCAGCTCGGCGACCTCCTTGACGATCTCGTACGGGGCGCGCAGCTCCTTGGCCGCGGCGTACAGCTCGTTGTTGTCGTAGCCGCGCAGCCGGGCGATCTCGTTCTTGATCTGGCGCAGGTGGCGGACGGCCTCGACGACGTTGCCGGTGCCGGCCTCGCCCTTGGAGCGGATCATCGCGGCGCCCTCGGCTATGCGGCGCAGGGCCTCGCCCAGGTTGGTGGCGCCACAGACGAAGGGGGTCGTGAAGGCCCACTTGTCGGAGTGGTTGACCTCGTCGGCGGGGGTGAGGACCTCGGACTCGTCGATGTAGTCGACGCCGAGGGACTGCAGGACCTGGGCCTCCACGAAGTGGCCGATGCGCGACTTGGCCATCACCGGGATGGAGACGGCCTCAATGATGCCCTCGATCATGTCGGGGTCGGACATGCGCGCCACGCCGCCGTCCTTGCGGATGTCGGCGGGCACCCGCTCCAGGGCCATGACGGCCACGGCGCCCGCGTCCTCGGCGATCTTCGCCTGCTCCGGCGTGACGACGTCCATGATCACGCCGCCCTTGAGCTGCTCGGCCATGCCGCGCTTCACGCGCGCGGTGCCGGTGGCAGGGGTGTCGGTGGGCTGGGCGGGAGTGGAGAGCGTGCTGGACAAGGGTTGACCTCACTCGGTGAAAGAGGGCTTCTGCAAGCACCGAGGAAACGCTTGGGGACCAGGCCACTGCAAGGGCCAATGGGGAGCCGGTGGCTCATTTTCCCGGCCCCTGGGCGAGTTTCCCGTGGTCGGGCCGGGACGGTCGGGGCCGTGACCAGGGACGTCGTGTGCCGTGCCCGGCGGCGTCGGATCCCGTGGCCGGGAGCCTTTTCGAGGTCCACGCGCGCGTGGACTACGTTCCCGGGCGGTCCGCGAGGGCGACCGGCGCCTCGTCGTCCATCTCGAAGGCGAGCGGGAAGGGCGCGTGGCCGGCCAGGCGGAACCAGCGCACCTTGCGGTGGCGGCGCAGGGCGCGGGCCGCCCGTACGGCGTCGTTGTGGAAGCGCCGGGCCATCGGAACCCGGCGGACGGCCTGGGCGAGTTCGCGCGCCGCGTCCTCGCCACCGGGGACCGCCTGCACCGCCTCGACCTGCTGGACCTCTCCGAAGACGGCCCGCAGCGCCTGGCTGAGGTCGCTCTCGGCGACCTCCCTGTTGTCCTCCTCGGCCTGGCGAGCCGCGTGCGCCGCTTCGTAGAGCACCATCGAGGCGGCCGGATCGAGGACGCCGGAGGTGGCCAGTTCCTGTGCCACCGACGCCCTCCGGAGCAGTTGCGCGTCGAGCGCGGCCCGCGCCGCGTCGATCCGCGAGTGCAGCCGGTCGAGCCGGCCCGCGGTCCAGCTCAGGTAGAGGCCGATCGCCACGAGGGCGACCACGATCCAGATCAGTGTGGAGGTCACGGGCGCACACGCTACCGGTGCGCCCCGGGCCGCCCGCGCCGGCGTCGGCCCACATGACGATCAGGGGCCGAGCTGCGAGGAGGGGCCGCGGGCCGCTACACCTGCACGGCCGCCGCACCGGCAAAAGCCATCCCGGTGACCCGCCGTCAGATCCGGACGCTGCTGCGGCGATCATGCGGCGGCCGGAACGCGGTCGCAGTACGTCGGCTTCGTCCACGGGGACCGGCCTCCGCGCCGCGGCAGTGCACTCACGCCGCAGCAGCGCACTCACCGGGATGCCGGGGCGAGGCCCGCCACATCCCCCGGGACGCGGAAGGCCGGCCCGGTTCCTCCGTCGCCCCCCCGGCGCCGCCGCCTTATGCGGGGCGCCTCCGCGAGCGTCAGTCGTCCAGTTGTCCGGACGCCCCGGCCGCCGGACCGACCTCATGGGCGGCGTCGGCGCTCACAACCGTGAATCGCATGGAGCAGATGTCTTCGGGTACGGCCTCGACCCGGCACCCCAGCCGCTGCCCGATGATCCGCGCCACCGCGAAGAGCCGGATGCGCTCCTCCGGAGTGTGCGCGGGGAAGACGGCCCAGCCCTGACGGGCCAGCTGAGCGCCGATCTCGGTGGCGAAGACCGAGCGGCTGCGCAGCTCCTCCTCGGCCGTCAGAGGCGTCCTGGTGGCCTCCTGGGGCACCTCCCAGGGCACCTCCCGGACGTCACGTACATCCCCCACGCCACCCATGTCCCCCACCATGCGCGTTCCCTCCCGCTCTCAGTCCCGTACCAGGCCGAGCCGGGCCAGCAGTCCGCCCGGCTCGTCGGGCTCGTCGGCGGCGACCGCGGCGGCGCCGTCCGTGACCGTCTCGTAGACGGACAGGATGTCCGCGCCGACCGTCGACCAGTCGAAGCGCCGCACGTGCGCGCTCCCCCGTTCGCGCAGTTCCGCGCGGCGCGCCGGGTCGCCGAGCAGCCGTACCGCCGAGGCGGCCAGGGCGTCGGCGTCCTCGTTGGCGAACAGCTCGCCCGCCGCGCCCTGGTCGAGGACCTGCGCGAACGCGTCGAGGTCGGAGGCGAGCACGGGCGCGCCCGCGGACATGGCCTCGACGAGGATGATCCCGAAGCTCTCGCCGCCGGTGTTCGGCGCGACGTACAGGTCGACGCTGCGCAGGAACCGCGCCTTGTCCTCGTCGCTCACCATGCCGAGGAACTCGACGCGCGAGCGAAGCTCCGCGGGGAGCTTCTCGACGGCCTCCTCCTCGTCACCGCGCCCGGCGACCAGGAGCCGCGTCCCCGGCCGCTCGGCGAGGATCTTCGGCAGCGCCTTCATGAGGACCGGCAGGCCCTTGCGGGGCTCGTCGATACGCCCTATGAAGCCGATCGTGTCCCCCTGCCACTCGGCCCTGGGCTCCGCCTTCGCGAAGAAGTCCACGTCGACGCCGTTCGGGATGACGACGGCGTCACCGCCCAGGTGCTCGACGAGGGTGCGCCGCGCGTACTCGCTCACCGCGATGCGCGCGCTGATCTTCTCCAGCGCCGGCTGCAGGATCGGGTACGCGGCGATCATCGCCCGGGACCGCGGGTTCGACGTGTGGAAGGTGGCGACGATCGGCCCCTGCGCGGCCCAGCAGGAGAGCAGGCCGAGGGACGGCGAGGCCGGCTCGTGGATGTGGATCACGTCGAACGTGCCGTCGTGCAGCCAGCGCCGCACCCGCGCGGCAGACAGGAAGCCGAAGTTGAGGCGCGCGACCGAGCCGTTGTACGGCACGGGGACGGCACGGCCCGCCGAGACGACGTACGGCGGAAGGGGGGTGTCGTCGTCGGCCGGAGCGAGGACGGACACGTCGTGCCCGAGGCCGATGAGGTGGTCCGCCAGATCGCGGATGTGGAACTGGACTCCCCCGGGCACGTCCCAGGAGTACGGACAGACGATGCCGATTCTCACGGCTGTTCCCCCTCGGCCGGCCGGGAGCGGGGCTCCAGGTCGGCGAGCCACAAGCGCTGCAGCATGTGCCAGTCCTCCGGATGGTCGGCGATACCCGTGGCGAAGGCGTCGGCCAGCGCCTGCGTCATGACAGACGTCTTCTCGGCCCGGCTACCTGACTCGGGGACGTCGACGGGCGGATGGACCCGGCCCCGCATCACGGGCGAGTCGTCGTACCAGAGTGTCACCGGCAGGAGCAGCGCACCGGTCTGCTGGGCGAGCAGCGCCGGACCGGCGGGCATCCGGGTGGCGTCTCCGAAGAACGTGACCTCGACCCCGGAGGCGGACAGATCGCGCTCGGCGACCAGGCAGACGAGGCCGCCGTCGCGCAGCCGCCGGGCGAGCGTGCCGAAGGCGGTGCCGCCGCTGTGCGGCAGGACCTCCATGCCGAGGCTCTCGCGGTAGGCGACGAACCGGTCGTACAGCTTCGCCGGCTCCAGCCGCTCGGCGACCGTCGTGAACGGCGTCTCCAGCTTGGTGGTGACCCAGGCGCCGGCGAGGTCCCAGTTGGCCAGGTGCGGCAGCGCGAGGATGACGCCCTTGCCGGAGGCGAGCCCTTCGGTGAGGTAGTGGACGTCCTTCACGTCGAAGCCGTCCTTGATGCGCTCCCTGCTCCAGGCGGGCAGCCGGAACGACTCCATCCAGTAGCGCAGGTACGAGCGCATGCCGGCCCTGGAGAGCTGGGTGAGCCGCTCCGGGGTCGCGTCGGGCAGCACGCGCGCGTAGTTGGATTCGAGGCGTCGTACGCCCTTGCCGCGCCGCTTCCAGGCGATGTCGGCGATGGTCCGGCCCAGGCGTACGGCGACGGGCTCGGGGAGCTTCTTGACGGCTCCCCAGCCCGCTGCGTACGCCGCGTACGTCAGCCGGCCCTTCAGACCGCTCACGGTGTGGCCTCGCTGCTCTGCGAGGCGTTGTCCGGCGAGGCGGTCGCGGAGGGGGATGCCTCGGCCGCGGCATCGGCCTCGGCGGACTCCCGGCGGACCGTGACGACGCGCTGGATCAGCGTGACGACACTTCCGACGGCGACGATCCACAGCGCGATGGGCAGCAGGATCTCGATACCGGGCACGCCGAATGTCTTGTGGAAGCCCGCCAGACCGGCCGCGACCAGCGAGATCACCAGGCGCTCGGCGCGCTCGACGAGGCCGTTGACGGCGACGGGCAGTCCGATCGACTCGCCGCGGGCCTTGGTGTACGACACCACCTGACCGCTGGCAAGACAGAAGATCGAGACGGCGCACAGGACGTTGTCGTCGCCCCCGCCCGCGTACCAGAGCGCGAAGCCGCCGAAGATCGCGCTGTCGGCGACCCGGTCGAGCGTCGAGTCGAGGAAGGCTCCCCAGCGGCTGGAGCGGCCCAGCTGGCGGGCCATGTTGCCGTCGACGAGGTCCGAGAACACGAACAGCGTGATGACGATCGTGCCCCAGAAGAGTTCCCCCCGGGGGAAGAAGACCAGTGCGCCCGCCATCACTCCGGCCGTGCCGAGGAGCGTGACCGTGTCGGGGCTTACCCCCCGGCGGATGAGAAACGCGGCGAACGGTGTGAGGACACGCGTGAAGAATGCACGCGCGTACTTGTTCAGCATGGCCTTCCCGAGGGTCGGTGTGGCCGCGCGGCCCCTGCTGGCCACCGGCTGGCCCATCGTAGCCACGCGTGCGCTTGTGCGACGGTCGGGCACCCGCGCCCCGGGTCACGTCCTGATGACATCCGTGGGACGGCGCGATCGCGTCCGTTGTATGGACGCACCGTGACACGAGTGCAAAGCTCGAAGACACCGCGGGCGTCATCGGAGCCGCCACCGCACGCGGCGCCGCGCGTCCGCGCCCACAGTGACCTCACCGTGCACGGGAGGCAAGGCCATGGGCGACAAGGCGAACGCACACCCCGGAGCCGCCGGCAGGGCTACGGCGGCCGACCACCCCGCGTCCGTACGGAATGTGGTGCTGGTCGGCCACTCCGGATCGGGCAAGACGACTCTGGTGGAGGCTCTCGCGCTGACGGCGGGAGCGGTGAACAGGGCGGGCCGTGTGGAGGACGGCGGCACCGTCTCCGACTACGACGAGATCGAACACCGGCAGCAACGCTCGGTGCAGCTCTCCCTGGTACCCGTCGACTGGGACGGATACAAGATCAATATTCTCGACACACCCGGATACGCCGATTTCGTCGGCGAGTTGAGGGCCGGTCTGCGAGCGGCGGACGCGGCCCTTTTCGTCGTCTCGGCCTCGGACGGGGTGGACGGCTCGACGCGCATGGTGTGGGAGGAGTGCGCGGCGGTCGGTATGCCGCGGGCCATCGTGATCACGCACCTGGAGTCGGCCAGGGCGGACTTCGACGAGATGACGCGGAACTGCGCGGAGGCCTTCGGGGCCGACGACCCCGACGCCGTGCTGCCGCTGTACCTGCCGCTGCACGGCCCGCAGGGTCCCGACGGGCACGCGCCCGTGACGGGGCTGATCGGGCTGCTGTCGCAGCGGTTGTTCGACTACTCCTCCGGGGAACGCAAGGAGTCCGAGCCGGGCCCCGAGCAGTTGCCGCTCATCGAGGAGGCCCGCAACCGGCTGATCGAGGGGATCATCGCCGAGAGCGAGGACGAGACCCTCATGGACCGTTATCTCGGTGGCGAGGAACTCGACTTCAAGACACTCGTGCAGGACCTGGAACGGGCCGTCGCGCGCGGGATCTTCTTCCCGGTGCTGGCCGCCGCGCCCGCCGCCGAGGGCGCCAAACAGGGCCTTGGCACGGTGGAACTCCTGGAGCTGATCACCGGCGGTTTCCCGACCCCGCTGGAGCGCGAGGCCCCGACGGTCACCACCCCGGACGGCAGGGCCCGCCAGGTGAAGGCCTGCGATCCGGACGGGCCGCTGGTCGCCGAGGTCGTGAAGACCGCGTCCGACCCGTACGTCGGCCGGGTGTCGATGGTCCGCGTGTTCTCCGGGACACTGCGCCCCGACGAGACGGTGCACGTTTCCGGACACGGGCTCGCCGACCGCGGCCACGAGGACCACGACGTCGACGAGCGCATCGGCGCCCTGTCAGCCCCGTTCGGCAAGCAGCAGCGTGCCCTCACGCACGCCATCGCGGGCGACCTCGCCTGTGTGGCCAAGCTGAGCCGCGCCGAGACCGGCGACACGCTCTCCTCCAAGGACGACCCGCTGCTCATGGAGCCGTGGGAGATGCCGGACCCGCTGCTGCCCCTCGCCATCCAGGCGCACAGCAAGGCGGACGAGGACAAGCTGTCGCAGGGCCTGGGCCGGCTGGTCGCCGAGGATCCGACGATGCGGCTCGAACAGAACCAGGACACCCACCAGGTCGTCCTGTGGTGTCTGGGCGAGGCTCACGCGGACGTCGCCCTGGAACGGCTGCGCAGCCGCTACGGCGTCCAGGTCGATGTCGTACCGCACAAGGTCTCCCTGCGGGAGACGTTCGCCGACAGGTCGGCCGGGCGTGGCCGTCATGTGAAGCAGTCGGGCGGGCACGGGCAGTACGCGATCTGCGCGATCGAGGTGGAGCCGCTGCCCGGCGGCTCCGGCATCGAGTTCGTCGACAAGGTCGTCGGCGGGGCCGTGCCGCGGCAGTTCATCCCGTCCGTCGAGAAGGGCGTGCGCGCGCAGGCCGCCAAGGGCGTGGCCGCGGGCTATGCGCTGATCGACATCCGGATCACGCTGCTCGACGGCAAGGCGCACTCGGTGGACTCCTCGGACGCCGCGTTCCAGACCGCGGGAGCGCTCGCCCTGCGGGAGGCCGCGGTCGACGCCCGGATCCATCTCCTGGAGCCGGTCGCCGAAGTGACGGTCCTGGTCGGCGACGAGTACGTGGGCGCCGTGATGAGCGACCTGTCCGGTCGGCGCGGCCGCGTAGTCGGCACCGAGCAGGCCGGCGGCAACCGCACGCTCGTACGGGCCGAGGTCCCCGAGATCGAGATCGGTCGGTACGGCGTCGACCTGCGCTCCCTCTCGCACGGCACCGCGCGCTTCAACCGCACATACGCCCGACACGAGCCGATGCCCGCGCAGTTGGCGGAGAAGATCCGCGAACAGGCACAGGGAACCCCTAGTTGAAGCACCGCTCGAATACCCCTCCGGGTCGGCGGGCAGCTTGTGCTGTCCGCCGACGGATGTCGGTCCCGGCGGATACTCTGAGAACCTGATCAAGACGATGACCTGATCAACAGGTGTGCGGAGCACCGAAGTCGGGAAAAGCCGCAGGAGCGGAGCACGGCGGCGATGGGGGCGGCAGTGGCGGACGAGGGATTCGATTTCAGGCCCGGGGCACAGGTCCCGCTCTCGGGTGCCGCAGGCCAGACGGCGGCGACATTCGCCCTGGCCTCGGCGGCGTACCGGGACAACGAGGTCGGGGAGATCCTCAAAGCCAACAACGAATGGCACAAGTCGAAGGTCAAGGAGGGCAAGCTCAAGCTCTTCGTGCCCAACCTGGGCGAGGCGTTCGCACGGGCCGTGCACGACCGCATGCTGGGCAGCGGGCGTAACGCGCTCATCCAGTCGTTCGGCACCGAACCACAGGTCGTCGTCGAGCACTGTCTGGCGGCGAACCGCATCCGCAGGGAGCGCGACAACTGGCTGACGGCGGTGACGGTGCTGTGCGGGCTGATCTTCCTGCCCGGGCTCATCGCCTGGCTGCTGGTCTTCCAGATCCGCACGATGATCGCCAAGCGTGAGGACAAGCGTGCCTCCGCCCTGGCCACCACCCTCCTCATCGCCTTCGGCGCGCTCGCCGTGATCTTCCTGCTCCGGCTGCCGTTCGGCGGCTTCTGGGCCTGGTACGCACGCGCGGCGATCGTCATGCCGGTCGTCGGCTGGTTCTGGGCGCAGCAGATCTGTGAGCGCACGGCCAAGGACCTGCGGGCCCGCTGGGAGGGCCTCCTGTCGGGCGGCGGTGTGGGCGCCAAGATCCCCGAGGCGGTGCCCGGCAGCCCCGGCGAGACCGCGGCGGAGTCGCTGCGCCAGAACCTGGCCAAGCTGAGCGCCGAGCAGCAGTCCAACTCCGTCTTCTACGCGGGCCCCAAGGGCATACTCGGCATGGGCACCCGCTGGGGCAGCTGGCAGCTCGCCGAGGATCTCGTGCCGCTCGACGAGAGCAAGGAGATCCACCCCTTCCGCAGCTGGGACGTCATCCGGTCGATCCACGACCAACTGCGCATGCTGGAGCGCGGCCCGCTGAACACCGGCGGCTTCCCGCGCCCCTCGATAAAGCACTGGGTGGTCACCCCGATCGGGGAGAACGCGGGTTCGGTGTCCCGGCCCGGCGGTACGGACGTGGACGCGTACCAGGTGAAGAACCACGCCATCCAGGACATCTGCAACAAGCAGCAGTTCGGCAGCGGTGACCGGCACTACCTCGGGATCCAGTGGACGCTCTGGGACGGCCAGTTGGTCATCACCATGCTGATCACGGTGACCGTGCTGCACGAGACCCTGCGCATCGAGGTCACCGGCCACGCCCTCGGGCCCGTGCACTCGCTGTTCACGACCAAGCCCTCGGCGAAGACGAAGCCGATCGCCAAGCCCTTCAAGCCCTGGGAGACCCGCGCGAAGAAGCTGCCCCTCGTCGAGACGGACGAGGTGGTGCGCCTCGCGGTGCGCGCCCCGATCACCTGGTACCCGCCGCTCCTCAACTGGCTCGGCGGCAGCCTGGCGCTCCCGGAGCCGTTCGGCCTGCGGCACGCGTGGGCCGATCAGCCCTGGCGGCACCGCTTCATGGCCGACGACGCGCTGCGGGCCGCCACGCCGGTGCTTCGTGTGGTGCACGCGGCGTCCATCAAGGTCCTCAAGGAGAACGGCGTCGACACGGAGAAGTTCGGCAACCGCTCGTCGTTCCTGAGCACGGCGATCCAGGACGCGTCTCCACGCAAGGCGGACGTCTACGACGCGTGAGCCCCCGGCGGTTCGGCGGGTCGGGTGCGTTGCGGAGCGTGCGGGAGTGAGGATCGTGCGGGTCGTGGGGGCTGGTCGCGCAGTTCCCCGCGCCCCTTACGGGGCCCAGGCCTCCGCAAGCATCTTCCTTGTGTCCGCCAGTAGTTGGGGCAGTACCCGCGTGTGCCCGACCACCGGCATGAAGTTGGTGTCGCCGCCCCAGCGGGGCACGATGTGCTGGTGGAGGTGGGCGGCGATGCCGGCGCCGGCGACCGTGCCCTGGTTCATCCCGATGTTGAACCCGTGCGCACCGGAGGCGGCCCGCAACGCGGTCATCGCCTGCTTCGTCAGCTCGCCGAGCTCGGCGGTCTCCGCCACGGTCAGGTCGGTGTAGTCCGCCACGTGCCGGTAGGGCACGACCATCAGGTGCCCGCCGTTGTACGGGTACAGGTTGAGCACCGCGTAGACCTGCTCGCCACGCTTGATGACGAGCCCGTCCTCGTCGGACTTGGCCGGGATCGAGCAGAAGGGGCAGCCGTCGTCGGCCCCGGGACCGGTGGGCTTGTTCTCGCCCTGGATGTACGCCATCCGGTGGGGCGTCCACAGGCGCTGGAACGCGTCCTGTGTGCCGACTCCGATCTGCTGCTCCGGCTCACTCGTCATGTGGTGCAGCATATGGCTTCGCCCGTTCGCGGCGTGTCGCCGGGTACCACGTGAAAGGGCCCCCGGCCAAGCTGAGCCGACGGACGACGACAGCCGCACGACCCGCTGGGAACACCGCGTCGAGGTCCCGCTCGCCGTGGCCCCGATGCTGTTCCTCACCTCGTACGCGATCCATGTCCTCGCCCAAGGTCTGCCCGAGGCGTGGCGGGGCCTGTGTCTCGCGGTGGGCCTGATGGCCTGCGGGCTCGCGCTGCTCGGCGCGGGGACGGGTCGTTCTCGGCGTGGCTGCTGCAGGTCTTCTCGAGCGAGGACGAGCCCCGGGCAGCGGCCCCTGTGCGGGTCGATCGCCCCGCCGCGGCCCCCGTGAACCGCAAGAAACCCCCGGAGAGCTGAGCTCTCCAGGGGCCTCCGGGCGCCTTCAGGACCGTACGGCCGGGCGCTCGCGTACGGGGGCCGGGCCCGCGTCCGCGATCAGATCTGCACCCGCTCCTCGACCACCTTCGCGATCTTCGCGATGGCCTCGTCGAGCGGGATGCCGTTCTCCTGGGAGCCGTCGCGGTAGCGGAAGGAGACGGCGCCGTTGGCCATGTCCTCGTCGCCCGCGATGACCATGAAGGGGACCTTCTGCTTCTGGGCGTTGCGGATCTTCTTCTGCATACGGTCGGAGGACGAGTCGACCTCGACCCGCAGGCCCTGCTTCTTCGCGTCGGCGGCGAACTTCTGCAGGTAGTCCACGTGACCGTCGCCGATCGGGATGCCGACCGCCTGGACGGGTGCCAGCCATGCCGGGAACGCGCCCGCGTAGTGCTCGAGGAGGACCGCGAAGAAGCGCTCGATCGACCCGAACAGGGCTCGGTGGATCATCACCGGCCGCTGCTTGGTGCCGTCGGGGCCCGTGTACTCAAGGTCGAAGCGCTCTGGCAGGTTGAAGTCGAGCTGCACGGTCGACATCTGCCAGGTGCGGCCGATCGCGTCCTTGGTCTGGACGGAGATCTTCGGGCCGTAGAACGCGGCGCCGCCCGGGTCCGGGACCAGCGGGAGGCCCTGCTTCTCGGCCACCTGCCGCAGGGTCTCGGTGGCCTCCTCCCAGATCTCGTCGGAGCCGACGAACTTCTCCGGGTCCTTGGTGGACAGCTCCAGATAGAAGTCGGTCAGACCGTAGTCCCGCAGCAGGCCGAGGACGAAGGTGAGCGTCTTGTCGAGCTCCTCCGCCATCTGCTCCTTGGTGCAGTAGATGTGCGCGTCGTCCTGCGTGAAGCCCCGGGCACGGGTCAGACCGTGCACGACGCCCGACTTCTCGTACCGGTACACGGTCCCGAACTCGAAGAGGCGCAGCGGCAGTTCACGGTAGGAGCGGCCGCGCGCGTCGAAGATCAGGTTGTGCATGGGGCAGTTCATGGGCTTGAGGTAGTAGTCCACGCCCTCGTCGAGCTGCATGGGCGGGTACATGCCGTCGGCGTACCAGTCCAGGTGCCCGGACGTCTCGAAGAGCTTCCCCTTCGTCGCGTGCGGGGTGTAGACGAACTCGTAGCCCTCTTCCTCGTGACGGCGCCGCGAGTAGTCCTCCATGACCCGGCGGACGACGCCGCCCTTGGGGTGGAAGACGGCGAGGCCGGAGCCGATCTGCTCCGGGATGGAGAACAGGTCGAGCTCGCTGCCGAGCTTGCGGTGGTCGCGCTTCTCGGCCTCGGCGAGGAACTCCAGGTGCGCCTTCAGCTCGTCCTTCGACGGCCAGGCGGTGCCGTAGATGCGCTGGAGCATCGGGTTCTTCTCGCTGCCCCGCCAGTACGCGGCGGCGTTGCGCATCAGCTTGAACGCCGGGATGTTCCGGGTGGTCGGCAGGTGGGGACCGCGGCAGAGGTCCTTCCAGCACAGGTCACCGGTCTTGGCGTCGAGGTTGTCGTAGATGGTGAGTTCGCCGGCACCGACCTCGACGTCCGCGCCGTCGTCCGAGGAGGCCGAGCCCTTCAGCCCGATCAGCTCCAGCTTGTACGGCTCGTCCGCCAGTTCCTCACGCGCGGCCTCGTCGGTGACCACCCGACGGGAGAACCTCTGCCCCCGCTTCTGGATCTCCTGCATCTTCTTCTCGACGGCCTTGAGGTCCTCGGGCGTGAACGGCTTCTCCACGTCGAAGTCGTAGTAGAAGCCGTCCTTGACCGGCGGGCCGATGCCCAGCTTGGCCTCGGGGAACAGCTCCTGCACGGCCTGCGCCATGACGTGCGCGGTGGAGTGGCGCAGGATGTCGAGACCGTCCTCGGAGGAGATCTCCACGCTCTCGACGGTCTCGCCGTCCTTCACCTCGTACGCGAGGTCCTTGAGCTCGCCCGCCACGCGGGCCGCGACGATGGTGCGCTCACCGGCGAAGAGCTCGGCCGCCGTAGTGCCCGTCGTCACCACGCGCTCTTCCCGCTCGGAATCGCGTTGGATGATCACACGGACGTCTGACACCGGACTCTCCTGCCTGAAGGGAAACGCGCGCGGTCGTCTGGTGCACGCGTCATACAAGGGCGATCGTACCGAGCCCGGGGTGCCCCTCGCGAAACGGTTCCCTCTGCCCGGCCCTCCGCCCGTCCCGCGCGCGCCGCACGCCTCCGCGGGGAACCTCAGTCCCCGCTGCACGCCTCCTCGAAGAAGTCGAGGTTCTCCTGCAGCGACTTCATCAGCCGGTCCCGCTCCGCCTCGTCGACCTGCACGGGTGCCACTCCGGACGCCCCGGTCAGCCGCCGGAATCCGCCCCGGCTCTCCAGCCGCCCGTGCACCCGCACCGGCAGCCCGACCAGATGGGCGTGCCCCGCTATCCGGTACGCCTCCTCGTCGAGCGTCATCCGTACGTGCGGGACCTCGGCCCCGGCGATGACCCGCAGCCGTACGCTCCCGTCGCCGCGCGGCCCCGACCTGCGCATCCGCACCACGGCTCCGGTGATACGCACGGGCACGGAGGGTTCCTCGCGCAGATAGCGGGCGCCGGCCTCGCGGAGTGCGGGCAGGTCGCCGGGCGAGAACTCGACGGGCTCGGCGGGCGTCGCGCACCCTTCGGGCACACCGGCGGCGGGCGCCCACTCGACGGCGATCCGGGCGCCCTCGGTGCCGCGCACCAGGGACGCCAGCGCCTCGGTGAGCTCATGGCTGACGCCGGCCTCGACGGCCCCGTCGAAGGCGTCCATTCCGCCGGTCGCACGCTTGTAGTCGATGGCCTCGCGGGCCGCGTACAACGCCTGGTGGAGGCGGACGGCGAGCGGCCGGCCGGTGGCGACCGGCACGAAGGCGGTGAGCCGGCGGCCGCCGGGGGCGGCTCCGACGAGCACGTTCTCCAGGGACGTGGCCGCGGGCCTGCGGTGACGGGCGCCGTAGTAGCCGGCGCGCGCACGGGCGGCGAGGGCGCCCGCGAGGAGCATCTGGCGTGCCGCCGAACGCAATTGCTCCTCGACGGTCCACGGCGAGACGCCGACGGGACCCGTCGGTACATCGCGCCACCAGCGGATCTCGTCGCTGGGCACGGCGAGGCCGACCAGGACGTCACGGGCGGAGGGCGAGGCGCTGCGGGACAGCGCGACGAGGGCCTCGGCGAGGAGGTCCTCGCTGTCGGGGAAGGCCCGGCTCTCCGGTACCAGCAGGCTGGTGCCGGAGCCGCCGGGCCCTGGTGGGGTCCAGCGGCCGTACCGGCCGGGGGCTCCGCCGCGGCGCTGCCAGCCGTGCCGGTGCAGGAGCGCACCGAGGACGGCCGGGTCGACCTGGTCGGGCCGGGGTGGCTGGTCCCACAGGCCGGGTGTCTCGACGGGGTGGGGCCTGACGGGGCGTAGGGGCTCGTCGGTGGGGCGGTGCGTCACGGTCTGCCTCCCGTTCCGACCCGCGTCATGATCTCGCAGAGCGCTCGGTCGTCGAAGACGCGAGAGGTCGGAATCCGCACGGTGGTCCTGCGCCGGCCGGTGATCCGGTGTCCGGCGAGGTTGATCCAGTAGCAGCAGTGCCGCAGATCGAGGCGGTCGTGGCCGGCGCGCAGCCAGTCGTCCTGTGATCTGGGCACGAGCATCACGACCAGTATTTTGTGCACCGAGACCGGGGTGCGGGCCAGCTTCTCCAGGTGGGCGTTGTCGAGCGTGAAGGAGAAGGCGGGGCCCGCCGGGTTCGGCGGGATCTGGTACGTGCACTTGAGCTGCACCTTGATGGTGACTTCGTCGTCGACCGTGTGCCCGGGGGCGCTGTGGCTGACGTGCCAGTCGATGCCGTTGTCCGGAAACGGCTGGGACAGGGAACAGCCCGCGGCCGCCGCGACCGCGTGCAGATAACCGACCTGCAGTGTCTCCATGCACGCCGTGGTGGCCAGTGAGCCTCGATGCGGTGCCGTCCTGTGGGGCAGCAGCCCGCCCTGCTCGGGCTGCGCGAGCGCCATGTCCAACAGCCTTCCGAATCCGGTGAATCGCCGCTGCGGGCCGCTGAACTGCAAAGACCCGTACCTCTGTTGTCTCCTTCCGGCGTACGGCGCAAACAGCCCGGGTATCACAAAAAGGGCAGGGGACGGCGCGTCAACTGCCGAAGGTGAACGAGGAGTTGTGTGCGTATGACGTGCTGGTACGAGGGCCCCTTGACCGCGTTCGACACCGAGACGACGGGTGTGGACGTGGAGACCGACCGGATCGTGTCGGCCGCCGTCGTCGTCCAGGACGCTCCCGGAAGCCGCCCGCGTGTGCGCCGCTGGCTGGTGAATCCGGGAGTTCCGGTGCCCGAGGGGGCCACGGCGATACATGGGCTGACGGATGAGCATCTCCGGCTGAACGGCCGCTGGCCGTCGCCGGTGATGGACGAGATAGTCAGGGAACTGGCCGAACAGAGCGCGGCGGGCCGCCCGCTCGTGGTGATGAACGCGCCCTTCGATCTGACGCTCCTGGACCGGGAGTTGCGCAGGCACCGGGCGTCCTCCCTGGACCACTGGTTCGAGAGCGTGCCGATGCGCGTCCTCGACCCGCGGGTCCTCGACAAACACCTGGACCGCTACCGCAAGGGCCGCCGCACGCTCACGGACCTCTGCGCGCACTACGGCGTGGAGCTGACGGGAGCGCATGACGCGGCGGCCGACGCACTGGCCTCACTGGAGGTCGTACGGGCCGTCGGGCGCCGTTTCGCGACACGTCTTGAGCGGCTCTCGGCGGCCGAGCTGCACACGCTGCAGGCCGTCTGGCACGCGGCCCAGGCGCGCGGCCTCCAGGCCTGGTTCGCGCGCAGCGGCACGGAGGAGGCGGTCGATCCGGCGTGGCCGCTGCGCCCCGAACTGCCGGCGGCGGCCTGAGCCGTATCCCGTCGGCAGCGACACGAAAAAGCCGGTCCGTCTGTGACGGACCGGCCTTTCCCGGTGGGCGATACTGGGTTCGAACCAGTGACCTCTTCGGTGTGAACGAAGCGCTCTCCCACTGAGCTAATCGCCCGGGAACGCACTGAACAATACAGGTCTCCTCGCGTTTCCTTCAAACCGCTTCACGCTTCACGCGAAGGGGTGCCCCGGAGGTACGCGACCAGGCCCTTCCGCCCGGCCCGCATCATCAGCGCGTGGTTGGCGCGGAACGCGGGCCGTCCGGGCACGGCGAACCGTCTCAGCAGCGGCTTGGTCACCTGGACCTCCTGGTCGTAGCGCGCGCGGGTGCCGGTCCCGTCGGTGGCGAGGGTCCACCGCGCCCAGCCGTCCACGTCGCCGGTCATCGCGATCTCCAGGACCCCGGCCGCCTGGTCGCGGCGCACCTCGCGGCCGGTGAACACCAGGTCGTACGGCAGCACCGAGCGGATGCGGACGACGCCACTGATCGCGTCGAGGGGTGTCACCTCGCGCACCTGCGGCCACCAGCGCGGATAGCGTTCGGCGTCGGCCAGCGCCTCGTAGACCTCGCCGGGCGGGGCGGCGAGACTCCACAGGCTGCGGAAGCGGTAGTGCGTCCAGTCCATGTGCCGAGTCTGCCGGTCGGCGGCCCGGCCCGGGCAGAACCGGCACGTCCGCACCCCGGGGTGTCCGGATCTGAGTACGTCCTGAGTACGTGCGCTCATGCCGTACGGCGTGACCCGGACCACACTCCGAAGCATGACGAACATTCCGCCACCGGCCGAGGAGTTGCGGATCCTCGACCACGAGCTGCGGCAACTGGACGCGCGCCGGGCCCAACTGCTGGCCCGGCGGTCGTGGCTGCTCGGTGTGCTCCGGTCTGCCAAGACACCGGCCCCGGCCTGGGGCCCGGCCCAGGCATCGACGCAGACCCCGGCCGGCTGGCCGGCACCTGCACCCCACCTCCGGCAGCCGGAGACCACGGCGCCCGGTGTGCAGAACATGCTGCTCGTGCTCGGCGGCGTTCTGCTGACCGTCGCGGCGATCGCGTTCACGCTGGTCAGCTGGGGGCAGTTGGGCATCGCGGGCCGGGCGGCGGTCCTCGGCGCGGTCACCTTCGCCGCGCTCGCCGCACCCGTGCCGCTGCTGAAGCGCGGGCTCCGCTCGACGGCCGAGTCGGTGGCGGGCCTGGGCCTGGTGCTGACGGTGCTCGACGCCTACGCCCTGCACGAGGTCGCCCTCCCGGAGGTGGACGGCACCGGGTACACGGCCGCCGCGACGGCGCTCCTGGCCGTGCTGTGGACGGCGTACGGGCGCTCGCTCGGCGCCCTGCGTCTGCCGCTCCCGGCGGCGATGGCGACGGCCCAACTCCCGCTGCTGCTCTGGGTCGTGGCGGCCGGTGCGGGTCATCACACGATCACGGCGGCGCTGCTGGTGACGGCAGCGTTCGACACGGTCGTGGCCCTCTCGGTGTCCATGCGGTCCGTACGTGTCGTCGCCGCCGTCGGCGCGTACGGGACGGGCACCTGGGGCCTTCTGGCGGCCGGCTGGCTCTCGTGGGAGGCCACCGGTCCGAGCGCCGCCACCCGTGCGGCGGCGCTCCTCGCCCTCGCCGCGGCGATCGCGCTGGGGGCCGCGTGGCGTGCCCCCACCGCGCAGGCCGCCCCCGGTCTCGCGTCGACCGGCGGCCTGATCACCGTCGCCGCGGCGGGCGGCGTGCTCCGCTCGGTGCTGCCCGACGCCTGGACGGTTCCGGGCCATCTGCTGTGCGGCGTCGCGTTGTTGGCCGTACGCGGCTCCTGGCTGCCGGAGTCCGTACGCCGTGGCCTGCGGTGGTCCTCCGCGGGTGTGCAGGCCCTCGCCGTGGCATGGGCCCTGCCCCTCGTCACCGTGGTCCTCGTGGGCCCGGTCGGCTGGGCGGAAAGCGTGTGGTCCGGTGCGCCTTCCGACGCCCGGGACGCGGTGACGGTCTCCACACCCTGGCCGTCGGACACGGAGACGGCTCCGCTGGTGCTGGCCGCGGTCGCGGCGGTCCTGGCCCTGACGTTCCGGGGCGGGCCGCGCCGATCCGTCGCCCTGAGCGGTGCGCTCGGGCTGGCCTGGGCCGCGGTCCTCGTACTGCCCGCCACTCTCGAACTCCCTTACCTGGCAGGCCTGCTGGCGCTGGGCGTGACCACTGCCGCCACCTTGACGGCGGCGGCGTACAGCCATCACGCACGCCCGACCGACGACGGGCCCGCACACCCAACCGTTCCTTCGGCTCGCCCCCGCCCCTCCCCCATCACCCTGACCACCCTCGGTCTGGCGCTCCTCACCTCTCTCCACCTCGTCGCGCTCTCCCTCGCCGCCGAGGCCGCCACGCTCGCCGTCCTCGGAGGCCTGACCGCCCTGTTCGCGGCGGTCGCCGTCCGGCAGAAGCACGAGATCCGGGCCGTCTCGGCCGCCGCGTCCCTCGCGTACGCCGCAGCGCTGGCCTGCGCCACGGGCGCGTCGCTGGACTGGCAGCCGCACCACATCGCGCTGCTCGTGCTGGTGGTGCCGGCGACGGCCGCGCTCCTCGCGGCCCGGCTCAAGGACGCGACGCCGACGCTGTCCGTCGAGATCACGGGAGCCGTCGCCGCGCTGGTGGCGATCGACCTCGCGTTCATGGAACCGCCGGTGCTCGCCCTCGTGCTGGCCCTGTGCGGCGTGATCGCCGCGGGCACTGCGGTCCGGCCGGACCGCAGGCAGGTCGGCTACGCGGCGGCGGCCCTGTTCGTGCTGGCCACCTGGGTCCGGCTGGCGTCCTGGGAGGTCGGCTCGCCCGAGGCGTACACCCTGCCGGTGACCGTGCCCGCACTGGTCGTCGGGTTCGTCCGCCGGAGGCGGGACCCGGGGACCTCGTCCTGGACGGCGTACGGGCCCGGCCTGTCGGTGACCCTGCTGCCGAGCCTTCTCGCCGCATGGGGCGACCTCGACTGGCCGCGCCCGCTCCTGCTCGGCACGGCGGCACTCCTAGTCACCCTCGTCGGCGCCCGGCAACGCCTCCAGGCCCTGCTCGTCCTCGGCGGCGGCACACTGACCCTGGTCGCCCTCCACGAACTGGCCCCGTACATCGCCCAGGCCATGGGCGCGGTACCGCGCTGGGTACCTCCGGCCCTGGCGGGCCTCCTGCTCCTCGCCCTGGGAGCGACATACGAACAGCGCCTACGAGACGCCCGCCGAGTCCGAGAGGTCCTGGGAAGGATGCGCTGAAGGGCGCGCCCCGTCAGGGGCGCCCCTTCAGGGGCGCGGGGAACTGCGCGATCAACCACAACGAACCCGCAGACAAACCCCACGCCCCCCAGTGGAACGTCACGGCATCTTGTCGCCCACCAACGCCAGATTCTGGATCGCCGCCAACCCGTACAACGCCGTCGTGTTCGTCGAGACCCACGACGCCTCACTGCCCGAGACCAAGCCGGTCGGCCCGTCGACCTCCTTCGTGGACCAGTCCGTCGACTCCTTGTAGTCCCACGTGTCGGCGCTGTTGTAGAACTGCCGCCACGCCCGCGCGGCCAGCGCGTCGTCGCCCAACTGGACGGCGGCGTACGCATCTTGGCGCGCGTGCCCCTGGAAGAGCAGCAGGGAGCCGAAGTCGGAGCCGTAGCGGGCCTTCTGCTCGGCCTTGGTGGCGTTGAAGTAGCGGCAGTAGTCGAGCCACGCCTCCTTGAACTTCGGCATGTCGATCTGGTCGAGCAGTTCGGCGTTCAGCTCGACCAGGCCGAACATCGCCGAGAGGTGCGAGACGCCGACGACGGCCTTGTCCGCAACGGCGAACTTCCCGGTGTCCAGGTCGTACAGCGCGCTGCCCTGGACGAACCCGTTGGGCTGGGCGGCGATGGTCTCCATCGTCGACAGGACCCGCGCCTTCGCCTTCTCCCACTTGGGCCCGCGCCGCTCCCACTCGGTGAGCCAGGCGGAGACCAGACCGCTCCAGTCGGTGCCGAAGCCGATCGAGAGCGCGTTGCGGTCCGGCTCGTACGGCTCGGTGCGGATCTTGCGGATGGGGTCGAGGACGAGGAACGTCTCGTCGGAGTCGACGTTGGCGTGCATGAGGTCGCCGACGCGTTCGTCCGCGGTGAGGAAGTAGTAGTAGCGCCGGTAGGTGGTGTTGGCGATGCGCTGTTGCTTGGCGCTGTCGGCGTAGTGCTGGACGCCGTGGCGGGTGCCGAGGCCCGCCCACTTCCCCAAGTGATACACATCGACCTCGCCGGTGTGCCGGGTCATGGCCTCCGCGAAGCGGAAGATGTCCGCGCGCCCGGAGCGCATGTAGGCGAACCAGAGCCACAGGTCGGGCGAGAGCTCGGAGTTGTCCCAGGCGTAGCCGCCGACGTCGTAGCACCACTGGTGCCGGCTCGGGTCGTACGAGTGCATGATGTCGCCGTAGTCCCAGAAGCCGTACCAACGCCGCATCTCCACCTGGTCCTTGTAGTAGGTGAAGAGGAAGTCGAGGTGGTCCTCGATCTTCGCCTTGGCGGCGGTGGAGCGGTCCGGCTCCGAGAACAGCTTCCCGAACACGCCCGCTTTGATGAGGTGTTGGGGCGGGGCGGCGAGCTGCGCCGGGGTGCGGACCGCGTCCACCTGCGCGGCCATCGCCTCGGCGCTCGGCGTCGACTCGTGGGCCCAGAAGAGGAGTTCGCTGGTGCGGGCGATGCCGTAGGGAGTGCCGAACTCCGGCTCGTAGTCCTCGTAGGTGATGTTGAGGCCTTCGAGCTGTTCGGGGTACGTGTCCTGGCCCATGCCGTCGTGGTAGAAGCGCAGGTCCATGGGCTGTGCCTCGGGAGACCAGAGCCACATGGTGACCTCGGCCTCGTCGGTCTGGGCGTCGCGGATGTCGAGCTGGGCCGGGAACTTCTCCCAGAAGTCCCGCAGCCCGAAGGCGAGTCCGCCGCTCGCGCCGCCGACGTACCCGAAGCCGCTCGCCCGCCGGCCACCGCCCGCGCCGATCCAGCCGTGGCCCTTCTTGGTGCGTTTGCGGACCGAGAAGCCGTCCGCCGACAACTGAGAGAGGGTGTAGTCGCCCCACTCGGGGATGTACTGGAGGCGGGTGGTCACCCGCTGGTCCCAGGTCGACGGGTCGGGCAGCTTCTTGCCCTCGAACTGGGCGGTGCGTACGGCCGCGCCCGGGTCCCGGCGCAGACCGGTGACGCCCTTGACGGCCTCGCGCAGCAGACCGGTGCCCTCGCCGCCGATGCGAATGTGCCGGTCGTACGCGGCGTCGCGCATCGGCACCTTGAACCGGACGCCGATACCACGGATGAAGTCGCCGCTGGCCTTGCCGGGCTCCTGGGTGCCGTCGAAGGTGATCGTGTGCACCATGCGGAACGACTCGGCGCCCGCGTAGAAGTAGAGCCGGACCGAGAAGGGCAGCCAACTCCGGCTGCCCTTGCGGTGCTTGCCGTCGATACGGACGACGGCACGGATAGGCCCGTCCTGTTCGACCTCCACCTCCGCGATGGCGCTCTCGAACCGCTCGTACTTCTCCGCGCCCTGGTCGCCGTCCTCGATCTCGGGCTGCCGCAGCAGCACGAGACGGCCGTCCCTGGCGATCTCGGTCGAGCCGCGCAGTACGGACTTCACCAGCGTGGAGCCGCTCTTGCCGATCTTCGCGGTGATGACACCGGTCGACACGTCGATGGTGCCGCCGCGCTTGTCGACGGTCACCTTCTTCGCGGGCGCGGCGGGCGACCCCGCGGCGAGCGTGAGCTTGCCGCTCCCCGCCCCCGGCCCGACCGCGTGGGCCGTCCACTTCAGCGAGCCGTCCGGCCAGTAGCCGATCGGCCAGGACTGGACGGGCACCTCCTTGCCGTCGCCGTCGGTCAGCGCGAACGTCTGCTCCTTCTCGTACGCGCCCTTCGGCCAGGGCACGCCCACGGTCGAGCCGGGGGCGGCGCCGAGGCCGCCGTCCTCCAGCCAGTCCAGGGTCACCGGGTCCGCGTCGGCGGCCTCGGCTCTCGGCGCGGCCTGCGCGTCCTGCGCGCCGAGGGCCCAGCTGAACTGGGCGGCGGCTCCGGCGACGGCGGCTGCCTTGAGGAGGGACCTGCGGGGGATGGGAGACATGAGATCCAGCCTTTCCTTTCCGTGCGGGGAAGTAAGGGAAGTCAGGGGCATGACAGGGAGAGGCGCGGCGCCGGACGCCGACCTGGTGTGCGCGTGATGGGTGTTGTTGGACGATCGCTCAGCGGTGCCGACCGCGCTCCTCCACGGCGAGCGCCGCCGCCGCGACGGCCCCCAGCACGGGGACCGCCAGCGGCAGGACGAACCAGGCAGAGCAGGCCACCACGGCCACCCCACCGACCAACAGGAACGATCCGGCGGGGTCGAGGACGGTACGGCGACCAGCGGCCCCGAGCAGCTCCCGCCAGGACGCACCGGGCTCCCAGACCGCCGCCGCGCGCAGCCCGGCGACGACCAGCCCGATCAGGGCGAACAGTCCGACGGCCCCGACGACCGGACCGCCCGGGATCCCGGCACGCACGGCCTGGACATCCACCCACACCGCGAGGGCCGCGGCCCACCCGGCGAGTCCCGCGATCCACCCGCCGCGCAGGGCGGACCGGTAGTCCGCGACGAACTCCCGCCAGCCGCCGCCCAGATGGGCCGTACGTCGTCGAAGATGCCGGGACCCGGCGGCGAACGCGGCGGGATACGTGACCACCGGCAGCGAGGCCACCGCGATCCACACCCCGGTGAGCAGACACTCGGCGAACAGCGCGAACCGCTCGGCGAAGGCCGATTCACGCCTGGGCGCGCCGGCCGTACGGTCCTTCGTGCGCGTCTGGGTCATGAGCGGCTCAGCCCTTCAGCCCGGAGGTCGCCATACCGTCGATCAGGTACCGCTGGAAGGCGAGGAAGAAGGCCAGCACGGGCAGCAGCGCCACCAGCGACATGGCGATCATGCCGCCGTAGTTGGCGACGCCCTCCTGGTCGCGGAACATCATCATGCCCAGCGAGACGGTGTACTTGCCGGGCTCGTTGAGGTAGATCAGCGGGCCCATGAAGTCGTTCCAGGCGTTGATGAAGGTGAAGATCGCGCTGGTGATGAGCGCCGGACGGCAGAGCGGCAGCACGATCGACCAGTAGATCCGCAGATGCCCGCAGCCGTCGAGCCGCGCCGCCTCGTCCAGTTCCTTCGGCAGGTTCCGCATGAACTGCACCATGAGGAAGACGAAGAACGCCTCGGTGGCCAGGTACTTGCCGATCAGCAGCGGTACATAGGTGTTGATGAGCTCCATCTTCTGGAACATCACGTACTGCGGGATGAGCAGCACGTGGTACGGCAGCAGCAGTGTGCCGATCATCAGCGAGAACATCAGATTGCGCCCGGCGAACCGGATACGGGCGAAGGCGTACGCCGTCAGCGAGCAGGAGATCAGGATGCCGACGACGGAACCGAGCGCGTAGAAGAGGGAGTTCTCGAAGAACGTGGCGATCGAGATGTCCGCGATGCCGTCGGCCAGCCCCTTGAAGTTCTGGAGGATCGGGCTGGTCGGGAAGAGCTCCAGGCTGCCGATGATCTCCCGGCTGGGCTTGAACGAGGCGCCGAGGACCCAGACGACGGGGTAGAGGACGACCGCGAGGACCAGCAGGGCGCCCAGATGCCAGGCGAGCGACCCGGTCCCCTTTCGTCCGAGGTCCAGCGACTTGCGCGGGGTGGCCGGGGCCGGAGTCGTGGTGGGGGTCGTGGTGGTGCTCATCGGGAGGCCTCCTCGTAGTGCACCCACCGTTTCTGGGACCAGAAGAGGACCGCCGTCACCAGCGCCACGGCGAGCAGCAGCATCCAGGCCATCGCGGAGGCGAAGCCCATCTGGGCCTCCTTGAAGCCCTTCTGGTACAGGTAGCAGGTGTAGACGAGCGTGGAGTCGGCCGGTCCGCAGGTGGCGTTGGAGACGACGTACGCCGAGCCGAAGATCTGGAAGGAGTGGATGGTCTCCAGCAGAACGTTGAAGAACAGGACCGGCGAGATCATCGGCAGGGTGATGCTCCAGAACCGCTTGAACGGCCCGGCACCGTCCACCTCGGCAGCCTCGTACAGCTCCTTGGGCACCTGCTTGAGCCCGGCGAGGAAGATCACCATGGGCGCCCCGAACTGCCAGACGGTGAGCGCCACCAGGCTGTAGAGCACCCAGTCCGGGTTTCCGACCCACCCGCCGACGTCCCAGCCGAAGAACGACTGCGTACGGTCCACGACGGCGTCGTCGGAGAACAGCGCCCGCCACACGAAGCCGACGGACACGCTCGCGCCGATCAGCGACGGGGCGTAGAACGCGGCGCGGTAGAAGGCCTGCCCGCGCCGGCTCTGCGCGAGCAGCAGGGCGACGCCCAGCGCGAGCAGCAGCTTCAGCGGGGTGCCGATGACGACGTACTTCGCCGTCACCTCCACCGACTTCTGCCAGCGCGGATCGTCGAGCATCTTGGTGAAGTTGTCGAGGCCGATCCACTTCGGGGAGTCGAAGAGGTTGTAGTCGGTGAACGCGAAATAGAGCGAGGCGGCCATCGGCCCCGCGGTCAGCAGCAGAAAGCCCGCGATCCACGGGGACATGAAGAGGTAGCCGGCCAGATTCTCCCGGCGGCCCCGCCGCTTGACGGCGGCGGGGCGACCGGGACGCTTCTCCGGAGCATCCGGCGGAGAGTCCTTGATGAGCGTCGTCACTGCTGTTCCCATCAGGCGGCGAGCGCGGTCTCGGCCTCGGAGAAGAACTGCTTCACCGCGTCGGAGACCTTGGTCTTGCCCTGGGACAGGTCACCGGCGATGCGCAGGAAGGCCGCCTCCACGGTGTCGGCGCCCGACGGATGCGGGGTGATGGTCCCGAGGACCCCGGCCGCGGCGACGTCCTCCTCGTACTTGGCAATCGCCTGGTTCGGGGCGTCGCTCGGCTTGTACGCGTCGAACTGCTCGGTGGTGGCGAGGATGCCGCGGTCGTAGCCCATGATCTTGCCGACCTCGGGGTCGTGCACCATGAAGTCGATGAACTGCGCGACCTCCTTGGGGTGCTTGGTCCTGGCGGAGCCGCTCAGCATGAGCGAGGAGAGGTACTGGCCGGTCTGCTTGCCGTCGGTGGTCGGGATCGGCGCGAGCCCGTACGTGCTGTCGCCCTCGGTGGTGTAGCGCACGGTGAAGTTGTCCCAGGTGAACTCGGACGCCGCGTCGCCGGAGGCCAGGGAGGACTTGGGCTTGTTCTGCTCGACCTTCTTCGGGTCGGTGATGATCCCCGCCTTGACGCGGTTGTAGCCGTCCTGCCACCACTCCGTCAGGTCGGCCTCGTCGAAGCCGAGACTGTCCTCCGTGAAGAACGCCTTGCCGTTCTGCCGCAGATAGAGGTCGTAGAGGTACATGATCCCGAAGTAGCCGGTGTCCCCCGCCACCTTCTGGCTGTCGTGGATCTTCTTGAGGGCGGCGAAGTACTCGTCCCAGGTCCACCCTTCCTCGGGCTTGATCCCGGCCTTCTCGAAGACCTTCTCGTCAAGGACGAGTGACATCGTGTTGGAACCGACGGGTATTCCGAGCAGCTTTCCGTCCACCTCGCCGACCTTCTCGACTCCGGCGCGGAAGTTCTTGAGGCTCAGGTTTCCCGCGTCCACTTGGGACTTGAGATCGAGGAGAACACTTCTCTTGTCGTACTTCCGCAGATATGCCACCGCGTTCTGGAATACGTCCGGTGGATTACCGCCCGCGGCCTGGGTCTGGAACTTCTCCCAAAAGGCCACGTAATCCTGGAAGTCCGTCTTCACCTTGATCTTCGGGTACTTCTTCTCGAAGAGCGCGATGGTCTGGTTGATGCGCTTGGCCCGCTCCTCCGCGCCCCACCAGGCGAAGCGGATCTCGACGGTTCCGTCCCCGGATCCGCCGCTGTCTCCCCCGCAGGCCGTCGTGGTGGCCAGCCCCAGCGTGGCCAGCGACGCTCCGGCCGCCTTGAGGACCGTCCGCCTCTCAACACTCCCGTTTTCTCCCACAGTCGGGCCTCCCCGCGACGTAGCCGTCCGCTCCATGAATCGTTTCAAGTAAGCGCTTGCTGGCACAAGTTACGGAGGGTCTTGGCGGGCGTCAATGATTCGGACAGGAATCGGTGTCAACGGGGTCGCTCGCGCGACGGCGTGAACTGGGGGGATGCGGCGGGGCGTTGGGCGGGAGTGGTGGGTGAGCGTGCAGGTGGGGTGGGGTTGGTCGGGTGGTCGATCGGGGTTTGACGGGGTGGACTCGGGAGGGGGCGGGGTGAAGGTTGGGGGTGGAGGGGGGAGTTGGTGGGGGTGGGTGCCGGGGGTGGCTATGGGGGTGGTTGGGGACCTGCGGGGGGGGCGTGCTTATGGCGGGGCGTTCGGGAGGCTGGTGGGGGTGGGTGCCGCGGGCCGGCGATGGAGGTGGTTGGGGACCTGCGGGAGGGGCGTGCTTATGGCGGGGCGTTCGGGAGGCTGGTGGGGGTGGCTGTTGTTTGCGTGTGCCGGGGGCTTGAGCAGGCATGTTGTTCAGGTGGGGGATGCCTGGGGGCCGCCTGGGGTCGCCCGGGGGTCGCCTGTGTGGGCTTTTGGGTGCCGGTTCGTTGTGGCTGGTCGCGCAGTTCCCCGCGCCCCTGATGGGGCTTGGCGTTGGGCGGGGTGTCAGGAAAGGCGACCGTGTGCGTGTGGGGTGGTGGAGCGCCTTGGGTTGGTGCGCCCAGGGGGAGTTCACGGTGGTTGGGGCGTGGGGAGCGTGGTCGGGCGTCCACTGCGCCCGGGAGTACTGGACAGGCATCCGCTTCAGGGGACCTCGGTCGGGCGGCCGATCCGCGGAAACATGACCTGGTGCCTCCCCCAACGGGGTCCAGATCCGGCACCCACCGCTTGAAACCGCAGGTCGGCGCCCTCGCCGGGGAGCCGAGGCCGGCACCCGCTCCGGGAGACCGGAGCCCGACGTCCGCTCACCATAATCACGGCCGAGCGCTCTTTTCGGAGGCCTGGGTCGACATCCGCTTCGGAAGCCCCGGCCCAGTCTCCGCTGCCCAGAACCTCAGCCGGACGTCCGCTTCGAGCGGCCCGGTCCGGCATCCACTCCACGAAGCCCGGGCCCAGCGCCCGCTGCCCAGAACCACCACCGGGCATCCGCCCCGAGCAGCCCCGATCCAGCGTCCACTCCACAAAGCTCAAGCCCAACCCCCGCCGCCCAGAACCACCACCAGGCATCCACCCCGAGCAGCGCGAATCCGGCATCCACTCCACAAAGCCCAGGCCCAACCCCCGCCGCCCAGAACCACAACCGGGCGCCCGCCCCGAGCGGCCCCGATCCGGCACCCACTCCACGAAGCCCGGGCCCAACCCCGGCTCTCAGAATCACAGTCCGGCGACCACTTCGGAGAAGCCCCGACCAGCATCCGCTCCGGGAAATCTCGTCCGCGTGCCCTCTCGGCGACGCCCGGCCTCAGCGCCCGCTCCGGGGAGGCCCACGCCCCAACGGCCACTCCATGAAACCGCAGCTCAGCGCCCTCTCCGCAGGCCCCGGCTCAGCGCCACTCCGCGAAGCCGCAGCCTTGCGCCCTCCCCTGGAAACCCAACCCGGGCGTCCACTCCGCGGAATCACGGCCAGGCGTCCACGCCGGGAATCCGGGCCCCGTGCCACTCCGCGAAGCGACAGCTGGACACCTCCGTGAAGCCGGGCTCCGTACCACTCCGCGAAGCGACAGCTAGGCGCCTCCGCGAAGCCCGGGCTCAGCGCCGCTCCGCGGAACCACGGCCGGGCACGCTCACCAGGAAGCCAAAGGTCAGCGTCCAGCCCGCGGCATCTCAGGTGGGCGCCGTCAACGAGAGGCCCGCGTCAGCGCCACCCCACGGGGTCGCAGCCGGGCGCCGTCATCTAGAGGCCCAGGTCGGCGCCACTCCGCGGAATCTCAGCCGGGCTCCGCCACCGAGACTCCTGGGGCCGACGGCACTCCACGGGATCACGGTCGGGCCCCTCCGAGAGGCCCCGGCCAGTGCCCAGTGCGGGGAACACGGACACACATCCGTCGCGGGGAATCCACGTAGGCGTCCAGCCCGCCCCCTCCGGCCGGCCACGTACCGGAACGCCCGCGCCCGCTCCGGCCGGTCGGCCACGCACCCGGGGCGTAAGGAGCGGCCCCTCTACGTGCCGCACCCCCCCGGCCGAAACGGCGATTGGCGGCCGGGTCCACGTGCTCTGTGGACCCGGCCGCCAATCGGTACGGTGGGCGATACTGGGATCGAACCAGTGACCTCTTCGGTGTGAACGAAGCGCTCTCCCGCTGAGCTAATCGCCCGGGCGCACGGAGAAGATTACCCCATGTCAGGGGGTGCCTCCGACCGCCGTCGAAGGATGCGGAGGGCTGCTACTCCTTGATCTTCCACGGCATCTCGAAGCCGAACTTCCAGACGTAGATCCCGACCAGTACCGCGATGATCACGAGCCCGACGGACGTCAGGATGATGTTGCGGCGCCGCACCTTGGGGTCGAGCGCCTTCTGTGTCGCCTCGGTGACCTTGCGCTTCGTCCAGCGGAGCACCAGCTGGGCCCAGACGAACTCGGTCGCCCAGATCGCCATGCCGCCGAAGATCACCAGCCACCCCGGTCCGGGCAGCGGCAGCATGATCACGCCGGCCACGACGACCGCGAGACCCACGATGAACACGCCCACCTGCCAGCTCAGGTGCAGCGCCCGTCGCGCCTTGATGAATTCCGGCGCACGGGACCCTAGCGCCGGCTCGCTCTTCGTTCCTTCGGCCGCCGCGACGGCCTCCCCCGTTTCGTCACTCCCCGTATTCATACGGCCAAACCCTACCCGACGGAAACCGGTCACCGGAATGGTGGTACTCCGCGAACGGGCACTCGGCCGGATGAGGTACCTAAAGACACGCAAAACACTCAGAGGGGTTTACAACGGCACCGTAGGTGGCATGTCGATTTCGCCGACGTGCGAATCCCCGAGCGCACACTGAGCGAAAGGCCCTGGCGCTTATGAACACCACGGTCAGCTGCGAGCTGCACCTGCGCCTCGTTGTGTCGAGCGAGTCCTCACTGCCTGTTCCCGCAGGACTGCGGTATGACACGGCCGATCCCTACGCCGTGCACGCCACCTTCCACACCGGAGCCGAAGAGACCGTCGAGTGGGTGTTCGCCCGCGACCTTCTGGCCGAGGGCCTGCACCGGCCCACCGGCACCGGCGACGTCCGCGTCTGGCCGTCGCGCAGCCACGGTCAGGGCGTCGTGTGCATCGCCCTGAGCTCTCCGGAGGGAGAGGCCCTGCTCGAGGCCCCGGCGAGGGCCCTGGAGTCGTTCCTGAAGCGAACAGACGCCGCCGTGCCCCCTGGCACGGAACACCGGCACTTCGATCTCGACACGGAGCTCTCGCACATCCTGGCCGAAAGCTAGGACGGGACTCCGCACCAAGCCGCCCGGCGCCGTCCACTCGGGGAGACGGCTCGGGCTCAGACAACCGCATATGGCGCATGCACAGGCGCCGCCACCATGGATGTCCATGGTGGCGGCGCCTGTGCATGCGCCCACGGCCGTTCCGCCACGGACGCCACCGGCCCCCGGTCAAGGGCTGTCCGCCGAGACCGAGCCCGTCCCCCGCGTCCGTAAGCGGCTAACATCGGCCAGCATCGGCGGGCGGCTGCCCGACCCCAGGCCAGGGAGCGAAATGTGCTGATCACCCACGACACCCGGTGCGCCCTCGACGCCGTGGTAGATCTGGTGAACACCGCACCGGAGGACGACACGGCGGACGGGCTCGCGAACCTCCCAGCCCTGCACGATTTCGTACGAAACCACGACATCAGCGATGTCGGAACCCTGTCCGAGCTCGATCTCTCGGCGGTCCGCAAGATCCGCGCGCGTTTCGCCGGAATCTTCGCGGCCCCTGATCCCCGGGCCGCCGCCGCGCTCATCAACGAGCTGGTCGCCGCCGCGGGCACCACTCCGCGTCTCACGGATCACGACGGCTACGACTGGCACGTGCACTACTTCGCGCCGGGCGCGTCGGTCGCCGACCATCTCGCCGCCGACGGCGGAATGGCCCTGGCGTTCTTCGTGGTGGCCGGCGAACAGGAGCGGCTGCGCCGCTGCGAGGCACCGGACTGCAGGCGCGCCTTCGTCGATCTCTCCCGCAACCGCTCCCGCCGCTACTGCGACAGCCGCACCTGCGGAAACCGTCTACATGTGGCCGCCTACCGGGCGCGTCGCAAGGAGGCGGCGGGCTGACGGAGTCCTCGGCGGGTGGCGCCAGGGACTCCGCGTACGGCTCAGAGCAGCAGCAGATCGTGCAGCGAAGCCATGAGCAGCAGACAGCCGATCACCGCAAGGAAGATCATCAGCGGTGGCTGGGAAAGCGCGAAGAGACAACCCCGCGGCTCCTCGGAAGGGGCAGCGGTGTCGCTCTGTGTTGTGTCCAGCATCTCGCGGCGATGATGGCGCAGCGGACTGGCCCTACGCGATCAACACGCCCGGATTATGGGGGAGTTAGCCGAAATCCGTGACACGGCGGTCCACAATCTGGGATAGGTGCCTGTCCCACGCGGGCGCTCCGTGGCACCGCCCGCCTCACTGTGTCGTTTCAGAGCTTCATATGCCGTGCTTCTTGAGGATGGCCTCGATGTCGCTGAAGTCCTCCCCCTGCTCGGCCTTACGGGGCTTCGCGGCGGGGCGGGTCGCCTGGCGGGTGGCCGGTGCGGCGCCGAGTGAGGGTGCCGAGGCCGCGGGAGCCACCGCCTCGCGCTGCGCGGCCCGGGCGGCCTTGCGCTCCTTGCGGGTCCCGCCGGTACGCCGCTCCACCGCGCGGGAGGTCATGAAGAGCAGCCAGGCCCCGCCGAGCACTCCGAAGCCCGCCCAGGCCATCGGGCTGAAGGCGGTCTCCGCCGCCCATTCGACGGCCCCGGTCATCACCAGGCCGAGGGGGACCAGGGAGTACGCGGTGAGGCGGACCGCCATGAGGAAACGCTTGCGGTACGCGGTGACCGCGGCGATGCCCAGGCCGGCCGCGGCGACAGCGGAACAGACGGTCTCGGCAATCATCCGGTCCTCCAGACATGGCTGGGGCGAGCAGGGTCAGATTCGTCCCTTCCATCCTGCACCGCCCGCTGCCCGGTATGCCATGGTCCGGGCAGACCTCAGGGACATCTCCGGGTCGGGTCCTCCTCAGGGCCCAGTCCCCGTACGCGATCAGCAGCCGTTCGGAGTTCGATCAGGGGCGAAAGGCCCCGGTGGCGAAAGGTCCCGGTGGCGGAAGGTCCCGGTTGGGCCGCGGGAGCACCGGCTGGGAGACTGGGGCCCATGAGCGACTCCTCCCCCGCACGCCCCGCCGCCCCCGTCCTGGACGTCTGGTGCGAACTGCAGTGCCCGGACTGCCGTAGCGCCCTCGACGACCTGCGCGCGCTGCGCGCCCGCTACGGCGACCGGCTGGAGCTGCGGCTGCGGCACTTCCCGCTGGAGAAGCACAAGCACGCCTTCGCCGCCGCCCAGGCCGCCGAGGAGGCCGCGGAACAGGGGCAGGCCTGGCCGTACGTCGAGGCTGTGCTCGGGCGCGTACAGGAGCTGGACCGTAAGGGAGAACCCTTCCTGGTCGAGGTGGCCGGGGAACTCGGGCTGGACGCCGAGGAGTTCGACACCGCGCTCATCGACGGCCGGCACATCCTGATCGTCGACGCCGACCAGGCCGAGGGCAAGGCCATCGGGGTGACCGGCACGCCGACGTACGTCATCGACGGCGAGCGGCTCGACGGCGGCAAGAGCCAGGAGGGGCTGCGCGAGCGCGTCGAGGAGATCGTGGACCGGCTGCTGGCCGAGCAGAAGCAGGCCTGACTGCCGCGCCCGCGCGCCCCCCCTACAGGCCCTACAGGCACCCGTACGGCTACAGCAGGTTCTTGTAGAAGTGGTAGGTCGTCGTCTCGTAGCCGAGTGACTCGTAGAGCCGCTCGGCCGGGGCGTTCCCGTCGAAGACGTTCAGGCGGATGCCAGGGCGTCCGGCGGCGACCGTCTGCGTCTCCGCCAGGAGCATCAGCGAACGGCCGTGGCCCCGGCCGCGATGGCGCTCGTCGGACTCGACCTCGTAGACGAACGACCAGCCGTCGCGCGCGCCCAGCCACAGCACGCCGACCGGCGTCCCCTCGTGTTCCAGGATGCTGAAGTCCATGCCCGCGCTGCGGATCCCGTCCGGCAGCGAAGTGGCGTGGTCCCGCTCGGACTTGGCGCGGGCCTCGGCCTCGGGCACTCCGCGGGTGATCCAGTCCTTGACGTACTCCTCCTTCGCCCGCTCCTCCCAGGGCCCGAACTCGGCCTCCGTCATGGGGCGTCCGAGGCTGCCGGCGGGCAGTTCCGGTGGCGTGTCGCCGAGCCGCTTCTCCATGTGGCGGTTGCGCAGCACGTAACCGAGGACCGTGGTCAGCCGCAGTGCGGCCGTGGCCGTGGCGGGCACCGACGCCTCGATCCGCGTACAGCCCCAGCCGCGCGCCACCTCCTCCGCGGCGAGCGCGGCCACGGTGCCGCGGCCACGTCCGCGGTCAGGTTCGTCGATGCCGAGGTCTTGGATCCGGGCGACGGACGGCCCGGCGAGGGAGTTCGCGGCGAGGTGTATCCCGCCGACGGGGCGGCTGTTCACGCACACCGTGTAGTGCCGTGACAACGCCCCGTCGGCGTCGCGCTGAAGCGGCTCGGTCGGCCGCAGGGTCGTGGTCATCACGGGTGTTGTACCCGTCCGCGAGGCCTACGTCATCCGGTTAAGTGCGTGGGTCCTGTCAGGGATCGAGGTCGTCGCCCGCCCGCTCGTAGAAGATCCGCATCGCCTTGGCGGTCACCGGGCCCGGTGCGCCCGGCAGTTCACGGCCGTCGGCCCGGTGCACGGCCTGGACATCGCGCAGCGACGAGGTCAGGAAGATCTCGTCGGCCCGCTCCAGGACGTCCAGCGGCAGGTCGGTCTCCCTGGCGCCCGTCCACTCGACGGTGAGGGCCCGGGTGATGCCTGCCAGGCAGCCGGAGGCCACCGGCGGGGTGTGGATCTCGCCGTCGAGGACGACGAAGACGTTGGAGCCTGTGCCCTCGCAGAGCTGTCCGACCGTGTTCGCGAACAGCGCCTCGGACGCGCCCTGTTCGCGCGCGCGGGCGAGGGCGACGACGTTCTCGGCGTACGACGTCGTCTTGAGGCCCGTGAGCGTGCCGCGCTCGTTGCGGGTCCACGGCACGGTGATCACGGCGGTGGAGTCGGGACGCCGGGCGGACTCGCCGAGGGCGACGACCAGGGTCGGTCCGTGCTCCCCACGGTCGGAGCCGAGCGGCCCGTGGCCCCCGGTGTAGGTGATCCGCAGTCGGCCGAGCGGCACCGGGTTGGCCTCCAGGACGGCCGCGCAGGCCCGGCGCACCTCGTCGCGGTCGGGCTCGGGCAGCCCGAGGCCACTCGCCGAGCGCGCCAGCCGGTCGAGGTGGCGGGTGAGCGCGAACGGACGTCCGTCGACCGCCTTCACGGTCTCGAAGACGCCGTCGCCCACGGTCAGCCCGTGGTCGAAGACGGAGACACGGGCCGACTCGCTGTCCTGCAGCCCGCCGTCGAGCCAGAGCTTCACCTGTGGGTCCCTTCACTTGCGTCGTACGCCCCTGGGTACACCCCCGACGCTACAGCGAGCAGTCGCGAGGCTTTCAGTTCGGTCTCCTCCCACTCCCGGTCAGGGTCCGAACCCCAGGTGATGCCCGCACCGGATCCGAAGCGCAGCACGCCCTCCGCCCGGTCGATCCAGAAGGTGCGGATGCCGACGGCCAGCTCTCCGGTGCCGCGGTCCGCGTCGACCCAGCCGATGCCGCCGCAGTAAGGGCCCCGTGGCGCGGTCTCCAGGGCCTCGATGATCCGCAGGGCGCTGGACTTCGGCGCACCGGTCACCGAACCGGGCGGGAAGGCCGCGGCCAGCAGTTCGGGCCAGCCCACGCCCTCGCGCAGTTCGCCGCGGACGGTGGAGACGAGGTGGACGAGTCCCGGGTGCTTCTCGACGACGCACAGGTCGGGCACGGTCACGCTGCCCGTGGCGCAGACCCTGCCCAGGTCGTTGCGCACCAGGTCCACGATCATCACGTTCTCGGCGCGGTCCTTCTCCAGCAGGTCCGCCTCGGTCCGCCCGGTGCCCTTGATCGGGCCCGACTCGACCACCGCCCCGTTGACCCGGAGGAAGAGCTCGGGAGACGCAGTCGCTATCTCCACGTCGTGGCCGGGCAGGCGAATCGTTCCGGCATACGGTGCCGGGTTGCCGCGCGCCAGCAGCGCGGTCAGCGCGTCCACGTCGGCGTCGGGCGCGACGGGCGCGGACAGGACCCGGCAGAGGTTCGCCTGGTACACGTCACCGGCCGCGATGTGCTCCCGGATGCGCCGGACACCGGCCGTGTACGCGGCGCGGTCGAGCGACGACGTCCAGTCACCGACCGCCGGACCGCGCCACTCCCCCGGCACCGGCGCGGGGACCGGCTCCCGTCGTACGTCCGCGAAACGGGCACAGACCAGCCGCCCCTCGAAGTCGGCGCTGACGGCCCAGAAGCCACTGGAGTCCAGGGCGGCCGGGTCGCCGGTGACATCGAGGAGACCGGTCGCGACGATGTCGCCGAAACGGGCGAGAGCTGGGAGGTCGTGCACGGCTGTGAGTCTATGGCGGGTGACCCGCGGGCGCCCTGGCCGTGTCCTGGAGCGGGCGTAGCGCAGCACGCTGCACAAACGCGTTTTTGTGCTGGCCCCGGAATCCGCTAGAGTTCAACACGTCGCCGGGACGCGCACGCGAACCGGAAACGACAAGCGGACGTAGCTCAGTTGGTAGAGCGCAACCTTGCCAAGGTTGAGGTCGCCAGTTCGAACCTGGTCGTCCGCTCGCAGGAAGTGGGGGATCTTCCCGAACCCCCGCACTCCTGGTGGAGTGGCCGAGAGGCGAGGCAACGGCCTGCAAAGCCGTCTACACGGGTTCAAATCCCGTCTCCACCTCCAAGGACGATTAGCTCAGCGGGAGAGCGCTTCCCTGACACGGAAGAGGTCACTGGTTCAATCCCAGTATCGTCCACTGGATCTTCCGGTACGTTCGGCGAGATCCGATCCCGCGCGATTAGCTCAGCGGGAGAGCGCTTCCCTGACACGGAAGAGGTCACTGGTTCAATCCCAGTATCGCGCACGCCCTACGCACCATCAGCAGGACCCACGCAGTGCAAGCAGGTCCCACCTGCGCGATTAGCTCAGCGGGAGAGCGCTTCCCTGACACGGAAGAGGTCACTGGTTCAATCCCAGTATCGCGCACCAGCCGAAGCCCCCGGCCGTCTCGTACGGTCGGGGGCTTCGTCGTTCCTCCAGGTCGCCCCCACGGTCGGAAGCGGTCCGGTCAGGAGGAGAAGAGCATGTGGCCGAAGCTCTTGTGACGCTTGTTGTGGCCGTAGTGACCGCCGTGGCCACCGTGACCGCCGTGCGGGGCGCCCCAGGCGGGTGCGGGGGCGGACGGGTACGCCTGCGGGACACCGGGGGGCGGCGGCGCGGGCTGCGAGTACTGGCCCTCCAGGCGGGCCAGCGACTCCAGCTCGCCGTAGTCGAGAAATATCCCGCGGCAGCCGCTGCACTGCTCGATCTGGACGCCATTGCGGTTGTACGTGTGCATCGGCGCGTGACACTTCGGACACTGCATGCTCGGCTCAACTCCTCGCCGGTCGGTACTGCTTCCGCCAGGACAGACTCCGCCCGGCTTCGGTCGGTTGCACCCTACGTCGCGTATTCTCCCGCCAACTCCGGCGGGTGTGTGGCCATTCGGTCACAAGCGTCGATGACGGACGTTTCCACCTCGTCCAACGGGCGCTCCGCCGCGACCGACTTGGCGATCGCCAGGGCCGCGGTCTGCACGGTCAGGGCGCGGGCCGGGACGTCGAGGGCCGGCCAGGGGTCGCTGTCCGCGGGGACGGCCGGACCTCCGGCCTTCTGGTACGCGGTGAGGAAGCGGGCCCACTCGTCGGGCGGCAGGAGTCCGCAGGCGAACCAGGCCGCGGGGCGGGCCAGGTCCCAGGCGGGCTCGCCCAGGCCCAGGTCGTCGATGTCGATGAGCAGCCAGTCGCCGTCCCGGCCCTCGGCGGGTGTCCGCACCAGCTGGCCCAGGTGGAGGTCACCGTGGCACAGCGTCTGCGCGTACGGCATCGGGGCCTCGTCCCTCGCCCAGGCGGGCAGGACGGCCCAGGCACGCAGGACCGGGGCTGCCGCCGGGTGCGGGCCTGCCGCGAGGAGACGGGCGACGGCGCGGGCCGCCTTGGCCGGGCCTCGCATGGGCGGGATGCCGGGCGGGAGCACGGCCGGCTGCGTCCGGTGGAGC
Source organism: Streptomyces sp. NPDC050988 (assembly GCF_044456225.1). NCBI lineage: Bacteria > Bacillati > Actinomycetota > Actinomycetes > Kitasatosporales > Streptomycetaceae > Streptomyces > Streptomyces sp. NPDC050988. Next base: position 5,161 of record NZ_JBITFQ010000044.1, on the reverse strand, counting down.
CGCGCGAGGAGAGTGGCGGCCGCCTCCCAGGGGGCGGCGTCGGGGTCGTCCCGGTCCACGGGACTGCCGTACGGCCAGAAGGTCACCGGCCGTCCCCGCGACTCGACCGCGCTCGGCCTCAGCGGGGGCAGGAGGATGCCGTCGAGCCGGGGATGCGCCGCGACCGCCATCCGTGCCGCGAGGTCACCGGGGTCCGTGTCGGCGGCGTGCGCCTTCGCCACGGTGCCTGCGTGCCGGACGACGGTCCCGTCGGGCCGGTCGGCCAGTACGGAGGTCTCCGTACCGCAGACACAGGCCTCCGCCGCCGGATGGGCGACGGCCCGCACCTTCGCCCTGAGCGCGGACAGCAGGTCTGCGGTCACTCGGTCCCCCTCAGGTCGTACGGCGTCGGCTCCCCGTGAGCGTACGCAGGCAAAGCAATGCGGGCGCAGCTCCCCAGCTGCGCCCGCATTTTTGCCGTCCGCCGCACCCCCGTCCCCACGGGGTTTCATGGCCGGATGTCCCCGCCCGGACCGCTCTTCCGGGCCTGGGGCGCCGCTCAGCGCCCCAGCATCACGCCCACGGACGACGCCTGTGTGACCACTGCTTCCCAGCCGCCGAAGACGACTACGAGCAGGGTGGCCAGAGGGAGGACCATGGCCGTCGCCACCAGGGGGTGGCGTCGGCCGGACCGGCTGGAACCGAACGCGGCGCTGTACGCCTTGCGTCCCTGCGTGCGGATCATGGTCCGCGATGCTGTGTCCGCCATGGTCCCTCTCCTGACCGTTCTGTTGAGATCCCTTGGACGAGATCTGTTGAAAAGCTTCTGTTGTCTGGCAGCGGCGGGTGTCTGACCTCGGGGGACGAGTGCTGCACCCGCCGCTTGACAACAAATCTAGGCGTGGGAGGCGTGCGGGTCGTCATGCCCTCGTACCTATTGCCGGGCCTCCCCGAGGATGACCGGTGACCTGCGGACTACTCCCCTGGGTGGAGAAGCGGTCCTAGGTCTCAGGGGTTTCCCGGAGGGGACGTCCGGTCTGTTCCGAGCTGTCCTCCCTCGGGACCGGCTGCTCGACGAGGGCGAGCACCCTGGTGGCCATGAAGCGGGCCGTACGGACGACCGACCCGCTGCGGGTGACTTCGCTCACTTCGACCACCCCCCTGCGGACCGCTGTCTCCACCCGGCGGCCCGCCCGGCTTGCCACCACCTCGTACGTACGCGTCGTGTCCCCGGCGTCGACCACTATCTCCACGCGATCACCCTTCACGGGTCCAATCCCCCTTCTGCGACGGTTGGTTGGGGATTCGCGCAGCTCAACGCCGCCCGGCTCCCCCGTCCCCTGACCACCTTTCAAGTTTCCCACCCGGCACTGACAATCGATCGGGCCGTGAGGGCGCGGCCTCTGCGCGCACCCGGCCGCGGAAACGTAAGCTGTGGCTCGTCAAACGGACCGGGCAGCGGGGATGGACATGGCGATGATGCGCCTGAGGCGCGAGGACCCGCGTGTCGTCGGCTCGTTCAGGCTTCACCGACGGCTCGGCGCGGGCGGGATGGGCGTTGTCTATCTGGGCTCCGACCGGCGTGGCCAGCGGGTCGCGCTGAAGGTGATCCGGCCGGACCTGGCGGAGGATCAGGAGTTCCGGTCGCGGTTCGCCCGCGAGGTGTCGGCGGCGCGGCGGATCCGGGGCGGTTGCACCGCGCGGTTGGTCGCCGCGGATCTGGAAGCGGACCGGCCCTGGTTCGCGACGCAGTACGTGCCGGGGCCCTCGCTGCACGACAAGGTCAACGACGAGGGCCCGCTCCGCGCGGCCGAGGTCGCGGCCGTCGGCGCCGCCCTCTCCGAGGGGCTCGTCGCCGTGCACGAGGCCGGTGTCGTCCACCGTGACCTGAAGCCGTCGAACATCCTGCTGTCCCCGAAGGGGCCACGCATCATCGACTTCGGCATCGCCTGGGCGACCGGCGCGAGCACGCTGACGCATGTCGGTACGGCGGTGGGGTCGCCCGGGTTCCTGGCGCCCGAGCAGGTGCGGGGCGCGGCGGTCACGCCGGCCACGGACGTGTTCGCCCTCGGGGCCACGCTGGCCTACGCGGCGACCCAGGACTCGCCCTTCGGGCACGGCAGTTCCGAAGTGATGCTCTACAGAGTCGTGCACGAGGAGGCGCAGCTGCACGGGGTGCCGGACGCGCTGGCTCCTCTCGTACGGGCCTGTCTGGCGAAGGACCCCGAGGAGCGGCCCAGCACGCTCCAGTTGTCGCTGCGGCTGAAGGAGATCGCGGCCCGGGAGGCGCAGGGGATGGGCGACGCCCGGCCGCCCGCGCCCCGCACCGCCGAGGCCGACCGGCCTACCGGGCGGCTCACCGAGAGCTATCCGGAGCAGCGCACCCAGCGGCGTACGCAGGGCACGTCCTCGCCTCGCGGGAACGGCAGCGGCGGTGCGTCGCGGTCGGGGGCTCGTCCGGCGCCCTCGCGGGCCGGTACGGGGAGTCGGCCCGGCTCGTCCCGCAGTGGGGCGGGGCGGTCAGGGCCGCGGACCACCGGGACCGGGCGGCGGCCCGCCAATCCGCGGTTGTTGCGGCAGCGGTTGTTCGTGTTTGTGGTGGTGACGTTGCTTGTGGCCCTTGGGATCGCGGCGGCGCAGGGGTGCCAAGGGCCCGCCCGGGGGCTTGATCATGGGGGCCCGGGCGGGGATGTGCGGCAGGAGCAGTCGTACGACCGGAGCGGGGTTCGTTCGGGCGGGTGAGCGTTGATTGCCGACTGCGGGTGCGTCGTGGCTGGTCGCGCAGTTCCCCGCGCCCCTGAAGGGGCGCGCCGCCCCTCTCTAGCTCTGTGGTCTGCCCGTCGCCACCGCGTAGAACGCGACCGCTGCCGCCGCTCCCACGTTCAGGGAGTCGACGCCGTGGGCCATCGGGATGCGGACCCATTCGTCGGCCGCCACCAGGGCCTGGGTGGACAGGCCGTCGCCCTCCGCGCCCAGCATCAGGGCCACGCGGTCCATCTTGTGCGGGGCAGCCTCGTCCAGGGACTTGGCCTTCTCGTCCGGGGTGAGGGCGAGGAGGGTGAAGCCCGCCTCGCGGACCGTTTCCAGGCCCTTGGGCCAGGTGTCCAGACGGGCGTAGGGGACGGAGAAGACCGCGCCCATGGAGACCTTCACCGAGCGGCGGTAGAGCGGGTCCGCGCAGTCCGGGGAGAGCAAGACCGCGTCCATACCTAGGGCGGCGGCGCTGCGGAAGATCGCGCCGATGTTGGTGTGGTCGTTGACCGACTCCATGACGACGACCCGACGGGCCGTCTGGAGCAGGTCGTCCGGGGTCGGCAACGGCTTGCGCTGCATGGAGGCGAGGGCGCCTCGGTGCACGTGGTAGCCGGTGACCTGTTCGGCGAGGTCCGGGCTGACCGCGTACACCGGGGCCGGGAGTTCGTCGATGACGTCGCGCATGACGTCGACCCACTTGGCGGAGAGCAGCATCGAGCGCATCTCGTAACCGGCGTCCTTGGCCCGTCTGATGACCTTCTCGCCCTCGGCGATGAACAGGCCCTCGGCGGGTTCTCGCTTGCGGCGCAGCTCCACGTCGGTCAGGCCCGTGTAGTCGCGCAGACGGGGGTCGGCTGGGTCCTCAACGGTGATGAGATCGGCCACAGGGTGATACTGCCTTGTCCTGGGTGTGGTGCCAACGGCTTGGAACGGGTTGTGTTACCCGGGGTTACTCGGACGCCCGCGGCGCGCTGTCCGGGCGCACGGTCACGACCTCGCCGATGACGATGACGGCCGGGGGCTTCACGTTCTCGGCGAGTACGGTCTCGGCGACCGTGGCGAGCGTCGCGTCGACCCTGCGCTGCGCGGCCGTCGTGCCCTCCTGGACGACGGCCACCGGGGTGTCCGCCGACTTGCCGTTGTCCGTCAGCGTACGGGCGATGGCGCCGATCTTGTCCACGCCCATCAGGATGACCAGGGTGCCGCGGAGCTTGGCGAGGGCCGCCCAGTCGACCAGGGAGCGTTCGTCGTCGGGGGCGATGTGGCCGCTGACGACCGTGAAGTCGTGGGCGACCCCCCGGTGGGTGACCGGGATGCCCGCCGCGCCCGGCACCGAGATCGAGCTGGAGATGCCGGGCACGACCGTGCAGGCGATGCCCGCCTCGGCCAGCGCCTGGACCTCCTCCATGCCACGGCCGTAGACGTAGGGGTCGCCGCCCTTCAGCCGGACGACCGCCTTGCCCTGCCTGGCGTGCTCGATCAGGGCGTTGTTGATGGCCTCCTGAGCCATGAAACGGCCGTACGGGATCTTCGCCGCGTCGATCACCTCGACGTGCGGCGGGAGTTCGGCGAGGAGGTCGCGGGGGCCGAGGCGGTCGGCGATGACGACGTCCGCCTCCGCGAGGAGGCGGCGGCCGCGGACCGTGATCAGGTCCGGGTCGCCGGGGCCGCCGCCGACCAGGGCGACGCCGGGGGTGCGGGTGCGGTGGTGGGGCGCGACGAGGGTGCCGTCGCGCAGGCCCTCCACGACCGCGTCCCGGATGGCCGCCGTGTGGCGGGGGTCGCGGCCCTTCGCGTTTGTGGTCAGGACGGCCACCGTGACGCCCTCGCTGTGGCCCGTCGCCGGGGTCCAGGCCGTGGCCGCGTCCGCGTCGTCCGAGCGGACGCACCACACACGGTGTGCCTCCGCCTCGGCGGAGGCGGCGGCGTTCGCCTCGGGGTCGCTGGTGGCGATCAGGGCGTACCAGGCCTCCGCCAGGTCGCCGGGCTCGTACGGGCGCCGTGTCCAGGTCAGCTCGCCCGCGTCCGCCATCGCCTCGACGGAGGGGGTGGCGGCCGGGGACACGAGGTGGATGTCCGCGCCCGCCGCGATGAGGGCCGGGAGGCGGCGTTGGGCCACCTGGCCTGCGCCGAGGACTACTACGCGGCGACCGGTGAGGCGGAGACCTACGGGGTAGGCGGGGTTTTCGGCCATGGAGGTGCGGCTCCTCATGCGGGTGGTGCGGGTGGGCGCGCTGCAGCCTTGGAGCGGGCCTGACGTGCGGATTTTATGGTGCGGGGTGGTGGGTGGCCGGGGTGGGTGGGGGTTCTTTCCCCAGGCCCGCCCCTTCCCGAAACCGGGGGGGGGGGGGCCCCCCCCCCCCCCCCCCCCCGGGGGGGGGGGGGGGGGGGGGGCCCCCGCGCCCCCCCCCCCCCCGCCCGCCCGCCC
>NZ_JBITFQ010000043.1:0-79855 GCF_044456225.1 Streptomyces sp. NPDC050988 | reverse complement strand
AGGGTTGAGATCAGCTCGGTGAACCGCCGGATGCGAGGCCCGCATGTCCGGTGGTGTGAGAGGAGGGCCGGGCGACCCGGCCCTCCTACTCGATTGAGACTGCTTGACCGTACGGTCAAGCCTTGACGCGGACTTCCTTGCGGAGCTTGGCGGCGGTCTCGGCCGATTCATTGGGGTCGGCACTCTTGCCCGCCGCGACGTCCGTGAGCTCCATCGGCATGACGAAACCGAGCGTGCTGTGGTCACCCCAGACGCAGTACGTCATGGTCACCGACTTCGGCTCGCTGGCCTCGCCGTCGGAGTTGTCCAACTTGGCGTTCTGGCACTTCATGACAGCGCCGTCCAGCGAGTCGGGCTTGTACTCCTTCGGGCTGCCAACGAAGGTGACGTCCTCGTCCTTGGAGTCCTTCTTCATGAAGGCGAGGAATCCGTCGACCGCCTTCTCCGGGTCCTCGATGTCGCCGTAGACGCCACCGAAGGTGATCACCTTCCCGGCCAGCGGGTTGGACTTGTCGCCCGCCTGGTAATTGGCGCTGACGTCCTTGGCGTTCTTCACGCCCCAGGACTCGGCGTCCTTGAGGTCCGACTTGGACATGCCGTCGGAGCTGGAGGCGTCACCCTTCTTGTACTCCGTGAGCACAGTCGCCGGAGTAGTCAGCTTGTGGGGGCCGTCGTCCGCCACGTCCGAAGAGCCGCTGCTGCCGCTTCCGACGACGAAGTACGCGCCGACCGCGATCGCCGCCACGACCGCGACCGCGCCGATGATGAGGCCCGTCTTCTTCTTGCCGCCGCCGGGAGCGGGCGGCGTCGGCGCGCCGTAGGGGGCGCCGGGGGGCTGCTGACCGTACGGCGGCTGCTGGCCGTAGCCGGGCTGCTGGGGCGGAACCCCGGGAGGGGCCTGCTGGGGGTACCCGTAGCCGGGCTGCTGCTGAGGCGCCTGCTGCGGGTAGCCGTAGCCGGGCTGGGGGGCCTGCGGCTGCTGGCCGTAAGGACCCGGCTGACCGTACGGTCCGGGCTGCTGAGGCTGCCCGCCGTACGGGCCCGGCTGGTTGTAGCTCATTCTGGGTTCCCCTCCAGATGCTTATGTGTTCCGGACATCCTGGCCCAAGGGACGGGCGTACGGAGAGCCGGGGCCCTCACCGTTACCAAGTAATCGAGTTTCAGAGCGAGCCCGTGACACCCCTAAACTGACCCCGTGACCGAGAACGCTCAGCAGCAGACGCCAGCCAACGCCCCCGAACTGCCGACCCAGTACGCGCCGGCCGAGGTAGAGGGGAAGCTGTACGAGCGCTGGGTGGAACGGGGTTACTTCGCCGCTGACGCGAAGAGTGAGAAGCCGCCGTACACCATCGTCATTCCGCCGCCGAACGTCACCGGGTCGCTGCACCTGGGGCACGCCTTCCAGCACACGCTCATGGACGCGCTGACCAGGCGCAAGCGCATGCAGGGGTACGAGTCGCTGTGGCTGCCCGGCATGGACCACGCCGGTATCGCCACGCAGAACAAGGTCGAGCAGCAGCTTGCCGAGGAGGGCAAGTCGCGGCACGACCTCGGGCGCGAGGAGTTCGTCGAGCGCGTCTGGCAGTGGAAGGAGGAGTACGGCGGCAAGATCCTCGGGCAGATGCGGCGCCTGGGTGATGGTGTGGACTGGGACCGTGAGCGGTTCACCATGGACGAAGGGCTGTCCAAGGCCGTCCAGACCATCTTCAAGAAGCTGTACGACGACGAGCTGATCTACCGCGCCGAGCGCATCATCAACTGGTGTCCCCGCTGTCTGACGGCCATTTCGGACATCGAGGTCGAGTACCAGGAGGACGACGGCGAGCTCGTCTCCATCAAGTACGGCGAGGGTGACGAGACGCTCGTCGTCGCCACCACCCGCGCCGAGACGATGCTCGGTGACACCGCCGTCGCCGTTCACCCGGACGACGAGCGCTACCGCCACCTCATCGGCAAGCGCATCAAACTCCCGCTGACCGACCGCACCATCCCCGTCGTCGCGGACACACACGTCGACCCCGAGTTCGGCACGGGTGCCGTCAAGGTCACCCCCGCCCACGACCCGAACGACTTCGCCATCGGCCGGCGCCACGGCCTGGAGTCGATCACGGTCATGGACGAGCGGGCGATCATCACCGTCCACGGCCCCTTCGAGGGACTCGACCGCTACGAGGCGCGTTCCGCCATCGTCGGCGCACTGCGCTCGCAGGGCCGGATCGTCGCCGAGAAGCGTCCGTACGTCCACAGCGTCGGGCACTGCTCGCGCTGCCGGACCACCATCGAGCCGCGGCAGTCCCTGCAGTGGTGGGTCAAGGTCGGCCCGCTCGCGCAGGCCGCCGGTGACGCGGTCCGCGACGGCCGGGTGAAGATCCACCCCGAGGACATGTCGAAGCGGTACTTCGACTGGGTCGACAACCTCAACGACTGGAACATCTCGCGCCAGCTGTGGTGGGGCCACCGCATCCCGATCTGGTACGGCCCGGACGGCGAGACGGTCTGCGTCGGCCCCGACGAGGAGCCGCCGGGCACCGAGGCCGAGGGCTGGCGGCAGGACACCGACGTCCTCGACACCTGGTTCTCGTCCGGCCTGTGGCCGTTCTCCACGCTCGGCTGGCCCGAACAGACCCCGGATCTACGGAAGTTCTACCCGACCGACGTCCTGCTCACCGGCCACGACATCATCTTCTTCTGGGTCGCCCGGATGATGATGTTCGGCCTGTACGCGATGGACGGCGAGGTCCCCTTCAAGACCATCGCGCTGACCGGTCTGGTCCGTGACGAGCGCGGCAAGAAGATGTCGAAGTCGTTCGGCAACGTCGTCGACCCGCTCGACTGGATGGACGCGTACGGCTCCGACGCCGTCCGCTTCACCCTGGCCCGCGGCGCCAACCCCGGTACGGACGTGCCGATCGGCGAGGACTGGGTCCAGGCGTCCCGGAACTTCGCCAACAAGATCTGGAACGCCACGCGGTTCGCGCTGATGAACGGCGCGACGGTCGAGGGCCCGCTGCCGGACGCGTCCGAGATGTCGGCGACGGACCGGTGGATCCTCTCCCGGCTCAACAAGACCGTCTCCGAAGTCGACGCGTTCTACGAGGACTTCCAGTTCGCGAAGCTCTCGGACGCGCTGTACCACTTCGCGTGGGACGAGGTCTTCGACTGGTACGTCGAGCTGTCCAAGACGACGTTCATGGCGGGCGGCGCCGCCGCCGACGTCAGCAAGCGCGTCCTCGGCGAGGTCCTGGACGTCACGCTGAGGCTGCTGCACCCGGTCGTCCCGTTCGTCACGGAGACGCTCTGGACCACCCTCACCGGTGGTGAGTCCGTCGTGATCGCGGACTGGCCCAAGGCCAGTGGCTTCCGTGACACCGGCGCCGAGCGGGAGATCGAGACGCTTCAGCAGGTCATCACGGAGGTCCGCCGCTTCCGTGCCGACCAGGGTCTGCAGCCCGGCCAGCGGGTTCCGGCCCGGCTGACCCTCGACGGGACCGCCTTCGCCCCGCACGAGGCGGCCATCCGCCAGCTGCTGCGCCTCCAGCCCGAGGGCGACGCCTTCGCGGCCACGGCGACGCTGCCGGTCGCGGGTGCGCGGGTCGCGCTCGACCTCTCCGGCACGATCGACGTCGCCGCCGAGCGCAAGCGCCTTGCCAAGGACTTGGCCGCCGCTGAGAAGGAGAAGGCGCAGGCGAACGGCAAGCTCGGCAACGAGGCGTTCCTCGCCAAGGCGCCGGATCATGTCGTGGACAAGATCCGGGTGCGGCTTGCCAAGGCCGACGAGGACATCGCCCGTATCCAGGCTCAGCTGGAGGGGTTGCCGCAGGCGTAGGCGGCACATGCCTTCGCCCGAGGGCGTGTCCGTGGCCGGGCCCGTCGTTGAGCGCTCCCGCCGGTTCATTGTCGGCCGCGGGCCCGTCGTGGCTTGTCGCGCAGTTCCCCGTGCCCCTGAAGAGGGCTGCGCCCTCTCAGCGGACTTCCCCGCACCTCTACCGGGGCGCGGGGCTCCGTAGACTGGGTGTGTGAGTGAGCTCCCGCACGACAGCAGTGAGTCCGACCCGGCCGACCCGTTCGACGAGATCGTCGAGGCGGAGACCGGGCGCGATCCCGATCTCGCGGTGATCGAGGCAGGCAGCCGTACCCTGCGCACGCAGGGCGGGCCGCCGGAGTCCGACATTCCCACGCGCCCGTCCGACCAGGAGACGGACAAGGCGCTCCGTGAGGTCGAGGCCGAGCTGGCCACGCGCTGGGGCGAGACCAAGCTGGAACCGTCCGTGAGCCGCATCGCCGCGCTCATGGACGTGCTGGGGGAGCCGCAGCGCGCGTACCCCTCCATCCACATCACGGGGACGAACGGCAAGACGTCGACCGCCCGCATGATCGAGGCCCTCCTCGGCGCCTTCGACCTGCGCACCGGGCGGTACACCTCGCCGCACGTCCAGTCGATCACCGAGCGCATCAGCCTGGACGGCGCCGCGATCCCCGCCGAGCGGTTCGTGGAGACGTACCGGGACATCCAGCCGTACGTCGAGATGGTCGACTCCCAGCAGGAGTTCCGCCTCTCCTTCTTCGAGGTCCTCACGGGCATGGCGTACGCGGCCTTCGCGGACGCGCCCGTCGACGTGGCCGTCGTGGAGGTGGGGATGGGCGGCAGCTGGGACGCGACGAACGTGATCGACGGGGATGTCGCCGTCGTGACCCCGATCGATCTGGACCACACCGACCGGCTCGGAACCACCCCCGGGGAGATCGCCAAGGAGAAGGCCGGGATCATCAAGCAGGACTCGACGGTGATCCTGGCCCAGCAGCCCGTCGACGCCGCCCAGGTGATGCTCAAGAAGGCCGTCGAGGTCGATGCCACAGTCGCCCGCGAGGGGCTCGAGTTCGGCGTCGTGAGCCGCCAGGTCGCCGTCGGCGGGCAGCTGCTGACTCTCCGGGGGCTGGGCGGGGAGTACGAGGAGGTGTACATCCCGCTGCACGGGGCGTACCAGGCGCACAACGCGGCGGTGGCGCTCGCCGCGGTGGAGGCGTTCTTCGGGGTCGGGTCCCAGCGGCCCGAGCCGCTCGACATCGACACGGTCCGCAAGGCCTTCGCGGCGGTCTCCTCGCCCGGGCGGCTGGAGATCGTGCGGCGGTCGCCGACGGTCGTGCTGGACGCCGCGCACAACCCGGCGGGGGCCCGGGCGACCGCCGAGGGGGTCCGTGAGGTCTTCGACTTCAGCCGGCTGATCGGTGTCGTGGGGGCGAGCGGGGACAAGAACGTACGGGGGCTGCTGGAGGCCTTCGAGCCGATCTTCACGGAGGTCGTCGTCACGCAGAACTCCAGTCATCGGGCCATGGACGTGGACTCGCTCGCCGCGATCGCCGTCGAGGTGTTCGGGGACGACCGGGTGCAGGTCGAGTCCCGGCTGGACGACGCCCTGGAGGCCGCGATCACGTTGGCCGAGGAGGAGGCGGAGTACGCGGGCGCCGGTGTGCTGGTGACCGGTTCCGTGATCACGGTGGGCGAGGCCCGGTTGCTGCTGGGGAGGGGCTGATCCGTGCGTACGCTCTGTGCTTCGACGCTGATCGGTGAGTTCTTCGTCATCGGTTTCGCGGGGCTTGTCGCGATGAAGGACCCCGATCTGTCCATGGCCACGGTCTGGACGGTGAGCGGGGTCGCGATGGTGTTCTGTCTGCTGCTCTGCGGGATGATCACGCGGCCGGGGGGTGTTCAGCTGGGCTGGGCGCTGCAGGTCGCGCTCATCGCGAGCGGGTTCGTCGTGCCGACGATGTTCTTCCTGGGGGCCGTTTTCGCCGCGCTGTGGTGGGCCTCGGTCCATTTCGGACGGAAGGTGGAGGAGGCGAAGGCGCGCTTCGCTGCGCAGGCTGAGGCTGGGGCTGGGGCTGGGGGGAAGGTGGCGTAGGCGTTTCTCGCCCCCGCCGCCCCTGCCCATTCCCGTCCCTTTTGGGGGCTGCGCCCCCAGACCCCCGCATCGGCCTGAACGGCCTCGTCCTCAAACGCCGGACGGGCTGGTTGTGCCTGGACTGGGCTGTAGAGGTTCGGCCCGGCCGCGAAAATCTTCAGCCCCTCCGGCGTTTGAGGAGCGGGGGTTCGGGGGCGGAGCCCCTGAGTAAGGGACGGGAATGGGTAAGGGCGGCGGGGGCGAGAACCGTCGGGGCCGCCCGTGTCGGACCGGGCCCACCCCGTAGCACCTGACGCTGCGTAACACGCACCCGGACACGCCCTGTAGCCTCGTCATCCGCACATCTGTGACCCGAAGGAGCCACCACCGTGAGCCAGCGCACCCTCGTCCTTCTCAAGCCCGACGCGGTCCGTCGCGGCCTGACCGGCGAGATCATCAGCCGCATCGAGCGCAAGGCCGGCTGGAAGATCACCGCGCTGGAGCTGCGCACGCTGGACCAGGACACGCTGGAGCAGCACTACGGCGAGCACAAGGGCAAGCCCTTCTACGAGCCCCTGGTCGCCTTCATGGCCTCCGGCCCGGTCGTGGCGCTGGTCGTCGAGGGCGAGCGCGTCATCGAGGGCGTACGGGCACTCGCGGGCCCGACCGACCCGATCGCCGCCGCCCCCGGCTCCATCCGTGGTGACTTCGGCGTGATCGTCCGGGAGAACCTGATCCACGCCTCCGACTCCGAGGAGTCCGCCGAGCGCGAGCTGAAGATCTTCTTCCCGGGCGTCGCCTGACGGCTGCCGGACGGATCGCCGAACCGACGGACCGCCGGACCCCGAGGCCCGCGCCACTCGCGGGCCGACGGGTACGGCGGCGCACGCCCGGCACCCGGAGGCATCGCCTGGGAGGCCCCAAGCCCCAAGCCCCAAGCCCCAAGCCCCAAGCCCCAAGCCCCAAGCCCCAAGCCCCTATGGCCAGGCCTCGCGGGCCCCACTCCCAGCAGCTCTCGGCTCACGCCGCCCAGGCGTGGCGCCCGGAGGAACCGGTTCCGGGCCCGGCAGGCCCAGGCCGCTGAGCCCCAGCGAGCCCGGGCCCGCAACCCGGGGCCCTGTGCGCCCAGGGAACGGCTTCTGTGCCCGACAGGCCCCGCAGGCCCTGGCCGCTGAGCCCAGCGAGCCCGGCCCCAGCCCCGGCCCCGGTGAGCGCGAGTTCGGTATCCGGGGCCCCGGGCGCACTGGGGACGGCTTCCGTGCCCGGCAGATGCCGCGGGTCCAGTCCGCTGAGCCCAGCGAGCCCGGACCCAGCCGGCCCGTACCGGAATCTGGGGCACTGTGCGCCCAGGGACGGCTTCCACGCCAGACAGGACCGGCAGGCCCAGCGAGCCCGGCCCCAGTGAGCCCGAGCCCGGTATCCGGGGCCCTGGGCGCACTGGGGACGGCTTCCGTGCCCGGTAGGCGCGCGCGGGTCCAGGCTGCTCAGCCCGGCGAGCCCGGACCCGGCGAGCCCGAGCCCAGCCCCGGCGAGCCCACGCCCGGTATCCGGGACACTTCCGCCCAACGGACCGCTTCCACGCCCGGCAGGCCCCGCAGGCCCAGGCCGCTGAACCCAGCCAGTCCAGCCCCAGCGACCCCGAGCCCGGTATCCGTGTCACTGCCCGCCCAGGTGACCGCTCCCGCGCCCGGCAGACCCACAGCCCCAGGCAACTGAGCCCAGCCGGCCCACACTCAGCGCCCCCGCACCCAACCAGCCCACACTCAGCGCCCCCGCACCCAACCACCCCACACCCAGCGCCCCCGCACCCAACCACCCCACACCCAGCGCCCCCGCACCCAACCACCCCGCGCCAGCGAGCTCAGCCCCAGCCCCAAGCCCCAGACCCCAAGCCCCAGCCCCCCCACCCCGTCACCCCCTATTCACCGCCCACCCACCCATTTGCCCCACCCCGACCTCGCCCCGCCAAGAATCTTCTGATGTCATGTCAGGCACCTGGGCTTCTGACCTGGGAGCGGCGCACAATGGCTGCTGTCGGTTGGCATATGCGTGGCGATCGAGGGAACGCGTTCCCCCGATGGACCGTCTCCAGAAGCGGGGCGGCACGTCATCTGGTCACAATGGCGAAGACCCTCGCGCGGTGTTCGTGCAGGCGAGACTACGATGGAAGCCTTCACGTCACAGCGCTCACCCTCGCCGACCTAAAAAGCCATCAAAAGCTCCACTTGGGAAGGCCAGACGAATCCTGATGGGGAACTCAATGTCGTTCATCGGCCGTGACATGGCTGTCGACCTCGGGACCGCCAACACGCTGGTGTACGTCAGGGGTCGCGGGATCGTACTCAACGAGCCGTCCGTCGTCGCGATCAACACCAACACCGGTGGCATCCTCGCGGTCGGCGCGGAAGCGAAGAAGATGATCGGGCGGACGCCGGGCAACATCGTTGCCGTGCGCCCGCTGAAGGACGGTGTCATCGCCGACTTCGAGATCACCGAGCGCATGCTCCGCTACTTCATCCTGAAGATCCACAAGCGGCGCTATCTCGCCCGTCCTCGCGTCGTCGTCTGTGTGCCCTCGGGCATCACGGGCGTCGAGCGCCGTGCCGTCATCGAGGCGTCGTCCCAGGCCGGCGCCCGCCAGGTGCACATCATCGAGGAGCCCATGGCCGCGGCCATCGGTTCCGGCCTGCCGGTCCACGAGGCCACGGGCAACATGGTGGTGGACATCGGCGGCGGCACCACGGAGGTCGCGGTCATCTCGCTCGGCGGAATCGTCACGGCACAGTCCATCCGTGTCGCCGGCGACGAGCTGGACAACGCGATCATCCAGCACATCAAGAAGGAGTACTCGCTCCTTCTCGGTGAGCGGACGGCCGAACAGATCAAGATCACGATCGGTTCCGCGTACGACCTCGACAATGACGAACACACCGAAATCCGCGGCCGGGATCTTGTCTCCGGCCTCCCGAAGACCGTTGTCATCTCGGCCGCCGAAGTGCGGAAGGCGATCGAGGAACCCGTCAACGCCATCGTCGACGCGGTGAAGACCACCCTCGACAAGTGCCCGCCGGAGCTGTCCGGCGACGTCATGGACCGCGGGATCGTGCTCACCGGCGGTGGCGCCCTGCTCCGTGGTCTCGACGAGCGGCTGCGTCGCGAGACCGGCATGCCGATCCACATCGCGGAGGATCCGCTCGACAGCGTGGCGCTCGGCTCCGGCAAGTGCGTCGAGGAGTTCGAGGCGCTCCAGCAGGTTCTGGACGCCCAGCCGCGCAGATGACGTAACGCTTCGATTCCGCCGTACGGGATGATCCCTTCTCGTACGGCGGATCGTTGATATTCAGGCATAAGCTCCCCCATAACGCCGCCCGCAGGTCCGCACTCCCGGGTCCGCACTCCGGGGATTTTCCGGGTGAGTCATACACGTATTCGACACACGTAGACACACGCAGACGCACGTAGACATACGTATTCGACGAGGAAGGCACGGCCGCCGCACGTGAGGGACACACGAGAGAGCCGGCTGCTCTTGGTGCTGCTGATCGCCATCGCGTTCGCTTTGATCACGGTGGACATCCGCGGTGGCAAGGATTCGCCGGTCGACGGTGCCCGGCAGGCCGCCGCCACGGTCTTCGGTCCGATCGAGGACGGGGTGTCCACCGCGGTCGACCCCGTCGGCAACGCGATCGAGGCGGTGAAGGGCTCCGGTGGCCGCCACGACCGCATCGCCCAACTGGAGCGCGACAACGCCGCGTTGAAGGCGAAGCTGGGCAGCGACGACCGTAACCGCAGCCGCCTCAAACAGCTCGACAAGGTCCTCAAGACGGCAGGCGCCGGGCAGTACGGCATCAAGGGCGCCGAGGTCATCGCCATAGGAGCGGCCCAGGGCTTCTCCTGGACCGTGACCATCGACGTCGGCGCGAACGACGGCATCAAGCGCGACATGACCGTCCTGAACGGGGACGGGCTGGTCGGGCGCGTCACCACCGTGGGGCCCAACACCGCCACCGTGCTGCTCGCCAACGACCCTGACTTCACGGTCGGCACGCGTATGGAGTCCACCGACGAGCTGGGCTTCGCCTCCGGCCAGGGCGACCGCCCGCTGCGCGTGGAACTGCTCAACGGCAAGGCCAAGATCAAGAATGGCGACCGGCTGGTCACCTTCGGATCCCAGGCCGACAGGCCGTTCGTGCCCGGCGTCCCGGTCGGCATCGTGTCCCGCGTCGACCCCTCCGGCGGCGACCTGACCCGCACGCTCTACGTCACGCCGTACGTGTCCTTCACCAAGCTCGACATCGTCGGCGTCGTCGTCCAGGCCCCGCGCAAGGACCCGCGTGACGACGTGCTGCCGCCCAAACCGGAGCCAACGCCCACGCCGACCGTGACCGTGACGGTCACGCCCTCGGCGAACGAGCCCGTCGACGGTCTGCAGCAAGAGCAGTAGGAAGTAGGAGCTGAATCCCATGCGCTTCAACCGAATGCTGCTCTCCACCACCCTCGTGGTCGTCGCCCTGGTGATCCAGGTGAGCGTGCTGGCCCGGCTCCACCTGCCGGGTGCCGTGCCCGACCTGCTGCTGCTCACCGTGCTCGGCCTCGCCCTGGTCTACGGCCACGTGGGCGGCGCCCTCGTCGGCTTCGGCGCGGGCCTGCTCGCCGACCTGGCCCCGCCCGCCGACCACGCCGCCGGGCGCTACGCCCTCGTGCTGTGCGTCATCGGCTACCTCGCCGGACTCGCCAAACCCGACAACGGCCAGCTCAAGTCCGCCACCGGCCCGATGGCCGTGGTCGTCGCCGCCGCGCTCGGATCCACGCTCCTGTACGCGGGAGTGGGCGCCCTCGTCGGCGACACCGCGGCCCGCCATGTGGGCCTGAGCAGCCTGCTGTTCACGGCCGCCCTGTACGACCTGCTGCTCGCCCCGTTCGTCGTGCCGGGGATCATGGCCCTGGCCCGGCGCGCCGAGAACGATCCGCTGGCCGAAGCCGGTGGCGGCGGCGGTTCCGGCAAGAAACCCGACGTCACCGCGGGCTGGCTGTCCTCCGGCACGGGTCTGAGCATCGGCAGCCAGCGCGGCGGCCTGAGAGTCAAGGCGGCCAGGGCGCGCGTCGCGCGGGCGGGACGCATCAAGGGGGTCAAGCGGCTGTGAGAGCGGCGCTCACGACAACTGCACACCGGATGGGCTCTCACGACGACAGCACACCGTACGAGCTGAGGGAGGGGGATCAGTGACCAACATCCCGGAGACCGGCCGGACCCCACGGGTCCAGATCCGGCTCGTCGTCATCCAGATCCTCGTGCTCTCCCTCCTGGGCACCCTCGGCGGGCGCCTGTGGTACCTCCAGATCCGCAACGGCGACGAGTACGCCAAGGAAGCCTCCGGCAACCACGTCCAGCAGGTCGTCAGCCCCGCCGTGCGCGGCTCGATCCTGGACGCCCGCGGGGTGCCGATCGCCGACAACGAGACCCGGCTCGTGGTCTCCGCGTCCCGCACCGACCTGCTGAAGATGAAGGACGACGGCGACGCCGTCCTCACCAAGCTCGCGCGTGTCCTCGGCCTGAAGGCCAAGGACGTCAAGGACAAGGTCCGGCTGTGCGACTCGAAGACGCCGCAGCCGTGCTGGAACGGCTCGCCCTACCAGCCGATCCCCATCACCGACGAGGCCACGGCCAAGCAGGCCCTGCAGATCCGCGAGCGCGCCGAGGACTTCCCCGGCATCACCGCCGAACCGATGGCCGTCCGCCGCTACGCCGCCCCCGGTGAGGCCAACACCGCGCAGGTCCTCGGCTATCTCTCGCCCGTCACCGACGAGGAGATCACCAAGGCCAAGGACACCGACTCGCCGTATCTGCGCTCCGACCAGGTCGGCCGCTCGGGCCTGGAGCGCGAGTACGACAAGGAGCTGCGTGGCAAGGCCGGCGTCACCCGCTACGAGGTCGACAACCTCGGCCGTGTCATCGGCCAGGCCAAGAGCGACGAGGCCGAGCCCGGCGCCAACGTCGTCACCAGCATCGACTCCCGCGTCCAGCGCGTCGCCGAGTACGAGCTGAACCAGGCCATGAAGGCCGCCCGTGACGTGTACGACGACAACACCGGCGAGAACTACAAGGCCGACTCCGGCGCGGTCGTCGTCATGGAGGCCAAGACCGGCCGCGTCGTCGCGATGGCGTCCAACCCGTCGTACGACCCGAACGCCTGGGTCGGCGGCATCTCCGGCAAGGACTACGCCAAGCTCACAGGCAAGGGCTCCAACTACCCGCTCCTGAACCGCGCGATCCAGGGCCAGTCGGCCCCCGGCTCCGTCTTCAAGGTCATCCCGACGGCCGCCGCGGTCAACGCGGGCTACTCCTTCAACGGCCCCTACGAGTGCTCCAGCTCGTACTCCATCGGCGGCCAGGTCTTCAACAACTTCGAGTCCAAGGGGTACGGCCCGATCAGCCTCGGCCGCGCCCTGGAGGTCTCCTGCGACACCGTCTTCTACCGGCTCTCCCACGAGGAGTGGAAGCGGGACGGCGGCACCAAGCCCAAGAAGAACGCCAACGACTGGTTCTACAAGACGGCCCACCAGTTCGGCCTCGGCAAGGAGACCGGCATCGACCTGCCGAACGAGGTCGCCGGCCGCGTCCCCGACCGCCAGTGGAAGCAGGACTACTGGAAGGCCAACAAGGACGCCTGGTGCAAGTACGGCAAGAAGGGCGGCTCGTACGCCCAGCAGATCGCGTACGAGAACTGCCTCGAAGGCAACCGGATGCGTGCCGGTGACTCCGTCAACTACTCGATCGGCCAGGGCGACACGCTCGTCACCCCGATCCAGATGGCGACGATCTACTCGGCGATCTCCAACGGCGGCACCCTCTACGACCCGACCGTCGGCAAGGCGATCATCAGCCCCGACGGCAAGACCGTCCAGGAGATCAAGCCCAAGTCGCACGGCAAGCTGCCGATGACGCGGAAGACGCGCGACGAGATAGACGGTGCCCTCGCGGGAGTCGCGACCCGCGGTACGGCCGCCTGGCGGTTCGGCGGCTGGCCGCAGGACAAGATCCCGATGCACGCCAAGACGGGTACGGCCGAGGTCTACGGCAAGCAGACGACCTCGTGGTTCACGACGTACACCAAGGACTACTCGGTCGTCATGACCATCTCCCAGGGTGGTACGGGTTCCGGCGCCTCGGGCCCCGCCGTGCGCAACATCTACAACGCGCTGTACGGCGTCTCCGAGGACGGCGCGATCGACAAGAACAAGGCCCTGCTCTACAACCCGCAGAAGAGCCTCCCGAAGATCGAGGCCGACGGTTCGATCGACTCCCCGAAGGTCGAGAAGTACCCGGCCAAGAAGGAGCAGGCATCCGAGGAGGGCGGGCAGCAGCCGGTGAACGGTGACGACCCGGCCGCCACCGTGCCCGACCCCAACACCGGCAACAACCGCGACACCCGAAGGCGCTCGGCCCGCCCGAAGAAGCGGCGGAGGACGCTCACATGACCGGCTCGAACGGATTCTCCGTCTCCGGATACGGGCCCGAACGCTCCAGCCTGTCACGGCTGTTCGCCCGCGACTCGCTGGCCCGCAGGCTCGACTGGCCGATACTGTTCTCGGCCATCGCGCTCTCCCTGATCGGCGCGGCCCTCGTCTACTCGGCGACCCGCAACCGCACCGAGCTCAACCAGGGCGACCCGTACTACTTCCTGTTCCGGCATCTGCTCAACACGGGCATCGGCTTCGCCCTGATGATCGGCACGGTCTGGCTCGGCCACCGCACCCTGCGCACGGCCGTACCGATCCTGTACGGGATCTCCGTCTTCCTGATCCTGCTGGTGCTGACCCCGCTCGGCGCGACCATCAACGGCGCGCACGCGTGGATCGTCATCGGCGGCGGCTTCTCGCTCCAGCCCTCCGAGTTCGTGAAGATCACGATCATCCTGGGCATGGCGATGCTGCTCGCGGCGCGGGTCGACGCCGGCGACAAGCCGTACCCCGACCACCGCACGGTCCTGCAGTCCCTCGGCCTGGCCGCCGTACCGATAGTGGTCGTCCTGCTCATGCCCGACCTCGGCTCGGTCATGGTCATGGTGATCATCGTGCTCGGCGTGCTGCTCGCCTCCGGTGCCTCCAACCGCTGGATCTTCGGGCTGCTCGGCGCCGGTGCCCTCGGCGCGGTCGCGGCCTGGCAGCTCAAGATCCTCGACGAGTACCAGATCAACCGCTTCGCCGCCTTCGCCAACCCCGAGCTGGACCCGGCGGGCGTCGGCTACAACACCAACCAGGCGCGCATCGCGATCGGCTCCGGCGGCCTCTTCGGCACCGGCCTCGGCAAGGGTTCGCAGACCACCGGCCAGTTCGTGCCCGAGCAGCAGACGGACTTCGTCTTCACGGTCGCCGGCGAGGAGCTCGGCTTCGTCGGCGCCGGACTGATCCTGCTCCTCCTGGGCATCGTGCTGTGGCGGGCCTGCCGCATCGCCCGCGAGACGACCGAGCTGTACGGCACGATCGTCGCCGCCGGGATCATCGCCTGGTTCGCCTTCCAGTCCTTCGAGAACGTCGGCATGACCCTCGGCATCATGCCGGTGGCCGGTCTACCACTGCCTTTCGTGTCCTACGGAGGCTCGTCGATGTTCGCCGTCTGGGTGGCCGTGGGCCTTCTGCAATCGATCCGGGTCCAGAGACCGATGTCGGCCTAGCGGACTTTCGGGGTCTGCCCATGGGCCGGATTCGCGACTAGATTCGGTTCATGGCGGACACGAAGCGGGAGATCGAGCGTAAATACGAAGCCGATGAGAGCGCCGGACTGTCGGATCTGCCGGACCTGACAAAGGTCTCCGGCGTCTCGGCCGTCATCGACAAGGGCGTCGCCGAACTCGACGCGACCTACTACGACACGCCCGATCAACGGCTCGCCGCCGCGTCCCTCACCCTGCGCCGCCGCACCGGAGGCGACGACGCGGGCTGGCACCTGAAACTGCCGGTCTCCGAGGGCGTACGGGACGAGATCCACGCCCCGCTCTCCGACACCGTGCCCCGGGCGCTCAGCGGACTCGTGCGCTCCCGGGTGCGCGACGCCGAACTGGTCCCCGTCGTACGGCTCCAGTCGGCCCGCGACGTCCGCCACCTCGTCGACGACTCCGGGGGCCTGCTCGCCGAGGTCAGCGTCGACCGCGTACACGCGGAGCGGCTCAACGGCGGCGACGGCACCGTCGAATGGACCGAGATCGAGGTCGAGCTGGCCGACGACGGCGACCCCGCCTTCCTCGACAAGGTCGAGAAGAAGCTCCGCAAGGCCGGCGTCTCCCGCTCCAAGTCCGCCTCCAAGCTGGCCAGGGCCCTCGGGGAGACGGGCCAGGCGCCCCGCAAGCAGGCCGTCGTGGAGGCGGCTCCGGTCACCTCCGGCGACCACGTCCTCGCGTACGTCCGGGCCCAGCGCGACGCGATCATCGAGCTGGACCCCGCCGTCCGGCGTGACGTGTACGACTCCGTGCACAGCATGCGCGTCGCCACCCGCCGGATGCGCAGCGCCTTCCGCTCGTACGGGAAGGTCCTGGACCGGGCCGTCACCGATCCGATCGGCGAGGAACTGAAGTGGCTGGCCGGGGAGCTGGGCGTCGACCGCGACCAGGAGGTCCTGACCGACCGGCTCACGGCCGCCCTCGACGCACTCCCGCGCACCCAGCTCACCGGGCCCGTCCGCACCCGGATCCGCACCTGGTCGCACGCCCGCCGCTCCGGCTCCCGGCGCCGGCTGATCGCGGTCCTCGACGGCAGGCGGTACCTGGACCTGCTCACCGCCCTCGACACGCTCCTCGCCACCCCGCCGCTGCTCAAGGCCGCCTCGGGCGACCCGGGGAACGTGATCTCCAGGACCGTACGCAAGGACTTCGACAAGCTGTCCGGACTGGTCGCGGAAGCCATCGCCTCTCCGCCGGGCCCTGACCGCGACCTCGCGATCCACGAGGCCCGCAAGAAGGCCAAGCGCACCCGGTACTCGGCGGAGACGGCCACCCCCGCCCTCGGTAAACCCGCAAAGGGCCTGACGAGCGACATGAAGTCCCTACAGAACCTGCTCGGCGAGCACCAGGACAGCGTCATGGCCCGTGAGGCCCTGCGCGACGTCGCGACCCAGGCGCACGCGGCGGGGGAGAACGCCTTCACGTACGGGGTGCTGTACGGGCGTGAGGAGCGGGCGGCGGAGGGGGTCGAGGCCGAGCTGCCGGGGGCGTGGCAGACGATCCGGAGCGGGACGGTGTTCTGAGGATCTCCGCTCCGGACGGCGGGGATCTCCGCTTCGGACGGCGGACGGGGGGTGGCTCCCGGCACGTTAGGCTGGATGGTCACCCCTGTCGGATCTCACCCCACCAAAGGTTTGCGAGATGTCTGCCGAAGTCGCTGCATCGGTGTTCCCGCAGCTCGAAGCTCTGCTCCCGCATGTGCAGAAGCCGATCCAGTACGTCGGCGGAGAGCTCAACTCCACAGTCAAGCCCTGGGAGACCACGGACGTCCGCTGGGCGCTCATGTACCCGGACGCGTACGAGGTCGGACTGCCCAACCAGGGTGTGATGATCCTTTACGAGGTCCTGAACGAGCGGGAGGGCGTCCTCGCCGAGCGCACGTACAGCGTGTGGCCGGATCTGGAGGAGCTGATGCGCGAGCACCGGGTCCCGCAGTTCACGGTGGACAGCCACCGCCCGGTGAAGGCCTTCGACGTGTTCGGCCTGTCCTTCTCCACGGAGCTGGGCTACACGAACATGCTCACCGCCCTGGACCTGGCGGGCATCCCGCTGGAGTCCAAGGACCGGACGCTCGACGACCCGATCGTGCTGGCCGGCGGCCACGCGGCCTTCAACCCCGAGCCGATCGCCGACTTCGTCGACGCGGTGATCATCGGTGACGGCGAGCAGGCCGTGCTCGACATGACCGACATCATCCGCGCCTGGAAGGCGGAGGGGCAGCCGGGCGGCCGCGAGGAGGTCCTGTTCCGCCTGGCGAAGACGGGTTCGGTGTACATCCCGGCGTTCTACGACGTCGAGTACCTCGCCGACGGCCGGATCGCCCGTGTGGTCCCGAACAAGTCGGGCGTCCCGTGGCGGGTGTCGAAGCACACGGTCATGGACCTGGACGAGTGGCCGTACCCCAAGCAGCCGTTGGTCCCGCTCGCGGAGACGGTCCACGAACGCATGTCGGTGGAGATCTTCCGCGGCTGCACGCGCGGCTGCCGCTTCTGCCAGGCGGGCATGATCACGCGCCCCGTGCGCGAGCGCTCCATCACGGGCATCGGCGACATGGTGGACAAGGGCCTGAAGGCGACGGGCTTCGAGGAGGTGGGCCTGCTGTCGTTGTCGTCGGCCGACCACTCAGAGATCGGCGACATCGCGAAGGGCCTGGCGGACCGGTACGAGGAGGACAAGATCGGCCTGTCCCTCCCGTCGACCCGCGTGGACGCCTTCAACGTGGACCTGGCGAACGAGCTGACGAGGAACGGCCGGCGCTCGGGCCTGACCTTCGCGCCGGAGGGCGGCTCGGAGCGCATGCGCAAGGTCATCAACAAGATGGTGTCCGAGGAAGACCTCATCCGGACGGTCTCCACGGCGTACGGCAACGGCTGGCGCCAGGTGAAGCTGTACTTCATGTGCGGCCTGCCGACGGAGACGGACGAGGACGTCCTCCAGATCGCGGACATGGCGATGAACGTGATCGCCGAGGGCCGCAAGGTCTCCGGCCAGAACGACATCCGCTGCACGGTGTCGATCGGCGGCTTCGTCCCGAAGCCCCACACCCCCTTCCAGTGGGCCCCGCAGCTGTCGGCGGAGGAGACGGACGTACGTCTCGGAAAGCTCCGCGACAAGATCCGCGGCGACAAGAAGTACGGCCGCTCGATCGGCTTCCGCTACCACGACGGCAAGCCCGGCATCGTCGAGGGCCTGCTCTCCCGTGGCGACCGCCGCATCGGCTCCGTCATCCGCGCGGTCTACGAGGACGGCGGCCGCTTCGACGGCTGGCGCGAGCACTTCTCGTACGACCGCTGGATGCAGTGCGCCGAGAAGACGCTCCCCGCCTTCGGCGTCGACGTCGACTGGTACACAACGCGCGAGCGCACCTACGAGGAGGTCCTCCCCTGGGACCACCTGGACTCCGGCCTCGACAAGGACTGGCTCTGGGAGGACTGGCAGGACTCCCTCGACGAGACAGAGGTCGAGGACTGCCGCTGGACGCCTTGCTTCGACTGCGGGGTGTGCCCCCAGATGGACACTTCCATCCAGATCGGCCCCACGGGCAAGAAGCTGCTTCCGCTGACGGTGAAGCAGCCTGCGGGGAGTGGGCACGCTCACTGACGTGGGCGGGGCGTTGGAGACGCCCTGGGGCGGGGACAACAGCGAGGGGTAGAGGCGGCCGCCGTCCCCCGGAACCACGGCTGCCGTCCCCTGGCCGGCCGCTCTTGGATCGCGCGGTGCCTTCTGGCTTCCTAGCGTGGCGTTATCCGCTACGGAGGAGGCAGCCATGCCGACGAGTGAGCCGCCTGCTGGTGGTCCTCGGTGGGGAAGTCCGGGTAACGGTCCTTCCCCATCCGGGCAGTGGACGCCTCCCGCTGGTCCGCCGCAGAAGAAGCAGCGGGGCCGTGCCTGTCTCTGGGGGTGCGCCGGCGCCCTGGCCGTGGTGATCGTCATCGTCGTGGTTGTGCTGGTGATCGCGCTGGGGAACAGCGATGAGAGCACCACGCCTGCGCCCAGTAGGACCACCACCGACACGACGCCGCGCGAGAAGACGCAGGAACCCCGGGGCGAACGAGCGGACCTCATCAGCTTCCAGCTGGACGACCGCTCAGAAGCCGGCATCACCAATATCTGGGTCGTTTGGACGATCAAGAACAGCAGCAGCGAGAAGTCCGACTACTCATGGGATTGGGAGGCGGTCGACGCCGGCGGCACCCGACTTGCGGACGGTTCTCAACTGGAGATCAACGTGCAACCCGGCCAGACCGCCCGGGGTGAGCACCCGACGACGCTCAAGAGCGCGAAGGGCATCAAGCTCAACATCACCAGCTTCAACCGCACTGCGAGTTACTGATCAGGTCGGCTGCGCCTCAACCACCGTTCCTCCCCTCCGGAGGGGCACCTTCATCCAGATCGGCCCCACCGACAAGAAGCTGCTCCCGCTGCCAAGTGGATGGGCGTGTGGGTGATTGCGGACTAGACTCGTCTGCGGGTTGCTGGCCGCCGGGTGCCGGGCTCCGGCCTTCGGGGCCGCGCAACTCGCCCGCGCAGAGCAGGTGGAGCCTTTCGCGCCCGGGCCGCTGGCGTATCCGAGGCCGATGCCCGATCCGAATCAGTATCAGGCGCAGGGCGGTTGGGGGCTCGGTGCCGGGCGGCGGGCCCAGGCGCAGGCGGAGGCGCGCGCCCGGTTCGAGCGCGACTGGCAGGCCGCGCAGGCGGCGGAGGGGCAGCGGCTGCAGCAACTGGCCGCCTATCAACGGCAGTACGAGCAGTGGGCCGACGCCCGGTTGGGTGAAATCCGTCGGCACAACGCCGGTGTCGCAGAGATGGCGGCCGGGCTCCGCGACGGTGACCCCGAGGCCGTCGTGGAGTACTTCTCCGCGGCCCTCTACGCCTCGTCCGCGTGGCCCGAGGACCTGCCGCGCCAGGTGACGGCCGCCTACGACTCGTCCGCGCGACAGCTGGTGCTCAACTGGGAACTGCCCGGGTACGACGTCGTCCCCGAGGTGAAGCTCGTGCGGTACATGCCCGGCGCCGATCAGGACAAAGAGGCGCCCCGGCCGGCTTCCCAGCGCCGCGCGCTGTACCGGGACGTGCTCGCGCAGTGCGTGCTTCTCGTCCTGCACGATCTCTTCGCGGCGGACGAGTTCGGGGCGCTGGAGTCGGTGGCGCTCAACGGGTTCGTCGACGACCACGACCCGGCGACGGGCAGACAGGCGCGGATTTTCCTGGCCACGGCCATGGCGTCCCGCTCCGTCTTCGCCGGGCTCCGGCTGGAGCAGGTCAGCGCCGTCGACTGCCTGGTGGACGGCTTACGGGGGCAGCTGTCGGCACGGCCCGACCAGCGTGCGGTCGTACGGCCCGGCCGGCGTCCCGAGGAGGTCGGCAACGGCGTCGTCACCCACGGGGGCGACGAGGAGCCGGATCTGTACGAGATGGACCCGGTCGCCTTCGAGTCGCTGGTCGCGGAGCTTTTCCGGGCCATGGGCATGCAGGCCGTGACGACCCAGCGGTCGAACGACGGCGGTGTGGACGTCGACGCGCTGGACCCGACGCCGATCCGGGGCGGCAAGATCGTCGTGCAGGTGAAGCGCTACCGCAACACCGTGCCGCCGACCGCCGTCCGCGACCTGTTCGGCACGGTCCAGGACGCGGGCGCCAACAAGGGCGTACTCGTCACGACCTCCGGCTTCGGCCCCGGTTCGCACACCTTCGCCAACGGCAAACCCCTGGAACTCGTCGCGGGCAACGAACTCGTCGACCTCCTGCACCGGCACGGGCTGCGCGGGCGGCTCGGGGGCTCGGGCAGCCCGATTCCCGCCCAGCGCACACCGGAAGGACGTACATCGGAAGGACGTACATCGGAAGGGCGTACATCGGAGGGACGTACACCGGGCGCCGACGAGGACGGGACGGGCGACCACAACAGGCTGGGCATGTTCTGGACCGGCCAGGTCGCCCTGGACGTCTGCGCGCTCGTCTGCCACGGCAACCGGGTGCTGAGCGACGAGCACTTCGTCTTCTTCAACAACTCGCGGACACCGGACGGTACGGTCCGCGCGCTCGCCGCCGCCGCACCGGACAAGGCGGCGATCCGGGTGGCCTTCGACGCGTTGCCCGAGCGGGCCGACCGGCTCGTCCTCGTCGCCGCCGTCGACCCCGAGATCAACCCCGAAGCGGATCTCTCCGGCTTCACCGAGGCGGGCATCCGGCTTTCGGACGCCTCGGGAACCGAGCTGGGCCGCCTCGACGTGTCCGACGGCCGGGCCGACGAGACCGCGCTGGTCCTGGGCTCCTTCCGCCGCCGAGCCGGCGGCGACTGGGACTTCGTGCTCGGCGGCAAGGGGTACCGGGGTGGCCTGGAGGAGCTGATCCGGGAGTACGGGATCGACGTGGGCTAGCTTTCGCGCCGCGCCGCGCCGGGGCGAAGCCGCCGGTTTCACGGCCGGTCCGCCGTCGGTACACGGTGGAAAAGCCGTGGCCGGGCCTCGCCCGGCGGGCCAGAATGAGGCGATGCCGCAGCTCATCAGCCCCGACCCCCGGTTCCGGACCGCCTTTCTCGACGCCGTGCGCGAAAACGTGGCCGAAGGGGAGTACTTCGGCGACACCCTCAAGCGAGAGCTCGCCGTGTACGGCGACAACTGGCAGGAGCCGGACGGCTTCGCGCGCTATGTCGCGGCGGTCCGTGAGGAGGAGCTGGAGGAGGGGCGGCGGCCCGAGGGCTTCGTACCGAGCAGCTGGTTCTGGTACGTGGACGGGCACGACTATCTGGGCCGGATCCAGATACGGCACCGGTTCACCCCGCATCTGCGCGACTTCGGCGGCCACATCGGCTACGGCGTACGGCCGACGGCGCGCAGACAGGGGTACGCCACGGCCATGCTCCGGGACGCCCTGCCGCACGCGCGTGACCTCGGGCTCGACCGGGTCCTCGTCACCTGTGACACCACCAACATCGGCTCCCGCAAGGTGATCGAGGCCAATGGTGGAGAGTTCGAGGACGAACGCGGCGGAATGCTGCGGTTCTGGATCCGTACGGGCCATTGATGCGTCCTCGTTGATATGGACCTGGAGAAGTCGCCGCCGCCCGCGCCGCGTGAGTTGCCCGCGCCGCGTGAGACGCCTGTGCCGCGTGAGACGCCCGCGCAGCCCGCGGCGCCCACGCAGCCCGTGGCGCCCGGTGCGCATGGTGTGCCCGCGCGGCGGCAGGACGCCGCTCCCGAGGGCTGTCTCGCCGTCGCGATCCGTATTCCGGTGCGGATCGTGGTGCTGGTGCTGGTCGTGCCGGTACGGATGGTGTGGGACGCGGCGGTCGTCGGCGGGCGTTTCCTCAGGGACACGCTGTTCCGGCCTCTGGGGCGGGCGTTCATGTGGGTGTTCGCACCTGTGGGGCGGGCCTTCGTGTGGCTGGTCGAGGGGATCGCGGCCGTCGTCGCGTGGGTGCTGACCGGCCTCGGGTACGCCCTGGCGTGGCTGGGCAAGCTGCTGTTCGTCTGGCCGTGGGTGGGGCTGTGGCGGTACGTGGCCGTGCCGCTGGGGCGCGCCCTGGCCTGGCTCGGGAACGTGCTGCTCGTCGTGCCCGCCGTCTGGCTGTACGAGCGGGTGCTGACGCCCGTCGGACACGGAGTGGTGTGGGCACTGCGGGGGATCGGGGCCGGGTGCGCCTGGCTGTGGCGGGTGTCGGTCGTCGCTCCCGCCGGATGGCTCTACCGGGCGCTGCTCGCACCGACCGGGCGGGGTTTCGCCTGGGCCGCGCTGGGGCTGTGGGGCGCCATCACATGGGTCGGCCGCAGTGTGTGGGCGGGCGTGACATGGGTTTCCCGGGGCCTCTGGGCCGGCGTCGTATGGGTCGCGAGTGGCGTGTGGTCCGGCGTCGTGTGGGTCTCCCGTGGCCTGTGGGCCGGCATGACATGGATCGGCGGGGGTCTGTGGGCCGCCATGACATGGACGGGGCGTGGGATCTGGGCGGGGGTGACCTGGACCGCCATGGTCGTCGGGACGCTCCTGCGGTGGATCTTCGTCGTGCCCGCCGTCGCCCTGTGGCGCTGGGTGCTCGCACCCGTCGGGCGGGGCATCGCCGTGGTCGCCCGGGAGATCGGCGAGGCCCTGGGGCACGCGTGGCGCGTCGCCGGGTACATCTCCCTGGCCGTTGGACGTTTCCTCGGGCGACTCTTCCGGTGGATCTTCGTGGAGCCGGTGCGTTGGGCGTACAAGTGCGTGCTCACCCCCGTCGGACACCTCGTACGGGACGCCGTCTGGCGGCCCGCCGCGGAGGCCGCCCGGAGTGTGGGCCGTACCACCCGGCAGGCCCTGGCGAGCGCCCGTGAGACGGCGCGGCAGACCCGGGCCGACATCCGGCGCATGCTGTTCGGAGCGCCGCGCGAACCCGAGCCCGTCGCCCTGGCCGAGCCCCGGAGCGAGCCCGGGCCAGTGCGCCTGGCCAAGCCCGTCGGCGGCCCGCAGTCCGGGCCGGACCGCTCCCGAGGGGAACCTGTGGGCGCCGAGGCACGTACTCTAGGTAGCAGTACGACCGCTCTCACGAAGGACTGAACGACACTGGGCAAGCGACAGCCCGAAGGCCCGCCGCCCGCACCCGCGGTGCAGCGCATTCGACTGCGCTACACCAAGCGCGGCCGCCTCCGGTTCACCAGCCACCGCGACTTCCAGCGTGCCTTCGAGCGTGCGCTGCGCCGCGCCGAGGTGCCCATGGCGTACTCGGCGGGGTTCACCCCACACCCGAAGGTGTCGTACGCCAATGCCGCACCCACCGGCACGGGCAGTGAGGCCGAGTACCTGGAGATCGCGCTCACCGACGCGCGCGACCCCGAGAAACTGCGCCTTCTCCTCGACGAGTCGATGCCTGTCGGGCTCGACATCATCGACGCCGTGGAGGCCCGTACATCGGGTCTCGCCGACCGGCTCACCGCGTCCGTATGGGAGCTGCGCCTCGACGGCGTGACCCCCGAGGACGCGGAGCGCGCGGTCGACGCCTTCACGTCGGCCGAGACCGTCGAGGTCCAGCGCAAGACGAAGAACGGCATGCGCACCTTCGACGCCCGCGGCGCAGTCGCGAGCCTGGAGGCGCACACAGCACGACCCGAGGCACAGAAGTCACAGTCCGAGACGCACAGTCCACAGCCTGATAGGCCGACCGACCAGCCCTGTGCGATACTGCGGCTGGTTGTTCGGCACGTGACGCCTGCCGTTCGACCTGACGACGTCCTGTCCGGTCTCCGAGCTGTGGCCGACCTGGCGCCGCCGGTCCCCGCAGCGGTGACCAGGCTGGCGCAGGGGCTTTTCGATGAAGAGACCGGCACGGTGACCGACCCGCTCGCGCCCGACCGCGAGGCAGTGGCTGCCGCCTCACCCATGGCCGCGACCGCTGCCGCCGCGAAGGCGCCGGCGTAAGGAAGGTCCCGCGTAAGGACGTACGTCGAAGCGCCGCCCTCGTATCCGGGAGCCACCTGGTTCGGGCAGCGCACCGACCAGAAGACTTTCGCCAGGCCGTACGCACACATGGCGTACGGAACCGGCGAGACAGGACACAGAGAGCTCCCGTGCGGCGCCCGCGCCCCGGACGGCGGCACCGCGCATCGCGCGAGCCGCGGACGTCACCGGATCCGCGGCGCCCGGGAGCCTGACGGGAGATCCACCCGCATGCTCGAACCGACCGAACCCGCTGAGCCCTCCAAGGGCTCCGAGAACAGCACCCCCAGCGACACCCTGCCGCCGCGCAGGCGTCGTCGCGCCGCGTCCCGCCCCGCGGGACCGCCCGCCGGGAACACCGAGGGCGAGAGCGTGGCCGAGACCACCGCGCCGGCCATACCGGCCGTGAGCTCCACCGATCTCGCGACGGAGGAGCCGGAGGAGACCGAGGAGGCGGCTGCGGCCGCTGAAGCGGCGACCGCCGAGAAGGCCGTCACTGAGACGTCTGTCACCGACGCGCCGGCAGCCGAGGCCGCCGTGCCGCCCGTAGAGGCGGAGCCCGCGGCCGAGGAGGCTGCCCCGGCGCCGCGTACGCGCCGTCGGGCCACCCGTCGTGCCTCCGCTCCTGCTGGTGCGCCGCAGGCCGCCGAGGCGGCTGAGAGCGCAGGGCCCGCCGCGACCGCCGTGACCGAAGAGGCCGTCGCCGCCGCTCCTGCCGTACAGGCGGAGCCCGAGACGCCCGCCGCCGAGCCCGTGGCCGAGGAGGCCGCTCCGGCGCCGCGTACGCGCCGTCGGGCCACGCGCCGTGCCACCGCTCCGGCCGGTGCGCCCACGGAGACCGAGGCCGCCGAGACCGTAGTGACCGCTGGGGCCGACGAGGCCGCCGTGATCACGACCACCGCCCCGGCCGCCGCCGAAGCCGAAGAGGCGCCGGCCGTCGAGGCCGAGGACGCCGCTCCCAAGGGCCGTACCCGCCGCAGGGCCACCCGTCGGGCCACCGCACCCACCGGTGCACCGCAGGCCGAGGCCGAGACGCCTGCGACGGCGCCCGCCGAGGCCGCCGCCGAGCCCGCCCGCCGCGCCACCCCGCCCGAGGCGGAGCGCGCCGAGACCCCCACCGCGACCGAGCCCGTCGAGGCCGATGTCCGCGACGAGCGCAGGGAGGCCCCCGTGGCCGCTGCCAAGAACGACCGGGCCCTTGAGGCCGACACCACCGCCGACGCCGAGGACGGCGCCCCGCGCCGTGCCCGCCGCCGTGCCACGCGCAAGGCCGCCGGAGGCTTCGCCGCACCCGCGCCGGACAAGAGCACGGAGCCCGAGAAGGACTCCTCGCGGCGCCCCGCGCGTCCTGCGGTCGCCGTGTTCCAGGCGCCCGTCTTCACCGAGCCGATGTTCCAGACGCCGGAGCGCGCCGCGGCCGCCGCCGCTGCCGAGGCCGCCGAGGAGCCCGGGGCCCCCGAGGACATCGTGGAGCAGCCGGTCCAGGAGGCCGCGGCCCCCGTCGCCGAGGAGGAGACCGGCGGCTCGCGCAGGCGCCGCCGCCGGAAGGCCGAGGAGCCCGCCGCCCCCGTGGCGGAGGCCCCCGAGCCTGAGGAGGAGCCCGCCGACGAGGAGCCCGCGGAGGACACCGCCGACGACTCCGCCGAGGGTGACGACGGCGAGGAGACCGGTTCGCGCCGTCGGCGCCGTCGTGGCGGCCGTCGCCGCCGCCGGGGCGAGTCCGCCGAGGCGGACGGCGAGTCGGGAGAGGGCGACGACTACGCCGCCGAGCAGTCCGAGCGGTCCGAGCAGGCTTCCCAGGACGCCGAGGACACCGCCGAGCAGACCGAAGAGGACGCCGAGGACGAGCGCGAGGAGGCGGGCGGCTCCAGCAGCAGCCGTCGCCGTCGTCGCCGTCGTCGTCGCGCCGGTGACTCGTCCGGCGAGGCCGAGTCGGGTGACAACGACCCCGAGCGCACGGTCGTCAAGGTCCGTGAGCCGCGCAGCAAGAACCAAGAGCGGGCCGACGCCTCGGACGAGGTGCAGTCCATCAAGGGCTCGACCCGCCTGGAGGCCAAGAAGCAGCGCCGCCGCGAGGGGCGCGAGCAGGGCCGCCGCCGCGTTCCGATCATCACCGAGGCCGAGTTCCTGGCCCGCCGTGAGGCCGTCGAGCGCGTGATGGTCGTCCGCCAGAGCGGCGAGCGCACCCAGATCGGCGTCCTGGAGGACAACGTGCTCGTCGAGCACTACGTCAACAAGGAGCAGTCGACCTCGTACGTCGGCAACGTCTACCTGGGCAAGGTCCAGAACGTGCTGCCGTCGATGGAGGCCGCCTTCATCGACATCGGCAAGGGCCGCAACGCCGTGCTGTACGCCGGTGAGGTCAACTTCGAGGCGCTGGGCATGGCCAACGGCCCCCGGCGCATCGAGAGCGCCCTCAAGTCCGGCCAGTCGGTCCTCGTGCAGGTCACCAAGGACCCGATCGGCCACAAGGGCGCCCGTCTCACCAGCCAGGTGTCCCTCCCCGGCCGCTACCTGGTCTATGTGCCCGAGGGCTCGATGACCGGCATCAGCCGCAAGCTGCCCGACACCGAGCGCGCGCGCCTGAAGACCATCCTCAAGAAGATCGTCCCCGAGGACGCGGGCGTCATCGTGCGCACCGCCGCCGAGGGCGCGAGCGAGGACGAGCTGCGCCGTGACGTCGAGCGGCTGCAGGCGCAGTGGGAGGACATCCAGAAGAAGGCGAAGGGCGGCAACGCTCCGACGCTCCTCTACGGCGAGCCGGACATGACCGTCCGCGTCGTCCGCGACATCTTCAACGAGGACTTCACCAAGGTCATCGTGAGCGGCGACGAGGCGTGGGAGACCATCCACGGGTACGTCGCCCATGTCGCGCCCGACCTGGCCGACCGCCTGTCGAGGTGGACCTCCGAGGTCGACGTCTTCGCGACGTACCGGATCGACGAGCAGCTCGCCAAGGCGCTGGACCGCAAGGTCTGGCTGCCGAGCGGTGGTTCGCTGGTCATCGACAAGACCGAAGCGATGATCGTCATCGACGTCAACACCGGCAAGTTCACCGGTCAGGGCGGCAACCTCGAAGAGACGGTCACCAGGAACAACCTGGAGGCGGCCGAGGAGATCGTGCGCCAGCTGCGGCTGCGCGACCTCGGCGGCATCGTCGTCATCGACTTCATCGACATGGTCCTGGAGTCCAACCGCGATCTGGTGCTGCGCCGCCTCCTGGAGTGCCTGGGACGCGACCGTACGAAGCACCAGGTCGCCGAGGTGACCTCGCTGGGCCTCGTCCAGATGACCCGTAAGCGGGTCGGCCAGGGCCTGTTGGAGTCGTTCTCCGAGACCTGCGTCCACTGCAACGGCCGTGGCGTGATCGTCCACATGGAGCAGCCGACCTCCGCCGGAGGCGGCG
This sequence comes from Streptomyces sp. NPDC050988, assembly GCF_044456225.1. Lineage (NCBI taxonomy): Bacteria > Bacillati > Actinomycetota > Actinomycetes > Kitasatosporales > Streptomycetaceae > Streptomyces > Streptomyces sp. NPDC050988. The sequence continues at coordinate 52,448 of NZ_JBITFQ010000043.1, read as the reverse complement.
GCAAGCGCAAGAAGCGCGGCCGGGGCGGCGCCGAGCAGACCCACGACCACGATCACGAGCACACGCACGAGGCGGAGTCGGCCGAGCCCGCGGAGACGGCGGCCGAGGTCGCCGCGGAGGCCGCCGAGCCGGTTGCGCTGCCCGAGCCCGAGTTCGTACCGGACGAGGATCTCTACAGCAGCGCCGCCGAGGCGGAGGCCGCGGCCACACGCGGCCGTTCGCGGCGCCGTGCCGGCAGGCGTGCGTCGGCCCCCGCGGGTGCGCCGAGGTCCGAGAGCCGTCGCGCCGAGCGCCGCTCGGAGGCCCCGACGGCCCAGTCCGTGACGCCGGAGGACGAGACCGAGCGCCCCGTGCAGCCGGAGCCGGCCGCCACCGCCCAGGCCGAGCCCGTCGCCGCCGAGGACCCGGTGGTCGAGGCCCCCGCGGCCGCGGCCCCCGCTGTCGACGACGCCGCGCCCAAGGGGCGTACGCGCCGTCGGGCGACCCGCAAGGCCACCGCGCCCGCCGGTTCGCCCAAGGCCGCGGAGGAGACCGTGGTGACCGTCACCGAGCCGGTCGCCGCACCCGTCGAGCCCAAGGGGGAGCCGGTCGCCGAGCCCGAGCCGCAGACCGCCACGGACAGCGCCGCCCCGCCGCGGGCGCGCCGCCGTGCGGTCCGTAAGGCCACCGCTCCCACCGCGTCCGCGGAGACGGCCGTCATGGTCGTCCCCTCGGCCTCGGCGGAGGCTCCCGCGGAAGCCCGGACGGAGGCCGCCGAGGCGCCTGCCGAGGCCCCCGCGGAGGCGTCCGGCGACGGAGAGGCCCCGGCCAAGAAGACGGCCCGTAAGGCGGCCAAGAAGGCGCCCGCGAAGAAGGCCGCCGCGAAGAAGACGACGACGGCCAAGAAGACGGCCGCCAAGAAGACCGTCGCCAAGAAGACGGCGAAGACCGCCAAGACGGCCACGAAGTCGACGTCGAAGAAGACCGCGGCGGCGGAGCAGCAGACTCCGTCCACCGTCACGGCCTCCACCGACGAGGGCTGAGCACCCGCGTAACCGAAGACGCCCCCTGGCCCGCGGTCCGACCGCAGGCCAGGGGGCGTTCGGCTGCTCGGACGACGCTCCGTCAGGGGAACCGAACCGCCGTGACTTCCGCCCGGTTTGGGAGCTCCTGACATGGTTTCAGAAGCATCACGGTCATCACAATCACCCCCCGCCTCTTGGAACGCGATCATCTACCTGTAAAACTCATGCAGTCATAGGCGTGAACACACGGGTGTGCGTTGGGGAGAACGTTCACACGTGTCATGGGGAGGGGATTGCAATGGCGCGCGTGCGCCTGAAGGGCACTGGGCGACACCGTGCCGTAAAGCCGGTCAAGGGCGGGCGGCAGGCTGTCGCGCTGGCCACGGTGTTGTCCGCGGCGGGTGGACAGGCCGTCATGTCGGCGGGCACCGCACAGGCCGTGGACAACCCGGCGTGGACCGAGGGGCCGATCTTCAACGACCCGCTCGGCACGAGCGACGAGCAGACCGCGATCCGTACGAGGCTCATCGAGCTGACGAACGCCGCGCTGCCCGGCTCCACGATCAAGGTCGCGGTCTACCACGTGTGGGAGGCGTCGGTCGTCAACGCGCTCGTCGCCGCGAAGAACCGCGGCGTCGACGTCCAGGTGCTGCTCGACGAGTCCAGCATCAGCGACCGCCCCACCAACACCGCGTACGGCACGCTGGCCTCGGGGCTCGGCACGGACCGTACGCAGAGTTCGTACGTGGCGACCTGCCCGGAGAACAAGTCGTGCCTCGGCGACCCGAAGTTCGGGCAGTCGATCATGCACAACAAGTTCTGGCTGTTCTCGGCGGTCAAGGGCGCCACGAACGTGGTCGTCGAGACCACCTCGAACTCCACGCCGTCGGCGCACACCAAGTTCTTCAACGACGCGCTGCTGCTGCCGAACAACCCGACGATGTACGACGCGTACGCGGACTACTTCGACACGATGGTCGCGCAGGACTGGGAGTCCTGGAACTACCGCACGGTGAGCAACGGCCTCTACAAGGCGTACTTCTTCCCGCGGGCCGGCAACACGCGGGCCACCGACACGGTGTACTCGATCCTCAACAACGTGACCTGCAAGTACAAGGACACCGCGGGGGTCACGCAGTCGACCAAGGTCCGGGTGGCGATCTTCAAGATCACGCGGCTGGCCATCGCGGAGAAGCTGGTCTCGCTGAAGAAGGCGGGCTGCTCCGTGAGCATCGTCTACGCGGAGTCGGACAGCGCCAAGAGCAGCGGCGGTACCGCGGGCACGTGGGAGAAGATGCACACCACCGGCGGCCCGACCGTGCGCTGCTACAACGACGACCGGGACCCGCTGAACCCCGGCCAGAAGCTGTCGACGCCGTACATCATCCACTCCAAGTACATCCTCATCGAGGGCATGTACGACGGCGTGAAGAACAAGGTCAGCTTCACCGGCTCCGGCAACTACACGGGCCCGGCGCTGCGCGAGAACGACGAGTCGATCGTGAAGGTCGACGACGACGCCGTGCACGACATGTACAGGGTCCACTTCGACCGGGTGGCCAAGGCGGCCTACCCGGGCACCGCGGACACCACGGACCTGTGCAAGGGCGTGAAGCCGCTGCCCGACGACGGTGAGAAGCCGACCGCGTAGGTCCTGCGCAGGGCCCGCGTACGTACTGGTCAGGAGCGGCCCCCGACCCGGTTTGACCCCCAGGTCGGGGCCCCGTAACCTTGACCCTCGGTGTGTTCACTGACGCACCGCATTCCCGTAAACCTCTTCCTCCCGGTGGCTCGCGCCCCGGGAGAGGCCGCCTGCTTTCCTCGGTGGCTGGACTGCGGGGATTCCGATTTCGAGCGAGAGAGAGATCCGCGTGTACGCCATCGTGCGCAGCGGTGGTCGCCAGCACAAGGTTGCTGTCGGCGACATCGTTGAGGTTGACAAGATTTCCACTGCCAAGGTTGGCGACACGGTCGAGCTCTCGACCCTGCTCGTTGTCGACGGCGACGCCGTGACGAGTGACCCGTGGGTCCTCGCCGGCATCAAGGTCCAGGCCGAGATCGTGGATCACCACAAGGGTGTGAAGATCGACATCCTTCGCTACAAGAACAAGACCGGCTACCGCCGTCGTCAGGGCCACCGCCAGCAGTACACGGCGATCAAGGTCACTGAGATCCCCGCGGCTGCGAAGTAAGGGACTGAGGAGAGATGGCACACAAGAAGGGCGCATCGTCCACCCGGAACGGTCGCGACTCCAATGCTCAGCGGCTCGGCGTGAAGCGCTTCGGCGGTCAGGTCGTCAACGCCGGTGAGATCCTGGTCCGCCAGCGCGGCACCCACTTCCACCCCGGCGCGAGCGTCGGCCGCGGCAAGGACGACACGCTGTTCGCCCTCGCCGCCGGTGCGGTGGAGTTCGGTACCCACCGTGGCCGCAAGGTCGTGAACATCGTTCCGGTCGCCTGACCGGATCTTTCGCGAGGCGGACCTCACTTCCCGTACGGGAAGCGGGTCCGCCTTTCGCGTGTTTTAACTGAGTAGTGATCACTGGGCGGCGAAGGCCGCCGGGTGATCATCGATGAGAGATTTCCGTACGTAACTGGAGGCACATCCCATGACCACCTTCGTGGACCGCGTCGAGCTGCATGTCGCCGCGGGTAGCGGAGGTCACGGCTGTGCCTCCGTCCACCGGGAGAAGTTCAAGCCGCTCGGCGGCCCGGACGGCGGCAACGGCGGCCGTGGCGGTGACGTGATCCTGGTCGTCGACCAGTCCGTCACCACGCTCCTCGACTACCACCACTCCCCGCACCGCAAGGCCACCAACGGCAAGCCCGGCGAGGGCGGCAACCGCTCCGGCAAGGACGGCCAGGACCTGGTTCTGCCGGTGCCGGACGGCACGGTGATCCAGGACAAGGCGGGGAACGTACTCGCGGACCTGGTCGGCCAGGGCACGACCTTCGTCGCCGCACAGGGCGGCCGGGGCGGCCTCGGCAACGCGGCGCTGGCCTCGGCCCGCCGCAAGGCGCCCGGCTTCGCGCTGCTCGGCGTGCCCGGTGACCTCCAGGACATCGTCCTTGAGCTGAAGACGGTCGCGGACGTCGCTCTCGTCGGCTACCCGAGCGCGGGCAAGTCCTCGCTGATCTCGGTGCTGTCGGCCGCCAAGCCGAAGATCGCGGACTACCCGTTCACGACCCTCGTCCCCAACCTCGGTGTGGTGACGGCCGGTTCGACCGTCTACACGATCGCGGACGTGCCCGGACTGATCCCCGGGGCCAGCCAGGGCAGGGGCCTCGGCCTGGAGTTCCTGCGCCATGTGGAGCGCTGCGAGGTGCTCGTCCACGTCCTCGACACGGCGACCCTGGAGTCCGACCGCGACCCGGTCTCCGACCTCGACATCATCGAGGAGGAGCTGAAGCAGTACGGCGGTCTCGGCAACCGGCCGCGTCTGGTCGTCCTCAACAAGATCGACGTACCGGACGGCAAGGACCTGGCCGACATGGTCCGCCCGGATCTGGAGGCGCGTGGCTACCAGGTCTTCGAGGTGTCGGCGGTGGCCCACACGGGCCTCAAGGAGCTTTCCTTCGCCCTCGCCGGCCTGGTCTCACAGGCCCGTGCGGCGAAGCCCGAGGAGGAGGCCACCCGTATCGTCATCCGCCCGAAGGCGGTCGACGACGCCGGCTTCACGGTGGTCAAGGAGGACGACGGCCTCTACCGCGTACGGGGCGAGAAGCCCGAGCGCTGGGTCCGTCAGACCGACTTCAGCAACGACGAGGCCGTCGGCTACCTCGCCGACCGGCTCAACCGCCTCGGGGTGGAGGACTCGCTGATGAAGGCGGGTGCCCGGCACGGTGACGGGGTCGCCATCGGGCCCGAGGAGAACGCGGTCGTCTTCGACTGGGAGCCGACGGTCATGGCCGGTGCCGAGATGCTCGGTCGCCGTGGCGAGGACCATCGCTTCGAGGCGCCTCGGCCCGCCGTCACCCGGCGACGCGAGAAGCAGGCGGAACGGGACGAGGCGGACCAGGAGTTCGACGACTTCAACCCGTTCTAGACCGATCCTGGGGGCTGCGCCCCCAGACCCCCACGGTTTGTGTGTTCACCGCGGGCCGGTGGGGGCCGTTCGCGCAGTTCCCCGCGCCCCTAAAAGCGACGGGTGACCGTCGGCGGCAAGCGGCAAGCGGCAAGCGGCACGCGGCACGTGACCGTCGGCCCCAGCCACCTTCAGGGGCGCGGGGAACTGCGCGACCAGCCCCCACCGGGCCCGCAGTCGAAAACGCACGCACGCAAGCAAAACAGGAAGAGGGCCCGGAGAATCTCCGGGCCCTCTTCCACGTGCTCCCCGCGGCAGCGGCTACGCGTTGACGGAGTCGTCCGCCTCGTTCGGGTCCTGCGCGGCCTCCTCGGCCGCGTCCTCCTTCGCGGAGCGCGGGGAGGGGATCTCCGCGGCGAGGCGGGACTCCATGCGGACGCGCCGCTCGTCGGCCTTGGTGCAGAGGTCGTCGATCGCCGCGTTGAAGCGGGCCAGCGACGGTGGGTCGGACGGGCCGAGCAGGTGCTCCTTGAGCTCGGCGCGGGCCGCCGTGAAGTGGTCCTTCTCCGGGTGGCGGACCGACTCCAGAAGCGCCGGCACACCCTCCGCCTTGGGCGACAGGATGGCGCCCGCGGACACGGTCGGGAAGCCCGCGCGGAACGCCGCCTCGGACATCCCCGAGGTGTTGGCGACCGCGTACGGCTTCTCGCTCGACAGCCAGTCCGAGACGACCGACGAGACATCGCTGATCAGCAGGTCCGCCTGGTTGAAGCAGGCGAAGATGGCCGGCCGTGCGTCCGTGATGATCTGGTGCTCCCACTCCGGGAAGGACGCCCAGTAGGCCTTCTCCCAGGCCAGCGTGGCCTCGACGATGGCCGCCTCGCGGTCGCCCCGCGGCGCGCCCTGGAGCAGCATCCGCTCCATCTCGTCCGCGCTCTCACGGAAGTCGGTGGACGTGAGCTTGTCCAACTCGGCCGTGCGGCGCGTCAGTTCGGCGGCGGCACCGGCGTCCGGACGGGCGCCCGACCGCTTGGTGTTGGCCTCACGGATCATCGCCATGATGCGCTGGTTCGCGGCGCCCGCACGCGGGTCGACGGAACCCGTCATCGGGTGCGGCTTGTAGAGGAGCCGTACGCCCTCGTCGGCGAGCAGCCGCTTCACGATGTTCTCGCCGGCCAGCACAACCGAGGTGTTGCCGGGGTTGCCGTCCCAGCCCTCCCACGTGGGGGCGTACAGCACGGTCGTGTACGTGCCCGTCGGCGCCCCGGAGTAGGGGCGGATCGGCGCCAGCTGCGGGCGGCCGACCTCCACGATGTCCTTGTCCTCGACGCCGACCTCGGCCAGCGCGTACCGCTCGCGCGCCGCGGGACCGGCCACCCACACCTCGTCGTACGCCTTCGCGTACGGGTTGCAGGAGGACAGCTTGTCGGACTCGCCGTGGTTGATGAAGGCGTGCTTGACCGTGGGGATGCGCAGGACCTGCGAGGTCTTCGCGGCGTTGGCCGGGTGGAGCATCATCTTCAGCGTCGAGTTCTCCAGCGAGAACATCGTCGAGACCTTGGGGAAGCAGATGACCGGGACGTCCGTCGCGTCGATCTTCTGCACCATGAAGCGCTCACGCAGCACGATCAGCGGCTTGGCGTCGACCGAGGAGAGCGTGGAGAGCCACATGTTCGCCTGGTACGCGGAGGTCGTACCGCCCGAGAAGTACATGGCGACGGTCGGTTGGTAGTCGGCCAGCCACTTGTCCAGCCACTCCATGACCTTCTGCTCGCTCTTGGCGCGCTTCTTCGGCAGCAGCCAGGTGGCGAGGTAGGCCGTGCCGCCGCCGATCAGGACGAGCGCGATGCCGATGCCGATGGCACCCCAGTACGCGTCCGTGGTGGCCGCGGTGACCATCAGGCCGGCCGTGGTCGGGATCGAGAAGGTGAGCAGGCGGTGACCGGGGCGGCGGGCCAGGACGCGCGGCGGCGCGGCGCTCAGGCGCAGCGCCGACGCGTCGATGTTGCGGGTGACGATCGGCAGCGTACGAGTGCGGCGGACCACGACCGCGGCGGCCTGGCAGGCGAAGTGCAGGGCGTAGAACACGCACATCGCGATCAGCAGCGGAGCCTGCTCGCGCGTCGGGTTGATGCCCTCGATCCGCAGGAGCCCCACCAGGATCAGCATGTCGCGCAGCAACTGCCGGACCGTGACGTCGAAGCGGACCTTGCCCAGGAGCGAGAGCAGACCGGGGTCCCGGTACTGCAGGAACACGTCGAGGGCGAGCCCGGCGGCGCTCGCGGCGATGAACACCGGGACGTTCGGCAGCAGAGCGGAGACGATCTGCGCCGTGAAGAGCGCGAACATCGAGAATAGCGCCGACAGCTGCACGATGCGGCGGGGGGCGAGTCCGGCGGAGGGCACGGAATGGGCTCCTGCGAGGGATGCGACGGATGGGGGGAAGCATGGGGGTCGGCCTCGTCGTGCCTCGCGAATCCCCGCGATTTCTCGCGGTTCCTCGTGCGAGCGGGAAGCCGATCCCTGACCGTATGACTTCGGCGGGCCCGCTAGCAATCTTGCGTGAGATCATTCACCGTATTTCGGGCTAAAAAGACTGGAACCTGTGAGGTGGTTCTCTCGTCTTCCTCACTCGGGTCTCCTGCGGACCCCGGCCGTCCGCCACTCGAAACGCGGCGGCGCCGGCCACCCTAGGTCACGTAGATTGCACAGACCGGGCTGGTCGGAACATTGGGGTACAGCGTGTCAGCGGCAAGGCAGGCGGCAGGGCGGGCGGCAGCACAGGCGGCGAGGCCGGGAGTGGCGGAGGCCCGCAGGATCGTCGTCAAGGTGGGCTCCTCCTCTCTGACCACCGCGTCCGGAGGCCTCGACGCCGACCGTGTGGACGCCCTCGTGGACGTCCTAGCCAAGGGCCGCAGCGGCGGTGAGAAGGAGATCGTCCTCGTCTCGTCCGGCGCCATCGCCGCGGGCCTCGCCCCGCTGGGCCTGCGCCGCCGTCCCAAGGACCTCGCCCGCCAGCAGGCCGCCGCCAGCGTCGGCCAGGGCCTCCTGGTCGCCCGCTACACCGCCTCCTGCGCCCGCTACGGCGTCCGCGTCGGCCAGGTGCTGCTCACCTCGGACGACATGAGCCGCCGCGCCCACCACCGCAACGCCTCACGCACCCTCGACAAGCTCCTCGCGATGGGCGCGCTGCCGGTCGTCAACGAGAACGACACCGTCGCCACGGACGAGATCCGCTTCGGCGACAACGACCGGCTCGCCGCCCTCGTCGCCCACCTCGTCCGCGCCGACCTGCTGGTCCTCCTCTCCGACGTGGACGGGGTGTACGACGGCGACCCCAGCAGGCCCGGCACCTCGCGGATAGCGGAAGTGCGCACCCCGGCCGACCTCGCGCACGTCGACATCGGCAGCGCGGGCAAGGCGGGCGTCGGCACCGGCGGCATGGTCACCAAGGTCGAGGCGGCCCGCATCGCGGCCGCGGCCGGCATCCCCGTCGTGCTGACCAGCGCGGTGCACGCCGCGGACGCCCTCGCGGGCCGGGACACCGGCACGTACTTCCACGCCACGGGCCGCCGCTCCGCCGACCGGCTCCTCTGGCTCCAGCACGCGTCAACCCCGCAGGGCGCCATCACCCTCGACGACGGGGCCGTGCGCGCGGTCGTCGAGCGGCGTACGTCCCTGCTGCCGGCCGGCATCGCGGCCGTCGAGGGCGACTTCACCGCGGGCGATCCCGTCGAACTGCGCGACAGCGCGGGCCGGGCCGTCGCCCGGGGGCTGGTGAACTTCGACGCCAAGGAGATCCCGCAACTGATCGGCCGCTCCACGCACGAGCTGGCCCGCGAGCTGGGTCCCGCGTACGAACGCGAAGTCGTACACAGGGACGATCTGGTGCTGCTCCACCCGTAAACGGCCGAAAGGAAGGCCCCCGCTGGTGGACGTTCCGTAAAACCGTCACACGGAGGCTTCCCACCTGCTCAACTTTGTTTCAGGGAGACCCCCTCAGTCCGAGCGGACCCATTGCGTAAAGGAGGCCGTCGTGAGACGAGTGCGCCCTGGGGCGGCGGCGTCCCGCGGTGGTGTCGGCTCCCGGGTGGCCGGCGAGGAGCGGGCCCTCACCAGCGTCGCGGCCGGCGACACCTATGAGGTCGAGGACCCGCGCGACCTGCCGAGGCTCTGGCACGTCACGCTGAGCGTCTCGGGCGACGAGGCCCCGCTGAAGGAGGTCAGGCGCGGTCTGGAACAGCTCGCCCACGACCATCCCTTTCTGCTGACCAGCCGCTATGCCAACGACCACGCGGAGATCCGCTACTGGGAAGAGGCCCGCGACCTGCACGACGCCGCCGCGGTCGCGCTGCGTCTGTGGGGCGAGCACCGCCAGACCGCGAAACTGCCGCCCTGGGAGATCGTCGGCCTGGAGGTCATCGACCGCGAGACCTACCACCAGCGCATCGCCGAGGGATACGGACCACTGCCGGCGACACCTGTGGGCGTACACCCTTTCTAGGGGCATTTCAGGACCTGTCTCGCGGTGTGGGACAACGGCTGAACAGCTCTCGCGGGCGCACTACCCTGCGGGATATGACCACGCTCTCGCCGTACGACTCGATGTCCCCGGTCACCCAGGCCGCCTACCGTGCCAAGGGCGCCGCCGCAGACCTCGCTCCGCTTCCGCGGGCCGAGAAGGACGACGCGTTGCTCGCGATCGCGGACGCGCTGGAGGTCCGTACGAGCGAGATCGTCGAGGCCAACGCCAAGGACGTCGAGCGCGCCCGTGAGGCCGGCACCAGCGAGTCGGTCATCGACCGGCTGACGCTCACCCCCGAGCGGATCCGCGCGATCGCCTCGGACGTACGCGACGTGGTGGCACTGCCCGACCCGGTCGGCGAGGTCGTCCGCGGCTCGACCCTGCCGAACGGCATCGACCTGCGCCAGGTCCGCGTCCCGCTCGGCGTGGTCGGCATCATCTACGAGGCCCGCCCGAACGTGACGGTCGACGCCGCCGCCCTCTGCCTGAAGTCCGGCAACGCGGTCCTGCTGCGCGGCTCGTCCTCCGCGTACGAGTCCAACACCGCCCTCGTACGGGTCCTGCGCGACGCGGTGGGCGGCTCGGGCCTGCCCGCCGACGCCGTACAGCTCGTGCCGGGCGAGGGCCGGGAGTCCGTACGGGAGCTGATGCGCGCCCGCGGTCTCGTCGACGTGCTCATCCCGCGCGGCGGGGCCTCCCTGATCCAGACGGTCGTCCAGGAGTCCATCGTCCCGGTCATCGAGACCGGCACCGGCAACTGCCACGTCTACGTCGACGCGCAGGCCGACCTCGACATGGCGATCGACATCCTGGTCAACTCCAAGGCACAGCGGCCCAGCGTCTGCAACGCCGCCGAGACGCTCCTCGTCCACCAGGACATCGCGCCCGAGTTCCTGCCGCGCGCCCTGGACGCCCTCGCGGACGCCGGGGTCACCGTGCACGCCGACGAGCGCGTCCTCGCGTACGCCAAGGACTCCAGGGCCACCGTCGTCGAGGCCACGACCGAGGACTGGGACACCGAGTACCTGTCGTACGACATCGCCGCAGCCGTCGTCGACTCGCTCGACAAGGCCGTCGCGCACATCCGGCTCTGGAGCTCCGGGCACACCGAGGCGATCGTCACCACCTCGCAGCAGGCCGCCCGCCGGTTCACCCAGTTGGTCGATTCCACGACGGTCGCCGTGAACGCGTCCACGCGCTTCACCGACGGCGGCCAGTTCGGCTTCGGCGCCGAGATCGGGATCTCCACGCAGAAGCTGCACGCGCGCGGGCCGATGGGGCTGCCGGAGCTGACGAGCACGAAGTACATCGTCACCGGCGACGGGCACATCCGCCGCTGAGCAGCGGGCCGCCGGCTGTGTCGCGGCATGGCTGAAGAGGCTCCCTGGGGCGCGTCCAGGGGCCTCTCCCGGACGTGCCGAGGGGCGCTCGGGGACCTCGCCGAGAAATCCCCGCGCGGAGTGTTTGGGGACTCCCGCGGAAAGCGTCTCGCCAGGCGGATGAATTTCCATACCGTCTGCCCAAATTGACCACCCCGGTCTACTCTGGATCCGTGCCGGAGGACGTGGGGGGCACGCCGTTCCCTGACGGCTGGGAGCCCGACGACGACCGCGACCGCGGGGGTGCGGACGAAGAGTTCGCCTCCGTGGTCTTCGACGAGGCCTTTGTACGGGCGGCAACGGTTCACGAACCGACCGCGGTCGAGCGCCTCCTGGCCGCTGCCCAGGCGAGAGCCGAGGCCTCCGAGGCCGAAGCCCGCCGGACACACCCCCGGGGGGTACGCGGCGACGACGAGTTCTTCGACGACGGATTCGGACCCGACGGACGTGGTGATTTCGGCCACGACCCGGAGCTGGACGACCTCGACGACCGAGACGTCCTGCACGGCGGCTACGGCCACCCGGGGACGTACGGGAAGCAGGCCCGCTGGCACCGTCCCGTCGCCTGGATGCTCGCCCTCGTCATGGGGATCGGCATGGTCGCGCTCGCTTTCACGGCGGTCTACCGGGGAGCTTCCTCGGGCAGCCGGGACCAGGTCCCGCCGCCCGCCTCCACAGGCCTCGAACAGGGAAGCGGAGTGGGTCCCTCGGCCTCGGCCGACTATTCCCAGCCAGCCGTCTCGGCGGTGCCGCGCACGCCGTAGGGCTTCCGTGAGGTCCTGTCAGAACTTGTCGTGTACCAGGGCGTTTACCTGAGGTCCCTGCGACCTACTCTGAATGTATGGGCGGACCTGGAGACCCACCTGAGGGGACCCCCGAGGGTGCTCCTGGTGGTGGCGAGGAAGAGTATCGATCCGTCGTCTTCGACGAGTCGTTCGTCCGCGCTGCCCGCCTCCAGGAGTTCTCCGCGCAGGAGCGGATCGGCGACCACGCCCCGGCCGTCCGGCGCCGCCCGCAGATGCGCCGGGGCCTGTCCCGGCAGGCGCTGATCCTCGTCCTGCTGATCGCCGTGGCCTTCGGCACCGCGATCTACATGGGCGTACGCCATCCGTACCAGACGCCCGCCGCCAAGCATCCCGAGCCGCTGCGGATGACCGTGATACCGCTCGCGCCGCAGAACGCCGTGCCCGGCTCCACCGACATCGAGTCGCTGTACGCGCACAGCCCGGCCGACCAGTTCCGCATCGGCGCCGAGGGCATCACCCTGCCCGCCTCCCGGCGCACCGCCCACTTCTCCGACAGCCAGGTCGTCACCGCGCTGACCACGGCGAAGGACTACCTCGTCGAGTCCTCGCTCGACCCGGACGTCCTCACCGGCGGCGCGACCCGGTCCGTGCGGATACGGCTTGACCCGCAGCAGCTCGACCAGTTCGACCAGAGCTTCGAGCGGCCGACCGCGGACGGGCGGCACGCGCCCACCGGCTGGCTGGTTCGTTTCGATCCCAATCAGGCGGAGCTGGCCGACAGCAAGATCCGGGTGCAGGGCACGCTGTCGGCCGCCGAGACCGACTCCGACACCCTTGAGGTCAGCGCGGACCACACCTTCGTCTACGCCCTGCGGCCGACCGGCTCGGACGAGAAGGCCAAGGCGTCGCTGTTCACCGTGCGGCGCGAGCTGCACTTCCGGTTCGACCGCGACGACCTGCGCATGCACCAGACCGAGCTGGTCGTCTCGTACGTCCAGGCCGGGCCGCTGGCCTGCGCCGAGGACGCGACGAACCATCTGCGGCCGCTGCTCGCGGGCGAGACGGCCAGGGCGGGCGGCCCGGCCGGCACCGACCCGTACGCGACGGGCAGCGCGACGTCCTTGTGCGGGTCACTGGCGGCGAGCGCCCAGCCGAAGCTGTAGTTCGGCCCCCTGGGCCTTCCGGCTGCTGGCTGGGCCGCCGCGGGTCCGGACCGACTGGCTGGGCAGCCGTGTCCCGACTGGCTGCCTGGGGCCGCCGCGGGTCCGGACTGGCTGGCTGGGCGGCCGTGTCCTGGCTGACTGGCTGGGCGGCCGTGTCCTGGCTGGCTGGGCGGTCGCGTCCCGACTGGCTGCCTGGGCCGCCGTGCCGTGGTTCGGGGCACGGCGGTAGTTCGGGCCCTGAGCCGTAGTTCGGCCCCGAGCTGTATGGCTCCGGCTCCGACTTCTGGCTCCAGTCTGGCGGTGGCTCCGGCCCGCCCTTCCGGCTCCGGGCTGGCTGTGGCTCCGGGCCGGCTGTGGCGCCGGGGCTTCCGAGGGCCGGGATCGCGGCGCGCCCGGGCTCGGGCCGGTCCGGTCCCGGGCTTCCGGGGCCGTGGAGAGCCCGGGCTCAGGGCGCTTCCCGCGGTCAGGGCCTGCCGTTGCTTCCGTTGGGGCTTTCGTCGTCCGGGCTGTCGGTGGGCGGCTGGTCCTGAGGGGAGCTGCTGCTCGAGCCTCCGCTGCCGGTGGCGAAGCCGCCGAAGCCGCGCCGGACCCGGCCGCCGAGGTCGCCCGCGCCGCCCGCGATGTCGCTGACCAGCTTCATCAGCGGGTCCTTCGAGTTCTTTACGTCGGTCGCGTAGCTCGCGGCCGACTGGCGGAAGGAGTCCGTGACCGAGGTGTCCCCGTCCTCGTCCCGGCGCGGGTAGTGACCGTCCATGATCCGCTGGTAGTCGCGGGACTCGGCCCACTTCTTCAGCTCGGCCGCCCGGACCGTGGTGAAGGGGTGCGAGCGGGGCATGACGTTGAGGATCTTGAGCACCGAGTCGCGGAGGTCGCCCCCGGCCTCGTACTCCTCGGCCTGGGCGAGGAACGCGTCCACGTTCATCTCGTGCAGGTGGTTGCCGCCCGCGATCTTCATCAGGCCGCGCATCGAGGCCTTCAGGTCCTGGCCGACCAGGAGACCGGCGCGGTCCGCGGACAGCTCGGACTTGCGGAACCACTCGCGCAGGGCGGTCACGATCGCCATGATCGCGAGGTTGCCCAGCGGGATCCACGCCACGCGCAGGGCGAGGCTGGTCAGGAAGAGCAGGATCGTGCGGTAGACGGAGTGGCCGGACAGGGCGTGGCCCACCTCGTGGCCGATGACCGCCCGCATCTCCTCCTCGTCGAGCAGCTCCACGAGGCCGGTGGTGACGACGATGATCGGCTCGTCCAACCCGATGCACATCGCGTTCGGCTGCGGGTCCTGGTTGACGTACATCGGCGGGACCTTCTCCAGGTCCAGGATGTAACAGGCGTCGCGCAGCATGACGTTCAGGTGCGCGAACTGGGCGTCCGAGACGCGCACGGAGTCCGACAGGAACAGCAGCCTCAGGCTGCGCTCCGGGAGCAGGCCGCTGAGCGCCTTGAAAACGGTGTCGAAGCCGCTGAGCTTGCGCAGGGCGACCAGGGCCGAACGGTCCGCCGGGTGTTCGTACGCCCGGGAGGAGATCCCCTCGAAGCGCCGGCGCTGCCTGCTCGGTACGTTCTCGTGGCTTTCTTCTGGCATGTGGTCCCCCATGCGTTTGATTGCCTTCTGTGCCCCCAAGGCGGGGCCCAGCCTAGGCGGAGATACCGTGGACGGGCAGTACAGCGAAGGAGTCGTACGTCATGGAGCATCTCCCCGAGCCCTGGCTCACCGAGGCCGCGAGCGCCGCCCAGCAGCAAGGGGCGGGGAATCTCCTCCGTGTCGTGCTGATCGTGATGGTCGTCGGCTGTGTGCTGACTGCCTGGTTCCTTCTGCGCGGCTACAAACGGGACGAGTGAGGCCGGGCGGAAGGTTCCCGACCACTTAGACCCACGGAAGGTTCCGGACGGTTGAGAAGGGGGAAGGATCTCCCGGCCGACACCGGGCGGTCCCGACGGCGGAGTCGGAGTGATACCGGCGACAGGCCCCGCCTAGGATGTGCCGAAGTCTTTATCCCGCCCTCACCGAATAGGTCCTGCCGAAGATGAGCTTCCACAGCACCGCTGCCCAGTTGGTCACATTCGCCGCCGAGGGCGAGGAGCACGGCGGCAACCACGAGAGCCTCAGCCCCTACCTGACCGGCGGCGGGGCCTTCTTCATCCTGATGCTGCTGCTGTGGATCACCACCCGCTTCAACCGGGACCGCTGACGCCCGCGCGACCGGACCCGTCGTCGGGGCCGGTAGGGTCTGCACGCATGGGAGAGCAGGACATGCCTACCGGTCCGACGGGCGGCACGGCGCACAGCGCACGGCGCGGCCCGGGAAACGGCCCGTCGAACCCGGGAAAGCGCCGCCTCGGCGTCATGGGCGGAACGTTTGACCCGATCCACCACGGGCACCTCGTGGCGGCCAGTGAGGTCGCCGCGCAGTTCCACCTCGACGAGGTGGTGTTCGTGCCGACAGGGCAGCCGTGGCAGAAGACCGACCGCAAGGTCTCCCCGGCCGAGGACCGCTATCTGATGACGGTCATCGCGACCGCCGAGAACCCGCAGTTCTCCGTGAGCCGCATCGACATCGACCGCGGCGGCCCGACCTACACCACGGACACCCTGCGCGACCTCCGGGTGCTGAACCCCGACGCGGACCTCTTCTTCATCACCGGCGCGGACGCGCTCGGCCAGATCCTCACCTGGCGCGATGCCGAAGAGCTGTTCTCCCTCGCGCACTTCATCGGGGTCACCCGGCCCGGCCACATACTGACCGACACCGGTCTGCCGGAGGGCGGTGTCTCGCTCGTCGAGGTTCCCGCGCTCGCCATCTCGTCCACAGACTGCCGTGCGAGGGTCGCGAAGGGCGACCCGGTCTGGTATCTGGTGCCGGACGGTGTGGTGCGCTACATCGACAAGCGAGAGCTGTACCGCGGCGAGTGAGCCGAGAGGGGCACCGGTGAACGACCGATACGACGCTGGGTACGGGGGCGACCAGTACGAGCTCGTCGGCTACGACGAGTTCGGGCAGCCTGTGTACCGGCAGGTGCCGTCACCTTCCCAGACTCCCCACACTCCACAGGCCCCCCAGGCCCAGCAGGAGTACGGCTCGTACGACCCCTACGGGGGGCAGGCGCAGGGGTACGGGCAAGGCCACCAGGGCCAGCAGGCGTACCAGGGGCAGCAAGGCCACCAGGACCACCAGGGTCAGGGATACGGGCAGGGGTACGGGTACGACCCGTACGCGACGGGCCAGCAGGGGCAGCAGGCGTCGCCCGTGGTGTCGTATGACACGGGTCAGCAGCAACCTGTGGCGCCCTATGACACCGGTCAGCAGCAGGCCCACGCCCATGTCGCGGAGCAGACCGCCTACATCCCGCAGCAGGCGCGCCCCGCGGAGTCCCCGGGGTCCCAGGAGCCGCCGGAGGACGGGCGGCAGGGAGGCGGGCGCCAGGGCGACGGGCAGCAACAGGGCGAACGCGACTACCGGACCGAGCAGTTCGCCTTCGTGGAGGAGCAGCCCGAGGAATCCGAAGACGTCATCGACTGGCTGAAGTTCACCGAGAACCGCACCGAGCGGCGCGAGGAGGCCAAGCGGCGGGCGCGCGGCCGTGTCGTCGCCCTGGTCGTGGCGCTCGCGCTGGTCGCGGTCGGCGGGGTCGGCTACCTCTGGTACGACGGCAGTCTGCCGGGCACGTCCTCGGAGTCGGCATCCGGCACGACCACCGCCGGCGGTGCCCAGAACCGCGACGTGATCATCGTCCACCTGCACAACACCAAGGGCGGCGGCACGGCGACGGCGCTGCTCGTCAACAACACCACCACCAAGCAGGGCACGACCGTCCTGCTGCCCAACTCCCTTGCCCTGACCGACGACAACGGCACCACGACCACGCTCGCCAAGTCGGTCGACGACGACGGGTCCTCCGGGACGCGCGACGAGATCGACACAGTGCTCGGGACCGACGTCGAGGGCACCTGGCGCCTCGACACCCCGTACCTCAACAACCTCGTCGAACTCGTCGGCAACATCGACATCGACACCAACACGGACGTGCCGGACCCGGACGCGAAGAAGAAGGGCGAGGCGCCCCTCGTCAAGAAGGGCGAGCAGCAGACGCTGAGCGGCAAGATGGCCGTCGCGTACGCCACGTACCGCGCCTCGGGGGAGTCGCAGAACGCCCAGCTGGAGCGGTTCGGCCAGGTCATGCAGGGAGTGCTGCGCAAGCTGTCGTCGGACCCGCAGGCCGCGACGACCACCGTGCAGACGCTCGCGCAGATCCTCGACCCCTCGCTGAGCGACAAGGACCTGGGCGCCTTCCTGGCCAAGCTCGCCGACCACGCCAAGGGCGGCGACTACAAGACGGCGCTGCTGCCGGTCCAGACGGACGGCAGGCTCAGCCCGCAGGCCAGTGACAGCGTGGTCAAGGACGTGCTCGGCGGCGCCGCGAAGAGCCCCGAGAAGGGCGCGGCCGTCCAGGTCGGCATCCGCAACTCGACGGGCGACAAGGACGCCACCGAACAGGCCAGGGTCGTCCTGCTGAACGGCGGCTACACCTTCGTCGACGGCGGCGAGACCGATGTCGCCCAGGCCGTGTCCCAGGTCACATACGCTGACGCCGCGAAGAAGGAGGACGCGGTGGAGGTCGCCAAGACGCTCGGCCTGCCGACGAGTTCGGTGAAGAAGGGCAAGACCACGTCGAACGCGGATGTGTCGGTCGTACTGGGCCAGGACTACAAGGTGGGCGGCTCGGCGGGTTCGTCGGGCGGCTGACGAGCGGGTGATGGGCGGGTGTCGGGGGGTGCCCTCGGGGTGCCCAGGCCGTGTGGTGGGTCGGGCGCTCAGTGTGGGCGCTCGGTTGAGGCTCCGGGGCCAGGTGCTCCGTACAGGCACCGGGCCCGCCCCCGTAGAGGCGCCGGGCGTGCCCGGGTGCGGTCCGGAGGCACCGGCAGTGCCCTGCGGCGTGATCGGTTAATCGCGTGGGGTGCTGTCGGCGGTCCGTGAGACCCTTGGGGCAGGGCCTGCCCGGCGGAGCAGGCCGGAGGAGTGCGATGGCGTCCGGCAAGCGCGGACGCGCGTGCCAGACCCCGCGTCTCCGGCATGATCCGCCGCACAGGCCCCAACCCCTCGGGGACACCTGACCGTCTACGGAAAGCCTTGTAGTGACCGCCACTGACCGCTCTCTCGAGCTCATCACCACCGCCGCGCAGGCGGCCGCCGACAAGCTCGCGCACGACATCATCGCGTACGACGTCAGCGACGTGCTGTCGATCACGGACGCCTTCCTGCTGGCCTCCGCGCCCAACGACCGCCAGGTCAAGTCGATCGTCGACGAGATCGAGGAGCGGCTGAACAAGGAGCTCGGCACGAAGCCGGTGCGCCGCGAGGGCGACCGCGACGCACGCTGGATCCTGCTCGACTACGTCGACATCGTGGTGCACGTCCAGCACAGCGAGGAGCGGGTGTTCTACGCGCTGGAGCGGCTCTGGAAGGACTGTCCCGAGCTGGACCTGCCCGCGGACGCGAAGGCCACGCGCGGCAAGGGCGCCGAGCACGCCGAGCTCCAGGACGCGGAGGACGCCGCCGAGCTGCGCGGAGAGCTTCGGTGACCGCCGGGGCGGGGCAGCCGGCGGCGGACGGCAGGCCGCTGTCCGAGACCGGGAAGAAGGCGGGCCGTGGGCGCCGCGTCATCCTGTGGCGCCACGGCCAGACGCTGTGGAACGTGGAGCGCCGCTTCCAGGGCACGACGGACGTCGAGCTCACCGAGACCGGCGTGGGCCAGGCCCGCCGCGCCGCCCGGCTGCTCGCGTCCCTGAAGCCTGACGCGATCGTGGCCTCGGACCTGAAGCGGGCGGCGAACACGGCCGCTGAACTGTCCGAACTCACCGGCCTCGACATCACCCACGACGAGGGCCTGCGCGAGACCTACGCGGGCGTCTGGCAGGGCCTGACGCACGAGGAGATCATCGCGCGCTACGGCGACCAGTACGCGGCGTGGAAGCGCGGCGAGCCGGTCCGCCGGGGCGGTGGTGAACTGGAGTCCGAGGTCGCCGACCGCGCGGCCCCCGTAGTGCTCCGGCACGCCGACAAGCTCCCCGACGACGGCACGCTCGTGGTCGTCAGCCACGGCGGCACGATCCGCACCACCATTGGCCGCCTCCTCGGCCTGGAGTCCCAGCACTGGGAGAGCCTCGGCGGCCTCTCCAACTGCTGCTGGTCCGTCCTCGGCGAGGGTGCCCGCGGCTGGCGACTGCTGGAACACAACGCGGGGACACTGCCGGAGCCGGTACTGGGCGACGACGACTAGGCGCTCCGCCAAGCGCTCAGCGGAGTGCTCCGACGGCTCCGACGGAAGTGCGGGGCTTCACCCGCGGATCCGTCGTGGCCGGTCGCGTCCCGCGGCGGAACCCGCGCCCCTTGGGGCACCCGCAGGGCACCTCGGCGGGCCCTCTGTCCGGGCCCCCGATGCCCCGCGGGACCGGATTTCACTTTCCGGCTGGTCGCAGGCTAAAGTTCTTCTTGTTCCGCCGCCGGGAAGCCGGATCGGACACCGCGAGGGGCTATAGCTCAGTTGGTAGAGCGCCTGCATGGCATGCAGGAGGTCAGGAGTTCAATTCTCCTTAGCTCCACAGATCAGCTCCGCAGATCGATGATCCCGTCCCTGTCAGGGGGCGGGATTTTTCGTGCCCTCCGCTGCCGCCGGATCTCCCTCAGCCGCGCCGCCCGCGCACTCGTCTCCTCGTCGGCCGGCCGGTAGACCACGACCCGGCACTCCGGCATCCCGTCGACCGACATCGACACCGACGTCATCCGTAACTCGCCCACCGCCACGTGCCGGAACGTCTTCACACGTGGTCCCGGCGGAGCCACGTCCCCGTTCCGCCACAGCCGGGCGAAGTGTCCGCTGACCTCCGACAGCCTGCGTATGAAGTCCTCCCACACGGGCTCGCCGACATGTCTTCCGTACGCGGCCCGCAGCGTCGCCACCATCACCGGCAGCTCGCTCTCCCGGAACACCAGCGGACAGTCCTCCTCCGAGGCCGTGAACAGCGTCCACAGCGCGTTGCGGACGGCACCGCCGGACGGGCGGGTCTCCGGCACGAAGAACAGGTCCCGGTAGGCCGGGTTGGTCGCGAGGATGTCGTACCGCGCGTTGTAGACCACGGCCGGGCTCGGGTCGAGGGCGTCGACTATCTCCTGGACCTCCGGACCCACGGTCAGCGTGGTCGACCCGGCGCCGTGCGTGTACGGCACCTCCGCCAGGTCGTACAGATGCTCGCGCTCCGGCTGGTCGAGCCGCAGCGTGCGCGCCACGGCGTCCAGCACCTGTGGTGACGCGTTGATCGGCCGTCCCTGCTCCAGCCACGTGTACCAGGTGACGCCGACCCCCGACAGCTGTGCCACCTCCTCGCGCCGCAGCCCGGGCGTGCGGCGGCGCAGACCCGGCGGCATCCCCACATCGGCCGGTGTCACCCGCGCCCGCCTGCTCCGCAGGAAGGCGGCCAGCTCCGGCCGACGCCGCTGTGTCGTGGCCATCGTCGTCACATCCCCCATCGTCGACCCCGGACCCGGCCCCTGCCAGGTGCTGTCAGTACCAGCATCGGCGGGCTCTCCGCACCCGTACCCGCCCGCCCCCACGCTCGATGCCATGACGACGACAACCCCCGCCGGCCCGGACTCCGAACCAGGATCCGGTCCCGGACCAAGGCCTGCCACAAGTAAAACTCCCGACACTGACAATCGCCCCGGACGACTGCTCGCGATCGTCCTCGCCGCCCAGTTCATGGCGCTCCTCGACGTCTTCATCGTCAATGTCGCGGTCCCCACCATCGGTGCCGAACTCCACGCCTCCGGCGCCGAATTGCAGCTGGTGGTCGCCGGATACGCCATCACGTACTCCGTCCTGCTGATCACCGGCGCCCGCCTGGGCGACCTGCTCGGCCACCGCCGCGTCCACCTGGCAGGTCTCGCCCTGTTCACGGCGGCCTCGCTCGCCTGCGGACTCGCCCAGGGAACGGGCGAGTTGATCGCCTTCCGGCTGATCCAGGGAGCCGGCTCGGCCGTGATGATCCCGCAGGTCCTCAGCCTCATCCAGCGGAACTTCACCGGCGAGGCCCGCGGGAGGGCCCTCGGCCTGTACGCGGCCGTCCTCGCGACCGGCGCCGCGGCCGGGCAGGTGCTGGGCGGGGTCCTGGTCAGCGCGGATCTGTTCGGCACGGGCTGGCGCCCGGTGTTCCTGGTGAACGTGCCCGTGGGCCTCGTACTGCTGGCGCTCGGCGCGCGCTTCCTGCCACGCGACGACGCACGCGCTCCGGAGCGCGCGCACCGGCTCGACCTGCCGGGCCTGGTGCTTCTGGGCGCGGCGGTGTCGCTTCTCACGGTGCCGCTGGTGCTCGGGCAGGAGGAGGACTGGCCCCTGTGGTCCTGGCTGTCCCTCGCGGCCGCCGCGGTCGCCTTCGCCCTGTTCTGCGCCTACGAGTCCCGGCTCGCCCGGCGCGGCGGCACCCCGCTGATCGCGCCCAGGGTGCTGCGCCACCCCGGCATGGGGCTCGCGGTCTTCCGGATCATGGCCGTGATGGCGGTCAACGGAGGCTTCCTGTTCGCGCTCACCCTGCACGTCCAGGGCGGCCTCGGCTTCAGCGCGCTGCGCGCGGGACTCACCTTCGCGCCGACCGCCGTGGTCTTCGGGCTGGTCGGGCTGACCTGGCGCGGGTGGCCCGCCTCCTGGCAACGCGCCCTGGTCCCGGCCGGGTTCGCCCTCGCCGCGCTCTCCGTCGCGGGCGTGGGCCTGGCGCTGCGGGACGGCCACGGGGCAGGCTTCTGGCTGTACGTCGCGTTCGCCGGTGTCGGCACGGGGCTCGCGCTCGGCTTCAGTCCCACGCTCACGCGGGCGCTCGCGACCGTGCGCCCCGAGGA
The DNA here is from genome assembly GCF_044456225.1 of Streptomyces sp. NPDC050988. NCBI lineage: Bacteria > Bacillati > Actinomycetota > Actinomycetes > Kitasatosporales > Streptomycetaceae > Streptomyces > Streptomyces sp. NPDC050988. The sequence goes on along the minus strand of NZ_JBITFQ010000043.1, from coordinate 30,718 downwards.
CGCGGCGGACGCCAGCGGCCTGCTCGCCACGGTCACCCAGCTCGGCCAGCTGATCGGTGTCGCGATGTTCGGCACACTCTTCTTGAATCGGCTTGAGTCACTTGGGGCCCCGGGGGCGTATACCTCTTCGGACGCGCTTCTCGTCTGCATGTTCGCGCTGGCCGCGACCGCGGCGACGGGTGCCGTGTCCGGACTGGTACGAAGGCGTCGCTGACCGTATTGGCCCGGCCGTGGCAGAATCAAACGGCCGGAAGGGGCGGCCCGACGGGAGGGAGTGGCGATGCCTGCGAGCATCCTCGGGGAGGTCGGCGACCTTCCCGGATCCGAGGTGACACGGGACCGGATCACTCGCCTCGACCGTCCTTCCCGCGGTTCGGCCCACGTCGCCCTGCTTCTCGGCGACAGCGGCGGAATTTCCTACGTGTGCACGGCCTGCGGCCACAGCGGGAGCTGATCGATGGGTGCACACAGGCGCAAGTGCGATTGGTGCGGCAGTGGTACGCCCATCGTGCGCGACATGGAGCCGGTCAACCACGACTACCAGTACTGGTGCGAGGAATGCGCCCGGGCGCTGATCATAAAAGGCGACCCGATCGAGACGTACCGCGAGCTGGAGGGCGAGCCGATCTACGGCCGTCTCCTCGACGAGCACTGCACGCTCAAACGGTTCTATTCCTTCGCCACTGCCTGACGCCGGACGGGGTTCGCCACAGGGCCCAGGCGCGCCTCCCGCGCGGTTCCGGGGACCCGGCGACCGAGGTACCCCAGGAAGCCCGTGAGGGGCGCCGAGGCGGCCCGCCAGACGTCCTCCACGCGCGCGTGGCCGATGAGCCGGACCAGGGAGCGCGATCGCGGTCACGAAGGCGAGCGCCGTCCGGTGCGCTATCCGGTGCGGCATCCCTCTTGTCCTGCTTGTCCGTTCGCCCCGGAAACGATTTGGTGGTGCACCCGGGGGACCGGTAATGTTGGCGTCGCCGCCGGGGAAGTCCGGTGGAACACCGCACGGGGCTATAGCTCAGTTGGTAGAGCACCTGCATGGCATGCAGGGGGTCAGGAGTTCAAATCTCCTTAGCTCCACAAATGCGATGGCGACCCGGTCCGCGAGAAGCGCGGACCTGGTCGCCTTTGTCGTTTCTGCGCGGCTGCGTTTGTTGTTTCTGCGCGGCTGTGCCGCGCGTTGCGGGGGCTTCGCCACCCACACCCCCGGCCGGGCGCACCGGAGTTGGGGCAAGAGGCGGGCCACCTGTGCTCCAGAGGCCCGCCTTTCGCGTCAGCGGCCGCGGCCCAGGGCCCGGCGGCCGCCGCCACCGCCCTCGCGTACGGCGGGGAGGTTCTGGCGGGGAGCCGCTCCGCGGGTGTCCTCCTCGAGGCGCAGCGCGAGCGCCGGGCAGCGGCGTACGGCGCGCAGCGCCTTCGCCTCCGCGTACCGGGGCACGCCCGCCTGCGCGACGGTCGGGAAGCCGTCGGCGCCCAGCTGGAAGACCTCCGGGAGGATGTCCGCGCACAGGCCGTGCCCGCGGCACAGCGTCCAGTCGACGTAGATCTTCTGGCGGCTGGGACCCTGCTCCTGCTCCGGCTGGCCGCCCGGGATGCCGGTGGGCTGCTGGCCGCCCTCGAAGAGCGGCAGAACGCCCTCCACGGGCCGTCCGCAGCCGTTGCCGAGGACATGCGCGGCCAGGTCGTCCGTGAACGCCTTGATGGTCGACTCGAGGAACATCGCGGAGCCGTCCGGGTGCGAGCACGCGCCGCGTCGCTTCACGGCGTTGGCGACCTGCTTGAGCGCCTCCAGGGCGGCGGGGCCGCCGCCGTTGAGGATGTCCTCCATGCCGCGCGCCGCGGCGGGCAGTCCGAGGTAGCAGGGACCGCACTGTCCCGCGCTCTCCTCCGCCAGCCACTGCGCCACCCGCAGCGACTCGCCCAGCGGGCAGGTCGCCGTGCTGATCGGCAGGATCGCGCCCGCGCCGAGTGCACCGCCCACCGCGTCCAGGGAGTTGCGCGACACGATCGCCTCGTTGACCGTCGCGGAGTCCAGCCACTTGCCGTGGTACCCGCCGGTCAGCACGCCCTGCGGGACCGGCGGGGCGCCGGCCAGCTGCAGGATGTACCTCAGCGGTACGCCCGTGGGGGCCTCGATCACCATCGGGCGGGCGACCGCTCCCGAGACGGTGAGCATGACCGTGCCGGGCTCGTCGTACAGGCCCGTGTTGCCGTAGCGCTCGGCGCCGATGCGCGCGGCGATCGCCAGCTGGGCGAACGTCTCGGCGTTCGACAGCAGGGTGGGCGCGCCGCCGACGCCGTTCTGCGAGGCGCTGGTCTTGCGGCCGGGCGGGATCGCGGGACCGCCGTCGATGGAGCGGACGAGCGAGGCCGCCGCTCCGGTCACCATGCGCACCGGGTTGCGCTGCACGCGCGCGCGGATGGTCGCTCCGCGGCGGTTGGTCAGCCCGCGCTCGGAAAGCGCCGCCTCCATCGACCGCTGCGTGGACTCACGTGTCACCCCGACGACCAGAGTGCGTGCGCCCAGCGCCTCGGCGACCAGCAGGGCGCCGTCCAGGATCAGGTGCGGGGCACGGTTGATCATGACCGTGTCCTTGCGGCAGGCGGGCTCGTCCTCGCTTCCGTTGACGACGACCACGGGACGTACACCGCGGCGGATCGCCGCCTCGGCGACCGACCGCAGTTTCTTGTGGAACGGGAAGCCCGCGCCGCCGCGGCCCTTCAGGTTGATGCGCTCGGAGAGCTGCGCGAGCTGCTCACCGCCCATCGGCTCGAGAGGCCCGTGCACCTTCAGGTGCATGGGCAGGTCGAGTCTCTCGACGAGATCGAAACCGGAGGTGAGCTGGGGAAGGCCCACCACTCGGACTTCGGGGACGTCGGGAAGGGCCTCGTTCACTAAAAGCCTCCGGAAGGCGCGTTCCAGGGTTCGCCGTTGCTTGGTGCCTCGTAGGAACCGGGCAGCGTTTCAGTGGCGGGACCGCTGTTGTACGTGTCGTTCGGGTTGTACGTACCGAGGGGGTCGTTCGTCTCACCGGTGTCGTACACATCACTTGTGCCGTACGTGGGGACGGCGCCGGTGTCGTACACGTTGTTCGCGTCGTATGTGGGGATCGTCCCGGTGTCGTACGTCGGTGTCCCGGCGGGGCGCGGCGGGGCCTCGTAGAGCGGCGGGGACGGGGTCGGCCAGCGGGGCCCGGTGTTGCCGTCGACGCGCGGCATCGCCTCCGTGGCCTGCATGTCCATCGGCATCTGCATGCTCTGGGTGGGGCTGGGCGTCATCGGGTCCTGTGCGCGGGGGGTGTTGACGGCCCGGTAGGCGGCCGCGAAGCCGCCGGTGTCCGTGAGGGATCCGGTGTCCGTGAAGGACGCCGAGTCCTGGAGGGCGGAGCGCTGCGGCGACTCGAACGAGGCGGACGGGGACGACGTCCGCTGCGAGGGAACCGCCATGTCCGGGAAGCCGGGCCGACCGCCGCCGCCGGGCAGCGAGGCGTCCGCGGCACGGCGTGCCGCGGGCTCTTCACGGTAGGACCGGTTGCCGCTGTCCAGCAGGGACAGGACGCGCCTGGCGACCTTCCGCTTGAACGACAGGGGGGCCGACCGCAGGAGCAGTGCGCCCATGACGGCGACCAGGGCCAGGCTGTACAGGATCACGAAGACCGGCTTCGCCTCGCGCCCGGCGAAGAGGCCGTGGATCAGGGCCGAGCACCAGGCGGGGTAGGCCAGCATGTGCACCGCGCGCCAGCGGCCGGCGACCTGCACGGGGGACGAGAAGGCGCTGCGCAGCGCGCCGGTGAGGGCCGTGGCGACCATCAGGAGGCCGGCCAGGGTGCCGAAACCGATGAGCCCGTTGGTGCCGGTGACACCGAGGCCGAAGGGGATCACGACCGCGATCGCCGAGGTGTGGTCGAGCACGAGTTTGACCGAGATGTGCAGCAGCAGGAAGCCGACCGAGGCCACCGCCGTGCTCCTGTGCACGGCCTGGGCTATCAGCCTCTGGCGCGTGTTGAGGAAGACCCGGTCGGTCGCGACGAGCCCCCAGAGCACCGAGAGGGTGAGGGACACGAGCGACAGAACACCCGCTCCGAAGTTGAGGAATTCGCGGAATCCGTCACCTCCGAGCACTACGACGAGGGGTATCAGCAGCAAAGCGGCAGCCGTCACTCCGCCCCGGACCGATCGGCTCGGCTGGGTGAGCGTGCTGTTGTTGCGGCGAGAGTTCATGGGGGCAACTCCGAACAGTTCGGGAAAGCGGTCCCGCTGCCGCACTCTAGGTCGAGCCATACCGATGGGTACGAGGTTTGAGTTATTGCGCTGTTATCAAAGGGCGGTGAGGGAGTTGTGATGTCCCTTAGAGGCCCTTACGCGAAGTAACTTTTGACTTTCGTTCAGCTTCTGTCGACCTGGTGCGGACGTGACACGCAGTGCCGCAGCGTAGCCGAAAGCGCGTCGCGGTCCGCTCGGTCGCTGCGGTACCCTGACGCCATGCGTGCCGTACGCCTTCTGCTTAGTGAGCCGCGCTGATCAATCCCGGTCGCCGGAAAACCGCGACCGGCATCGGCGCGGCGCCCCCTCCTGTGCGAGGGGTTTTTTCATTTCCTGAGCCGCTGGCAGAGACGATCGATGGAGCTTTGAGGATCATGAGCGAGACGAACAACGCTGCCGCCTCCGAGGTGGCCGCGCCGCACCGCTACACGGCCGCCATGGCCGAGCAGATCGAGGCACGCTGGCAGGACTTCTGGGACGCCGACGGCACGTACGAGGCGCCCAACCCGAAGGGCGACCTGGCCGGAGACCCCTCGCTGGTCGCCAAGCCCAAGAAGTTCATCATGGACATGTTCCCGTACCCCTCCGGTGCGGGCCTGCACGTCGGTCACCCCCTGGGCTACATCGCCACCGATGTATTCGCCCGGTACCAGCGCATGACCGGCCACAACGTCCTGCACACCCTGGGCTTCGACGCCTTCGGCCTGCCCGCCGAGCAGTACGCCGTACAGACCGGCACGCACCCGCGGGTGTCCACCGAGGCCAACATCGAGAACATGAAGATCCAGCTGCGCCGGCTGGGCCTGGGCCACGACAGGCGCCGGTCGTTCGCGACGATCGACCCGGACTACTACAAGTGGACCCAGTGGATCTTCCTGCAGATCTTCAACTCCTGGTACGACGACGAGGCCGACAAGGCCCGCCCGATCGCCGAACTGGTCGCACAGTTCCAGACCGGTGAGCGCGCCGTACCCGGTGGACGCTCCTGGAGCGAGCTGACCGAGGTCGAGCGCGCCGACATCCTGAGCGAGTACCGCCTGGCGTACGCCTCCGACGCGCCCGTCAACTGGTGCCCCGGGCTGGGCACCGTCCTGGCCAACGAGGAGGTCACCGCCGACGGCCGCTCCGAGCGCGGCAACTTCCCCGTCTTCAAGGCCAAGCTGCGCCAGTGGAACATGCGGATCACCGCGTACGCCGACCGGCTGCTGGACGACCTGGACGCACTGGACTGGCCCGAGGCCATCAAGCTGCAGCAGCGCAACTGGATCGGCCGCTCCGAGGGCGCCCGCGTCGACTTCCCCGTGGACGGCGAGGCCATCACGGTCTTCACCACCCGCCCGGACACCCTGTTCGGCGCCAGCTACATGGTCCTGGCGCCCGAGCACCCGCTGGTCGAGAAGTTCACCCCGGGCACCTGGCCCGAGGGCACCCACGACGTCTGGACGGGCGGTCACGCCACCCCCGCCGAGGCCGTCGCCGCCTACCGCGCGCAGGCCGCCTCCAAGTCCGACGTGGAGCGGCAGGCCGAGGCCAAGGACAAGACCGGCGTCTTCATCGGCACTTACGCGACCAACCCGGTCAACGGCGAGCAGATCCCCGTCTTCATCGCCGACTACGTCCTGATGGGCTACGGCACCGGCGCGATCATGGCCGTACCGGCGGGCGACCAGCGCGACTTCGAGTTCGCGCGCGCCTTCGAGCTGCCGATCCACTGCATCGTCGAGCCGACCGACGGGCGCGGCACCGACACGTCGACGTGGGAGAACGCCTTCGGGGCGTACGACGCGAAGATCATCAACTCCGCCAACGACGACATCTCGCTGGACGGCATGGCCGTTGCCGATGCCAAGGCGCGCATCACCGAGTGGATGGAGCGCAAGGGCATCGGCCACGGCACCGTCAACTTCCGGCTGCGCGACTGGCTGTTCAGCCGCCAGCGCTACTGGGGCGAGCCCTTCCCGATCGTCTACGACGAGGACGGCATCGCCCACCCGCTGCCCGAGTCGATGCTGCCCCTGGAGCTGCCCGAGGTCGAGGACTACTCGCCGCGCACCTTCGACCCGGACGACGCGAACACGTCCCCGGAGACCCCGCTGTCGCGCAACGAGGACTGGGTGAACGTCACCCTGGACCTGGGTGACGGACGCGGCCCGCGCCCGTACCGCCGCGAGACCAACACCATGCCCAACTGGGCCGGTTCCTGCTGGTACGAGCTGCGCTACCTGGACCCGCACAACTCCGAGAAGCTGGTCGACCCGGAGATCGAGCAGTACTGGATGGGCCCGCGCGAGGGCCAGCCGCACGGCGGCGTCGACCTGTACGTCGGCGGCGCCGAGCACGCCGTGCTGCACCTGCTGTACGCGCGCTTCTGGTCCAAGGTGCTGTTCGACCTGGGGCACGTCTCCTCGGTCGAGCCGTTCCACAAGCTGTTCAACCAGGGCATGATCCAGGCCTACGTGTACCGCGACAGCCGTGGCATCGCCGTACCGGCCGCCGAGGTGGAGGAGCGCGACGGCGCCTACTTCTACCAGGGCGAGAAGGTCTCCCGGCTGCTGGGCAAGATGGGCAAGTCCCTGAAGAACGCGGTCACTCCGGACGAGATCTGCGCCGAGTACGGGGCGGACACGCTGCGTCTGTACGAGATGGCGATGGGCCCCCTGGACGTGTCGCGGCCGTGGGACACGCGCGCGGTGGTGGGCCAGTTCCGGCTGCTGCAGCGGCTGTGGCGCAACGTCGTCGACGAGGCGACGGGCGAGGTCACGGTCGTCGACACCGAGCCGGACGAGCAGGCGCTGCGCGCCCTGCACAAGGCGATCGACGGCGTGCGCCAGGACCTGGAGGGCATGCGCTTCAACACCGCCATCGCCAAGGTCACCGAGCTGAACAACCACCTGACCAAGGTGGGCGGTCCCGTCTCGCGCACGGTCGCCGAGTCGCTGGTGCTGCTGGTCGCGCCGCTGGCCCCGCACATCGCCGAGGAGCTGTGGCGAAAGCTGGGCCACACCGACTCCGTCGTGCACCGGGACTTCCCGGTCGCCGACCCGGCGTACGTCGTGGACGAGATGGTGACCTGCGTCGTGCAGATCAAGGGCAAGGTCAAGGCGCGCCTGGAGGTCTCCCCGTCGATCTCGGACGAGGAGCTGGAGAAGGTGGCGCTGAGCGACGAGAAGGTCGTCGCCGCGCTGGACGGGGCGGGGATCCGCAAGGTGATCGTGCGGGCGCCGAAGCTGGTGAACATCGTTCCCGCGTAGACGGTGGCCCGAGCGGGCCGGGGGTAGTTCCCCTTGTCGGGGTAGTCCCCTACGGGCAGGTTGGGGGTTCCGCTGGAACCCTCGGCCTGCCTTTTCCGTTTACCGTGGAAGAGCCGGCCGGCACCGCCGGGCACTGGAAGCAGCACCCGAGAGGATCGTCATGGAAGCCGTGGGCGTAGTCGTGGCGCTGATCTTCTTGCTGTTCGTGGCGCTGGGCGCGTATGCCACGGTGAAAGTGGTCGGCGCGGCCAAGCGCGGCGTGGACCGCACCGTCGCACAGGCCCGCCGCACGGTGGAGGACTCCACGCTCAGGGCGAAGACCTTCGCCCAGCCGGGCCCCCAGGGCGAGATCGCCCAACTGCGCCTCTCCTTGCGTACATCGATGCGTGCCACCCAGGACGCGCTGCACGCGGGCGTGACGGAGGACGAGTCGCTGAAGGAGTCCCTGGCACTCTTCGAGCGGCTCAGCGCCCATGGCCACGAGCTGGACGGCGAGCTGAAGCGACTGGAGCGCGAGCCGGACAGGAACCGCCTCACCGAGCGTCTTCCCTCGCTGAGGCAGCGCACGGAGCAGATAACGAAGTCGGCGGACGCCCTGCGCTGGGCGGCCCGCGACCGTGCCCAGCGTTTCGGTGACGACGACCTGGACTCGCTGAGCACTCAGATCGACATGGAGGCGGGCGCGCTGCGGCACTGGACGACGGAGCCGGCTTCCACGGGGACGTCATCGGATCCGTCTTCGGATCCCTCTTCGGCGGGGTCGTCCGGTCCGTCCGTAGGGGCGCCCGGCCCGTCAGCGGGGATGCCCGGTGCGGCGTCCACGCGGGCCCCGGAGCCGGCTGCGGGACAGACGCCGCCCCCGGCTTCGTGGCCCGAGGCGCCTCCCGTCCCCGCGGATCAGCAGACCTGGCCGGAGAACCCCGAGTCGCGCAGGGCCGAGGAGCCCACCCGGGCCGCGATCGACCCGCCCGTGCAGCGACAGGCCTACCCTTGGGAGAAGAAGCCCCGCCCCGAGAGCACGACTTGATCCCGCCTGCCCGACCGCAGGTGGGAGGGGGCGGACTGCCACCCACGCTCACTGACAGGTAACCTCCAGCTCATGTCCCGCCATGTCGCGATCGTCACCGATTCAACGGCCTACCTGCCGCCACGGACGATGGAGCGCCACGGCATCACCGCGGTGCCCCTGACCGTGGTCCTCGGCGACCAGGCACTCGAAGAGGGCACCGAGATCTCGGCCCGCTCACTGGCCCAGGCGCTGCAGAAGCGACGGTCCGTCACCACTTCCCGGCCCAGCCCCGAGGTGTTCGCCGAGACCTACCGCAGGGTCGCCGAGTCCGGCGCGACCGGCATCGTCTCGCTGCACCTGTCCGCGGAGTTCTCGGGCACGTACGACGCGGCCGTCCTCGCCGCGCGCGAGGCGTCGGTGCCGGTGCGGGTGGTGGACACCGGAATGGTCGCCATGGCCCTCGGCTTCTGCGCGCTGGCCGCGGCCGAGTCCGCCGAGGCGGGCGGCACGGTCGACGAGGCGGTCACCGCGGCGGAGAAGCGGGCCGCGGGTACGTACGCGTACTTCTACGTCGACACCCTCGACTATCTGCGCCGGGGCGGCCGGATCGGGGCGGCGCAGGCGCTGCTCGGGTCGGCGCTGGCCGTGAAACCGCTGCTGCAACTGGACGGCGGACGCATCGAGCTCCTGGAGAAGGTGCGGACCGCGGGCAGGGCGATCGCCCGCCTGGAGGAGATCGTGGCCGAGCGGGCGGGCGGCGCGCAGGTCGACATCGCGGTCCACCATCTCGCCGCGCCCGAGCGGGCGGCGGCGCTCGCGGAGCGGCTGCGGGTTCGGGTGCCGGGGCTGGCCGACCTGCATGTGAGCGAGGTCGGGGCGGTGATCGGGGCGCACACCGGGCCCGGGCTGCTTGGGGCGGTTGTTTCTCCTCGGTGAGGTCGGATCGCCTCGGTTCGATGAGGTTGGACTGACTCGTGTGGGTGACGGAGTTATCCACAACTGGGCGGTAATCCCCGGGAATTGAGCAAGATCATCGCGGTTCGGCGGTTGTGCCCGATTCTCGTCGCATGGCACTTCGATCACCTTCACGGACAGCGACAGCAACCAGCGGGCCGGGCCGGGGCCCGGTCTCCGACAGCCGCATGCGACACCGCCGTCACCGATATCGCGGCCATCGCGGCAGGTCCCGGCGCCGAGAGGCCTCCGCGGAGGCGCTGCGCCTGCGCGCGGAGACACTCTTCGCCGAACGGACGAGAGTGCGTGGGGAGTTGAGGCATGGTCCGCCGGTGGTGTCTGGGCGGGAGGGGTGGAGCCGGGACGGTGGTGGTGGTGTAGTCGCCGGTGTTGAGACCGATGCACGGGCGGGGGGCCGGGGACGGACGGGGCCCGAGTTCGAGGCTGGATCTGAGGGCGAGGCGGAGTCTGGGGTTACGGGCAGGTCTGGGGTTGCGGCCGGGGCTGGGGCTGGGGTTGCGGCCGGGGCCCTGTGGCGGGAGCGGACCGGGCTCGCCGTCCGGGAGCGGATGCCCTTGTGGCTGCAGTCCAGGTGCGGGCTGGAGCGGAGGAGCGTGGTCGCGCTCACGGTGGTCCTCGTGGTCGCGGCTGTCTTCGCCGCGCAGCACTTCTGGTCGGGGCGGACCCAGCCGGTGAGGGCACCTGAAGTGGTGCGGGCCGTGGGTTCGTACGGGGGAGAGGGCGAGGGCGGGCAGGCGGCGGCGGGATCGTCCGCCGCCGCGCGGGATCCTGTGGGCGTGGCCGGAACGGCTGGTGCGGCCAGTGCCGGAGCCGGTGCCGGTGCCGGTGCCGGTGCCGTCATCGTGGTGGATGTCAGCGGCAAGGTGCGGGAGCCGGGTATTCAGCGGTTGCCGGCCGGTTCTCGGGTGGCCGATGCCCTCCGGGCGGCCGGCGGGGTGCGTCCCGGCACGGACACCGAGGGACTCAACCGGGCGCGGCTGCTCGTGGACGGTGAGCAGGTACTGGTCGGAGCGCCTCCGGCTGTCGCCGGGCCGGGTGCGGCGGGTGGTCCGGGTGCGGCGGGCGCCGGTGGAGCCGCCGCGGGGGCTGCCGCCGCTCCGGTCGGCCTCAACACGGCCACTTTGGAACAGCTGGACACTCTGCCCGGCGTCGGCCCCGTGCTCGCCCAGCACATCATCGACTACCGCACCCAGCACGGCGGCTTCCGCTCGGTCGACGAACTCCGTGAGGTGAACGGAATCGGCGACCGCCGGTTCGCCGATCTGCAGAATCTCGTACGGCCATGAGGAGCCCGGAGACGTACGGTCCGCCGGGGCCGGGGCCGGGGCCGGGGCCGGGGCCGGGGCCGGGAGCGAGGCGGGCTTTCCCGGCGCCCGGCGTGCCGAACGGCGCTCAGCGGTCCGACGACCGGCGCCCGGGCGTACACGCGACGTCCGGCAATCCGCTCGGTGCCGCGCACCCTCACCAAGAGGGGCCGACGGATCTGCGGTTGGTGCCGCCGGCGCTGGCCGCGTGGGCGACGGCGGCGTTGGCGCTGGACGCACCGCCGGGGTGGGTCACCGGCGTGGTGATCGTCTGCTTGGTCGTGGCCGGTGGATTCTTGGCCACCAGCCGAAGCCGCGTGAGCGGTGAGTCGCGGCCGCATCATCGGCCGGAGCCGGAGCCGGAGCCGGAGCCGGAGCCGGAGCCGGAGCCGGAGCCGGGCGGTGTGCCGCAGGGCAGTTCGCGGCGAGGTGGATGGCGTTCGTGGCCGAAGGTCTCCGTCGCCGCCGTGTTGCTCTGTGTCGCGGCGGCGGCCGCCTCGGGCGGTCTGCACGGCGCGGATCTGCGGCGGGGCCCCGTCCCCGAGCTGGCGCGGCAGTACGCCCAGGTGACCGCCGAGGCGGAGGTCACCTCGGATCCACGGCTGACGCGTCCGCGGATCAAGGGCAATCACGCGGCTCCGACCGCCATCCTGCTCAACGCCGAGGTCAGGAAGGTCGAGATGCCGGGCGGGACGGTGGCGGAGACACGAACGCCGGTGTTGCTGATCGTGGACGCGGGTGCGCGGGTGGCCCGTGAGCGGCAGGGCTCGCCCTGGCTCTCCCTCCTGCCCTCCACGAAGGTGCGTGTGACGGCGCGGGTCGTGCCCCCGCTCGGAGACGGTGACCGGATCGCGGCGGTGCTGCGCGTGCGCGGCAGCGGCCCGCCACGAGTGGTCGGGCAGCCGTCGGACACGCAGCGGTTCGCCGGAGAGCTGCGAGGCGGGCTGCGCGCGGCGACCGAGGGGCTGGAGCCGGACGCCCGGGCGCTGTTGCCGGGCCTGGTGGTGGGGGACACGTCACGGATCACGCCGGAGCTGGACGAGGCGTTCAAGGCGACGGATCTCACACACATCCTGGCCGTGAGCGGGGCCAACTTCACGATCCTGCTGGCCCTGCTCATCGGGCCACCCGGTCGCGCCCAGCAGGCGGAGCGCCGAGGGCTGGCACCGCGGCTCGGCATCCCCCTGCGGGCGACCGCCCTGGCTGGCGGGGTGCTCACGCTCGGCTTCGTCATCGTGTGCCGGCCGGACCCGAGCGTGCTGCGAGCCGCGGCCTGCGGATCGATCGCGCTGCTGGCCATCGCGACCGGCCGCCGGCGGTCACTGATCCCGGCGCTGGCCACGGCGGTTCTGCTGCTGGTGCTGTACGACCCCTGGCTGGCACGGAGTTATGGGTTCCTGCTCTCCGTGCTCGCCACCGGCGCCCTGCTCACGCTGGCCCCGAGATGGAGTTCCGCGCTGCGGAGGCGTGGGGTGCCGCCGCGGTTGGCCGAGGCGTTGGCGGCCGCGGGGGCAGCACAGGCGGTGTGCGCACCGGTGGTCGCCGTCCTCTCGGCGCGGGTGAGCCTGGTGGCGGTGCCGTGCAATCTGCTGGTGGAGTTCGCGGTCGCGCCGGCCACGGTGCTGGGCTTCGCGACCCTGGCCACGGCTCCCTGGGCGATGCCGGTCGCCAAGGCACTGGCGTGGTGCGCGAGTTGGCCCGCCGGATGGATCGCGGACATCGCTCGTGCGGGGGCCGCGCTGCCGGGTGGAGGAGTGGACTGGCCGGGCAGTTGGACGGGCGCGCTGCTGCTCGCCCTGGTGATCACCGTTGTCGTGCTGGTCGGCCGCAGACTCCTGAGACACCCCTGGCTCAGCGCTGCCTGCGGAGTGCTGCTCCTGCTGGTGATGGTGCAGCCGCCTCCTCTCACCCGGGTCATCACGGGGTGGCCGCCGCCCGGCTGGCGGTTCGCGATGTGTGACGTGGGACAAGGAGACGCGATGGTGTTGGCGGCGGGCGACGGCACCGGTGTCGTGGTCGACGCGGGACCGGACCCGACGCTGGCCGACCGGTGCCTGCGCGCGCTCGGCATCACACGGATCCCGCTCGTCGTGCTGACCCACTTCCATGCGGACCACGTCGCCGGGCTGCCGGGCGTGCTGCGCGGGCGATCGGTGGGCGCGATCGAGACGACGGGCTTCGAAGAGCCGCTGGACCAGGCGGAGTCCGTCCACCGGCAGGCGGCGGCCCGGCGGATCCCGGTGACACGGGCGGTGGCGGGGGAGCGGCGTCGCACGGGTGCGCTCGACTGGCAGGTCCTGTGGCCGCCACCGGAGCGGGCCCCGGCACCCGAGGGCCCGAACGACGCGAGCGTCACCCTGCTCGTACGGTCGGCGGGGCTGACGCTGCTGATGCTCGGAGACCTCGAACCACCCGCACAGCAGGCACTCCTGAGATCACCGGCCGGCGCCGGCCTGGGAAATGTGGACGTGCTGAAGGTCGCCCACCACGGGTCGGCCTACCAGGATCCGGACCTCATACGCCGGGTGTCGCCGCGCCTCGCTCTCATCTCCTGCGGCACCGACAACCCGTACGGACACCCGGCCCCGAGCACGATGGCGGCGCTGCGAGCCGGGGGTGCGGAGGTGCTGCGTACGGACGAGGACGGGGCGGTCGCCGTGGCAGGCGGCGGTGAGCGCCTGCTGGTGGCGGGAGACTGAGTACATGAAACCCGCACAGGCTGATGCCTACCTCCGCCGTATCGGTGCCGCACACCCCGCCTGGCCCACCGCCGACGTGCTGCGTGAGCTCCAGTTGCGGCATCTGATGACGGTGCCGTTCGAGAACCTGTCGATCCATCTCGGCGAGGAGATCGTGCTGGAGGAGGAGCGGCTGCTGGACAAACTGGTGGGTTCCCGGAGGGGCGGGTTCTGTTACGAACTGAACGGGGCGTTCGGGATGTTGCTCGGAGCGCTGGGCTTCGATGTGACATTGCTCGCGGCTCGCGTGTACGGGGAGGAGGGGCGACTGGGGGTTCCGTTCGACCATCTCGCGTTGCGGGTGCGGACGGTGGACGGGGGTGACTGGCTCGTCGACGTCGGCTTCGGGGCGAACAGCCACTATCCGCTGGCGTTCGGGGAGCGGGGCGAGCAGACGGATCCGGGCGGCGCGTTCCGGGTGATCGTGGCCGGGGCGGATCCGGCGGGGGTGCGGGGGAACGACAGGCGGTTCGGGGACCTGGACGTCGTGCGGGACGGCAGGTCGCAGTACCGGCTGGAGACCCGGCCGCGGGTACTCGGGGACTGTGTGGCCGGAGCCTGGTGGCACAGCACCTCGCCGGCATCGCACTTCACGCAGTCGCTCGTCTGCTCGCGGCTCACCGAGGACGGCGGGCGCATCACGCTCAGCGGACGCACGCTCACGGTGACGGACCCCGACGGAGGGAAGGAGGGGGCTGATCTGGCTACGGACGAGGAGGTATTGACGGCGTATCGGGAACGGTTCGGGATCGAGCTGGAACGCGTCCCGGTTGTCAGGAATCGCTAGCCCTGAGGGAAAGACATTGACGGATCTGCCAATTCGGGCTACTCGTGCGTAGTCCCAGCACATGTGCTGGATTCCTGCGATGTAGACGTCTGTTGCCTCGAAAGTCGCATCAGTGGTCGAATACCTCCTCGGCAACGGTGATTTCACAACGTTCGTGTCGCGCGAGGGTGGGTCGCAGATGGTCGGCAGCTGGCTGGGGAACCGTTCGAACCGAACGCAACGGACGGATCGTGTCGCCGCGGTACCGATGCCCGACGGGGCCGGAGTGCTCAGCTGCCGGGTGCTCGATCCGGTCAACCAGCCGGTGCCGCATGCCGAGTTCGTGGTAACGGACACGTCGGGGCGAAAAGTGGTCGGCGGGGGACTGGATCCGTTCGGGTCCTTCACGGTGACGGTGCCGGCGGGCGAGTACCGGCTCGCGGTGTCGGCCGAGGGGTACGCGCCGTTCCGGACGAACGCCACGGTGGAGGAGAACGCGCTGGCCTCGCTCGGCGAAGTGACACTGCACGTCGCCCGGCCGCCCGCACTGCCCCGGCCGGGGGACTGGGAGATCGAGCCGACGCACTCCACGATCGGGTTCACCGCACGGCACATCGGGCTGGCCAAGGTGCGTGGCAGGTTCAACACGTTCGCGGGGGTGATACGGCTGGCCGAGCGTGCCGAGCAGTCGGCCATGCATGTGGTGATCGACGCGTCGTCCATCGACACGAACGTGAAGATGCGGGACGACCATCTGAGGTCCGCGGACTTTCTGGATGTCGACCGGTTTCCGACGCTGGAGTTCTACAGCGACCGGTTCGCGCATCGGGGTGGCAACCGGTGGGCGGTCACCGGGGCGCTGTCGCTGCACGGTGTGACGCGGACGGTCACGCTCGACACGGAGTACCTCGGCGTCGGCAATGGTATGGAGGGCGAGGTGCGGGCGGCCTGCCGGGCCAGTACCGAACTGCGCCGCGACGACTTCACCGTGAGCTGGCAGACGATGCTCGCCCGGGGGATCGCCGTGGTCGGCCCGAGCATCACGGTCGATCTGGACATACAGATCGTGCCCAAGGGCTGACGGGCTCATGGGCTGACGGGTTCATGGGCTGCTCGGTCAGCGGGCCTGCCTCGGTCGGCAGGTCTGGCCTGGAGTTTCGGGGATCGCCCACCCTCGGCGCGGAGCGTCGTCCGCGTACCGGAAAATGGCCGGGTGAGTGATGTGAGACATGTACTGGTCCTGCCCGACCGCGATGCCGCGCACGAGGCGGCGGAGGCACTCGGGGAGCGGTTCGCACTCGACGAGGAGCCCCAGCTCGTACGGGACGCCCTGGCCGGTGAGGACGACGCCGAGGACGCGCAGTGGCTGCTGGTCCTGCGGGACTCGGACGGGCGGCTCGATGCGGGGGAGCTGGACGAGTTCGCGGGGGAGTGGGACGGGTGGCGCGAGGAGCCGTAGGTCGCCGTCGCGGGTGAAGACCGGCTCGGCCGCCGCATGGCCGTGGGCTTGGCCCTCGGCAGGCGGGCCTCCGCGCGGTCGGCGGGCCTCCATGCGGTCGGCGGGCCTCAGCGCGGCGGACGGCTCGCCCTCCAGCTGACTCCCTCCCACTGGCGCCGGGTCGCCCTTCGGCCGACGGTCCGCCTCGGGGCGGGGGCCACCCCATGGCGGGCGGTCCACCTCGCGGGCGGAGTCCGTTGTCAGTGGTGCGTGGGATGCTTGGGCGCGATGGCCAGGAACTCTGCACAGGACAACCCGCTCGCCCCCGTCACGATCGCCGTCGGCCAGGAGGACCTCCTGCTCGACCGTGCCGTCCGGGAGGTGGTGGTCGCCGCGCGGGCCGCCGACGCGGACACGGATGTACGGGACCTCACGTCGGACCAGTTGCAGCCGGGCACGCTCGCCGAGCTGACCAGTCCGTCGCTCTTCGCGGAGCGCAAGGTCGTCGTGGTGCGCAACGCCCAGGATCTGTCGGCCGACACGATCAAGGACGTGAAGGCGTATCTGGGCGCCCCCGCCGAGGAGATCACGCTCGTGCTGTTGCACGCGGGTGCGGCCAAGGGCAAGGGGCTGCTCGATGCCGCGCGCAAGGCAGGTGCGCGGGAGGTCGCCTGCCCCAAGATGACGAAGCCGGCGGATCGGCTGGCCTTCGTGCGGAGCGAGTTCCGGGCGCTGGGGCGGTCCGCCACGCCTGAGGCCTGCCAGGCCCTTGTCGACTCCATCGGGAGCGATCTGCGGGAGCTGGCGTCCGCCGTGACGCAGCTTGTCTCGGACATCGAGGGGACGATCGACGAGGCCGTTGTCGGGCGGTACTACACGGGCCGGGCCGAGGCCTCCAGCTTCACGGTGGCCGATCGGGCGGTCGAGGGGCGGGCGGCGGAGGCGTTGGAGGCTCTGCGGTGGTCTCTTTCCACCGGGGTCGCGCCTGTGATGATCACCAGTGCGTTGGCGCAGGGGGTGCGGGCGATCGGGAAGCTGTCGTCCGCTCGTGGGGGGCGGCCTGCCGATCTTGCTCGGGAGCTGGGGATGCCGCCGTGGAAGATCGATCGGGTTCGGCAGCAGATGCGGGGGTGGACTCCGGATGGGGTTTCCGTCGCCCTTCGGGCGGTCGCTGAGGCCGATGCGGGGGTGAAGGGCGGGGGGGACGATCCCGAGTACGCCCTCGAGAAGGCCGTCGTCGCGATTGCACGGGCGGCGCGGTCTCGCCGCGGCTAGCTGCCGCCGGGTGTTTTTCGCCCCCGCCGCCCCTACCCATTCCCGTCCCTTACTCAGGGGCTCCGCCCCCGAACCCCCGCATCGCGCTGACGCGCTCGTTCTCAATCGCCGGACGGGCTGAGTGGGTGGGCGGGGCTGATGGGGGTGGGTGGGTTGACCGGGGTGGGTGGGGAATCGGCCTGGACGGCCTCGGGGGGGGGGGGGGGGGGGGGGGGGGGGGGGGGGGGGTTTGCGGGGGGGGGGGGGGGGAATCGGCCTGGACGGCCTCGTCCTCAAACGCCGGACGGGCTGAAGAGTGTCGGCCACGCCCCCAGCGCGACTCACCCCCGCCCCAGCGCGACCCACCCCCGCCGCAGTGCAACCCACGCCCCCCCCGCAATGCAACCCCCCTCGCAGCCCAACCCCCCCACACGCCAAAAGCCCCGGCCCTCCCCCTGGGGAAGGGGGAGAGACCGGGGCCTCGGATTGTGCGAGGGACTCGTACCCGCGTGGCGAACGCAGTCGCGTACGAGTCGGGGTGCCGGTCGGGAGCGGATGAGAGAGGGCCCGCTCAGGTCCTTCCGGCGGTCAAATCAAGTGAGTTCAGCCCTTGAGGGAAGAGACCTTGGAAGCAAGCGCCGACTTCTTGTTGGCGGCCTGGTTCTTGTGGATGACGCCCTTCGAGACAGCCTTGTCCAGCTTGCGCGAAGCCTCGCGCGCGGCCTCCGTGGCCTTCTCGACGTCACCCGCGGCAGCAGCCTCACGGGCCTTGCGGATCGCGGTCTTCAGCGAAGACTTGACGGCCTTGTTGCGCAGCCGAGCCTTCTCGTTGGTCTTGATCCGCTTGATCTGGGACTTGATGTTCGCCACGAATGAGCCTTCTCAGGTTCTGGCACACGAGAAACGAGAGACGGGAAACGGAAATACGCTCACGGACTCGCCTCGTGCACCGTTTGGTTTCTTGAGGATGTGCCTCCTGCAGAGAGGGCATGAGACACAGCTGCTCAGGCTACCAGTCACCGCACGAGTGGCCCAAACCGGTCGCACGCCCCCGCCCGTGGGACCATGGAGCCTACGTATCGATCCGACCCGAGGCGACAGGCGCCTCAAGAGACAGGACCCTGCGTGCCCGCGATCCCTAACAATGTGCCCGAGCCGAGCCGCACCGCCCCGGCTCTGATCCGCAATTTCTGCATCATCGCGCACATCGACCACGGCAAGTCCACGCTCGCCGACCGGATGCTCCAGCTGACCGGGGTGGTCGAGCAGCGGCAGATGCGCGCTCAGTACCTCGACCGGATGGACATCGAGCGCGAGCGCGGCATCACGATCAAGTCCCAGGCGGTGCGACTGCCCTGGGCCCCGACCGACGACCCGGGCAACACCCACATCCTCAACATGATCGACACCCCCGGGCACGTGGACTTCACGTATGAGGTGTCCCGGTCGCTCGCCGCCTGCGAGGGGACCGTTCTCCTCGTGGACGCCGCTCAGGGCATCGAGGCGCAGACTCTCGCCAACCTCTACCTGGCGATGGAGAACGACCTCAAGATCATCCCCGTACTGAACAAGATCGACCTGCCGGCCGCCCAGCCGGAGAAGTTCTCCGAGGAGCTTGCCAACCTCATCGGCTGCCAGCCCGAGGACGTGCTCAAGGTCTCGGCGAAGACCGGCATCGGTGTGGACGCGCTCCTCGACCGGGTCGTCCGTGACGTCCCGGCCCCGGTCGGCGTCGCCGACGCCCCCGCCCGCGCGATGATCTTCGACTCCGTCTATGACTCGTACCGGGGCGTGGTCACGTACGTCCGTGTCATCGACGGCCAGCTCAACAAGCGCGAGCGCATCAAGATGATGTCGACCGGCGCCACCCACGAACTGCTGGAGATCGGCGTCTCGTCCCCCGAGATGACGCCGGCCGACGGCATCGGCGTCGGCGAGGTGGGCTACATCATCACCGGCGTGAAGGACGTCCGTCAGTCCAAGGTCGGTGACACGATCACCAGCAAGGACAAGGGCGCCACCGAGGCCCTCGGCGGATACAAGGACCCTAAGCCGATGGTCTTCTCGGGTCTGTATCCGCTGGACGGTTCGGACTACCCCGACCTCCGCGAGGCGCTGGACAAGCTCCAGCTCAACGACGCCGCCCTGGTCTACGAGCCCGAGACCTCAGCGGCCCTCGGCTTCGGCTTCCGTGTCGGCTTCCTCGGCCTGCTGCACCTCGACGTCATCCGTGAGCGCCTGGAGCGCGAGTTCAACCTCGAACTCATCGCCACCGCGCCCAACGTGGTCTACCGCGTGATCATGGAGGACGGGAAGGAGCACACGGTCACCAACCCGAGCGAGTTCCCCGAGGGCAAGATCGACAAGGTCTTCGAGCCGGTCGTCCGGGCCACGATCCTCGCTCCCAGCGAGTTCATCGGCTCGATCATGGAACTCTGCCAGACCCGCCGCGGCACCCTCCTCGGTATGGACTATCTGTCGGAGGACCGGGTCGAGATCCGCTACACGCTCCCCCTCGCCGAGATCGTCTTCGACTTCTTCGACAACCTGAAGTCCAAGACCCGCGGGTACGCCTCGCTGGACTACGAGCCCACCGGCGAGCAGGACGCCTCGCTGGTGAAGGTCGACATCCTGCTGCACGGCGACCGCGTCGACGCCTTTTCCGCCGTCACGCACAAGGACGCGGCCTACGCGTACGGAGTACGGCTTGTCGCCAAGCTGCGCGAGCTCATCCCGCGCCAGGCCTTCGAGATCCCCATCCAGGCGGCCATCGGGTCCCGGGTCATCGCCCGCGAGACCATCCGCGCCATCCGGAAGGACGTCCTCGCCAAGTGCTACGGCGGTGACATCTCCCGTAAGCGGAAGCTGCTGGAGAAGCAGAAGGAAGGCAAGAAGCGGATGAAGATGGTGGGCTCTGTGGAGGTTCCGCAAGAGGCCTTCATCGCCGTGCTGTCCAGCGACGACGCGGCCGGCTCGGGCAAGGGCAAGAAGTAGCCGCCGGCCCGGTCGTCGGACGGCCGCGGAATCACGGGCCCGTCGCGCTTTCGCGTGGCGGGCCCGCCACGTCAACGGACTGCCGCGTTCCGCCCACGCTCTGTAGGAAGTGACAGCACGCCGCCCCTTACGCACCGGGCGGACGGGCTTTACTCTGATCACCACTCGTTGGTTACTCGTGAGTTAAACAACGAGTGCGCTGAGCCAGTCGCCAGTGAGTCACCAGCACCAGCCTGCCCCTGAGCCATCTGTCAGAGCCAACCGCAATCAGCCAGCCACACGCACTGTCGCGGGCCCCGGAGGATGTCGTGAGCGACACACAGACCCTGATCGAGAACCGTCCGCCGTCCGTGGCGGCCCTCTTCCTGGAGCGCGTGGCGGCGACGCCCGACGCGGAGGCGTACCGCTACCCGGTGCCGCCCGCCTCGGGCGAGGGCCCGGACGACTGGAAGTCCCTGAGCTGGGCACAGGCGGCCGACCGGGTCTACGCGATCGCGGCCGGTCTGATCGAACTGGGTGTGCAGCCGGAGCAGCGCGTCGCGCTCGCCTCCTCGACCCGCGTCGACTGGATCCTCGCCGACCTCGGCATCATGTGCGCGGGCGCGGCGACGACCACTGTCTACCCGCAGACGAACGCCGAGGAGTCGGCCTTCATCCTGGCCGACTCATCGAGCAAGGTGCTGATCGCGGAGGACGCGGCGCAGCTCGCCAAGGCCCAGGAGAAGCATGGTGACCTGCCCGAGCTGACCCACATCGTGGTGATCGACCCGGCCGGCGTGGAGTCGAGCGAGGGGGTCCTCACGCTCGCCGAGCTGGAGGCCCGCGGGGCCGCGTACCTGGAGAAGAACCCCGACCTGATCAAGGAGAAGGTCGGGGCGATCACCAAGGACCAGCTGGCCACCCTCATCTACACCTCCGGCACCACGGGCCGCCCCAAGGGTGTCCGGCTGCCGCACGACAACTGGTCGTACATGGCGAAGGCCATCGCCGCGACCGGTCTGGTCAGCCAGGACGACGTCCAGTACCTGTGGCTGCCGCTCGCGCACGTCTTCGGCAAGGTGCTCACGTCCGGCCACATCGAGGTCGGACACGTCACCGCCGTCGACGGCCGTGTCGACAAGATCATCGAGAACCTGCCGGTCGTGCGGCCGACCTACATGGCTGCCGTGCCCCGCATCTTCGAGAAGGTCTACAACGGCGTCGCGGCCAAGGCGCGGGCCGGCGGCGGTGCCAAGTACAAGATCTTCCAGTGGGCGGCCGGCGTCTCCCGCGAGTACGCGAAGGCCACGCAGGACAACTTCCGCCGCACCGGCACCGCCTCCGCGCCCTTCGGCCTCTCCGCCAAGCACAAGGTCGCCGACGCGCTCGTCTACGCCAAGATCCGCGAGGCCTTCGGCGGCAATCTGCGCGCCTGTGTCTCCGGCTCGGCGGCCCTCGCGCCCGAGATCGGCTTCTTCTTCGCGGGCGCCGGCATCCACATCCTGGAGGGGTACGGGCTCACGGAGTCGTCCGCCGCCTCCTTCGTGAACCCCGGCGAGGCGTACCGCACGGGCACGGTCGGCAAGCCGCTGCCCGGCACCGAGGTGCGCATCGCGGACGACGGCGAGATCCTGCTGCGCGGCCCCGGCATCATGGAGGGCTACCACGGGCTGCCCGAGAAGACCGCCGAGGTGCTGGAGTCCGACGGCTGGTTCCACACCGGCGACATCGGCGAGCTGTCCCCCGACGGCTATCTGCGCATCACGGACCGCAAGAAGGACCTCATCAAGACCTCGGGCGGCAAGTACATCGCGCCCGCCGAGGTCGAGGGCCAGTTCAAGGCCGTCTGCCCGTACGTCTCCAACATCCTCGTGCACGGCGCCGACCGGAACTTCTGCACCGCGCTCATCGCCCTCGACGAGCCGTCGATCCTCGGCTGGGCCGCGGACAACGGCCTGTCGGGCAAGTCGTACGCCGAGGTCGTCGCCGCCCCCGCGACGGTCGAGCTCATCGACGGCTACGTCAAGACGCTCAACGAGGGCCTCCAGCGCTGGCAGACCATCAAGAAGTTCAAGCTCCTCCCGCGCGACCTCGACATCGAACACGGCGAACTGACGCCCAGCCTGAAGCTGAAGCGCCCGGTTGTGGAACGGGAGTACAAGCACCTGATCGACGAGATGTACGCGGGTTCGCGCGAGGCCTAGCCGTCGGGCTGGGGGCGCCCCTGGCCCGGCTGGGGGCGCGCGTGTCGGTTCGGCTGCGGGTTCGTTGTGGCTGGTCGCGCAGTTCCCCGCGCCCCTTACGGGCGCAGTTGCCCGCGCCCCTTGCAGGGGGCGC
Source organism: Streptomyces sp. NPDC050988 (assembly GCF_044456225.1). Taxonomy (NCBI): domain Bacteria; kingdom Bacillati; phylum Actinomycetota; class Actinomycetes; order Kitasatosporales; family Streptomycetaceae; genus Streptomyces; species Streptomyces sp. NPDC050988. The sequence continues at coordinate 8,413 of NZ_JBITFQ010000043.1, read as the reverse complement.
GGGTGGGGTCACAGGCCCCGGCCCTTTCGCATTTCGCGGAGCAGGTCCTCCATGTGGCGTATGTGGTGGCGCAGTTCGAGGACGTCCTTGAGGTCGCTGGTCGCCATGTGGGTCTCGATCGCGCGCAGGCGGTCGGCGAGTTCGTCGAACTGCGCCTGCTCGCGGGCGAGCATCCGCTCCAACTGCCGGTTCTTGCGGTGCAGATCGAGGAAGACGGTCACCTTGGCACGCAGCACCCAGGGGTCGAACGGCTTGGTGAGATAGTCGGCGGCTCCGGTCGCGTACCCGCGGAACGCATAGCCCGCGTCGGAGTCCGTGCCGGTCAGGAAGATGATCGGTACGTCCTTGGTCTGGTCGAGCCGCTTGATGTTCGCGGCCGTCTCGAAGCCGTCCATGCCCGGCATCCGGATGTCGAGAAGGACGACGGCGAACCGCTGCCGCAGCAGCGCCTTCATCGCCTCCTCGCCCGAACGGGCGCGTACGAGCGGTTCGTTGAGGGACCCCAGGACGGCCTCCAGCGCGATCAGGTTGTCCTCCATGTCGTCCACGAGGAGGATGCTGGCGCGCTCGTCGGTCGATGCCTCAGTGCTCATGGTGATTGACTGCCTGCCTCATTGGTTCGCCGGCGGGACGGTGGGCTCCTCCGATGCGACGGACTCCGGCGCCCCGGAACCCACGGGTTCCGCTGTGCCGGTCGCGACGGAGAGGCCCTGCTCCTCGGCATCCGTGCTCTCGGGGTCCAGGAGCGCACAGACGACGGTCAGCAGCTGATCGACGTCCACCGGCTTGGGTACGTAGTCGTTCGCACCGCGCGCGATGGACTTCTCGCGGTCGCCCGGCATCGCCTTGGCGGTGAGGGCGACGATGGGAAGTCCGGCCCAGCGCGGGGTGCGGCGGATGGCGGAGATGGTCTCGTAGCCGTCCATCTCCGGCATCATGATGTCCATCAGTACGAGTTGGACGTCGGGGTTGCGTTCCAGTGTCTCGATGCCCTCGCGCCCGTTCTCCGCGTACAGGACGGGCATCCCGACCCGGCCCAGTACGTGGGTGAGCGCGAAGACGTTGCGGATGTCGTCGTCCACGATCAACACCCGCCGTCCAGGCAGGACCTGGCCTGCCCGCCCCGCCTTCCACGCCTCCAGTTTGGTGGGTGCCGGCCAGCTGTCGTCCTGGTCGTGGACGGTGTAGGGATCGGAGGACAGCTGCTCGGGCATGGGCAGGGCCCGATCCTCGGCGCCCGGCTCGGTCGCCGAGTGCCCGGGGCTGACGACGGGCACGTACAGCGTGAAGGTGGACCCCTTGCCGGGCATGCTCTCGGCGATGATGCGGCCGCCCAGCAGGCCCGCGATCTCCCGGCTGATGGACAGGCCGAGGCCCGTGCCGCCGTACTTGCGGTTCGTCGTGCCGTCGGCCTGCTGGAACGCCTCGAAGATCACCGGGAGTTTCTCCGGGGCGATGCCGATGCCGGTGTCGGAGACCGCGAAGGCGATCACGTGGTCGCTCTTCTCGCGCGTGTAGCGGTGCTCGGTGTCCTTGACGCGGTTGACGCGCAGCTCGACCCGTCCCGTCGCGGTGAACTTGATCGCGTTCGAGAGCAGGTTGCGCAGGATCTGCTGGAGCCGCTGCTCGTCCGAGTACATCTCGCGCGGTACGTCCTCGCCGACCGACACCTCGAAGGCGAGCCCCCGGTCCAGCGTGAGCGGCCGGAACGTGGCGTGCACGTAGTCGAGCAGCTTGATCAGCGGCAGCTTCTTCGGGCGTACGTCCATCCGGCCGGCCTCGATCTTCGACAGGTCGAGGATGTCGTTGATCAGCTGGAGGAGGTCGGAGCCGGAGCGGTGGATCGTCGTCGCGAACTGCACCTCCTGGTCCGAGAGATGACCGTCCGGGTTGTCGGAGAGCAGCCGGGCCAGGATCAGCAGCGAGTTGAGGGGCGTCCGCAGCTCGTGCGACATGTTCGCCAGGAACTCCGACTTGTACTGGGAGCTGGTGGCCAACAGGGCTGCCTTCTCCTCCAGTTCGGCATTCGAGCGCTGCAACTCGGCCTGCTGCGACTGCAGTTCGTCGGAGCGGTCCTGGAGCTGGACGGCCAGGCGCTGCGACTCGCCGAGCAGTGACTCCGTACGGGAGTTGGCGATGATGGTGTTGATCGCGACGCCGATGGTGTTCACGAACTGGTCGAAGAAGGCCAGGTGGACGTCGGAGAAGCGGGAGAAGGAAGCCAGCTCGATCACCCCGAGCAGCTTGTCCTCGAAGAGGATCGGGATGATGACGACGCTCGCGGGAGCGGCTTCCCCCAGACCGCTGTTGATCTTGATGTAGTCCGGCGGGGCCTCCTCCACCAGAATCCGCTTCTTCTCCCGTGCGGCCTGCCGTACGAGCCCGTGCACCGGCATGGTGCCCGTGTCGACGGTCGCGCCCTGCGCCGAGCCGTACCCCGCGATGAAGGCGAGCCCCTTGGCGGGCACGGCCGTGTGCAGCGAGGCGCCGTCCTCCTCCGGGTCGGCCAGGAAGAAGGCGCCGTACTGCGCGTTCACCAGCGGGGTCAGCTCGCGCAGGATCAGGTCGGCGACCTCCATCAGGTCCCGGTGGCCCTGCATCAGGGCGGCGAGACGGGCGAGGTTCGACTCCAGCCAGTCCTTCGCGCGGGTCGTCTCGCGGAGGTTGGCCACCATCAGGTTGATGTTGTCCTTCAGCTCGGCGACCTCGCCCTGCGTCTCCACCGTGATCGAGCGGGACATGTCGCCCTGGGCCACCGCGGACGCCACCTCGGCGATCGCGCGGACCTGGGTGGTGAGGTTGGACGCCAGCTCGTTCACGTTCGTCGTCAGGCGCTTCCAGGTGCCGTACACGCCCTCCACCCGTGCCTGGCCGCCGAGTTGGCCCTCGGAACCCACCTCGCGGGCCACGCGCGTGACCTCGGACGAGAACGACGACAGCGTGTCCACCATCGTGTTGATCGTGGTCTTCAGCTCCAGGATCTCGCCGCGCGCGTCCACGTCGATCTTCTTGGAGAGGTCTCCCTGGGCCACGGCGGTCGCGACCTGAGCGATGTTCCGGACCTGTGAAGTCAGGTTGTCCGCCATGTAGTTGACGTTGTCGGTCAGGTCCCGCCAGACGCCGGACACACCGAGGACCTGGGCACGGCCGCCGAGCCGTCCGTCGGTGCCGACCTCGCGGGCCACGCGGGTCACCTCGTCGGCGAAGGCGCGCAGCTGCTCCACCATCGTGTTGACGGTGTCCTTCAGCTCCAGGATCTCGCCGCGCGCGTCGACCGTGATCTTCTTGCCCAGGTTGCCGTTCGCCACGGCCGTCGTCACCTGGGCGATGTTCCGTACCTGTGAAGTGAGGTTCAGGGCCATGAAGTTGACGTTGTCGGTGAGGTCTTTCCAGACCCCGGACACACCGCGCACCTGAGCCTGCCCGCCGAGGTTTCCCTCGGTGCCGACCTCGCGGGCGACGCGGGTGACTTCGTCGGCGAAGGCGGAGAGCTGGTCGACCATCGTGTTGATGGTCGACTTGAGCTCCAGGATCTCGCCCTTCGCCTCCACCGTGATCTTCTTGCCGAGGTCGCCCTGTGCCACGGCCGTGGAGACGAGTGCGATGTTCCGGACCTGTGAAGTCAGGTTGTCCGCCATGAAGTTGACGTTGTCGGTGAGGTCCTTCCAGACCCCGGACACCCCACGGACCTGCGCGCGCCCGCCCAGGTTTCCCTCCGTACCCACCTCGCGGGCCACGCGGGTGACCTCGTCGGCGAAGGCGGAGAGCTGGTCGACCATGGTGTTGATGGTCGACTTCAGCTCCAGGATCTCGCCCTGTGCGTCGACCGTGATCTTCTGGCTCAGGTCGCCGTTGGCCACGGCCGTGGTGACCTGGGCGATGTTGCGGACCTGAGAGGTCAGGTTCGAGGCCATGAAGTTGACGTTGTCGGTGAGGTCTTTCCAGACCCCGGACACGCCGCGCACCTGGGCCCGGCCGCCCAACTGGCCCTCCGTACCCACCTCGCGGGCCACGCGGGTGACCTCGTCGGCGAAGGCGGAGAGCTGGTCGACCATCGTGTTCACGGTCAGCTTCAGTTCGAGCAGCTCGCCGGTCGCCTCGACCGTCACCGTACGGGTCAGGTCGCCGCGCGCCACCGCCGTGGTGACCAGGGCGATGTCGCGGACCTGGGCGGTCAGCCGGGACGCCATCGTGTTCACCGCCTCGGTCACGTCCCGCCAACTGCCCGACAGGCCCGTCACCTTGGCGCGGCCGCCCAGCCGCCCCTCCGTGCCGACCTCGCGGGCCACCCGGGTCACCTCGCCGGTGAACAGGGACAGCTGGTCGACCATCTTGTTGACCGTCCGGCCCAACCGGCGCAGGTCGCCCCGCAGTTGGCGGTTGCCGTCGTGCAGGTCGACGCGCTGGGTCAGGTCGCCGCCCGCCACCGCGTCGAGCACACGTGTCGCGTTGGCGGCCGGTGCCACCAGCGCGTCCAGCAACTGGTTCACGTCGTTGACCCGGGTCGTCCAGTGGCCCTGTCCCGGGCTCGCGGAGAGCCGCTCGTCGAGCCGGCCGTGGCGGACGAGCTCCCGGCGGACGCGCTGCACCTCGGAGTTGAAGTGCAGGCTGCGGTCCAGGATCTGGTTGAACACCGTGACCAGCTCGGCCACCAGCCCGTGGCCCGATTCGGGCACCTTGCTGAAATCGCCGTCTCGGGCGGCGGTCATGGCAGCGAGCAGAGGACGCAGGTCTGATGCCCGAATCTGTCCGTCTTCGAGCACATGCGTAGCACTGTTCTCACTCATGGTGGCCCAACTTCGGTAACTCGGCGCTTATGGGCGTGGCCAGTCTGTCACTCTGTCCGCATCGCCTGAGGCGTAATCGTCCGAACTGCTCAGGGAGCCGCACAGTGGGGCCCATACCGACGCAACGGGAGTCCATGTCCCGTGCTTCTGAGGCGCCAGAGCGCCCGCGGGCGGTGGCACGTACGTCCTTACCGGGCAACCCTCTCGCGCCGGGCGCCGCCCGTCGGTTCGTCCGCACCGCGCTCGCCGAATGGACCGAACTCGCCCTGCCCGGAGCCGAGTTCATCACCGACCTGCTCGTCGCCGACGCCATGGTGGTCGTCAGCGAACTCGTCACGAACGCGGTGGTGCACGCCGGCACGGACGTGGAGCTGCTGTGCCGGCTCGGCCGTTGCTCGGAGGACTGCCCGGCGGCCGCCGCGTCGGACTCCAGGGCCGTACGAACGGTCGCTTCGTACGCAGGTTCGGGCAGTGGTGAGGGTGCGGGCAACGACTCCGAGCCAGGGCCCGTCCCCGATCCCGGCGTCCTCGTCATAGAGGTGTCCGACCACCACCCCGCGCGTGTGGTGCGCGACGACGGGGCGGAGCGGCCGTACGACACCGGCGAGTACGGCCGGGGCCTGCACCTGGTCTCCGCGCTCTCCGAGGCCTGGGGCATCACCTACCGCACCGGCGTCAAGACGGTATGGGCACGCCTGCCCGTGGACGGGACCGCGACCGTCGAGGAGGAGGCCGAGGCCTACGACGGCGAACACGCGCTGCGGCGCGGGCAGCGGGCCGCCGAGATCCTCGCCCCCGCACCCCGCCGCGGCACGCAGGACCAGGACTGGCGCAGCCGCGGCGTCCTCTCCTTCCTCGCCGAGGCCTCCGACCTGCTCGCCGGGCAGCTCGACGAGGATCTGGTCGCCGCGCTCACCGGGCAGCTGCTCGTCCCGCGGCTCGCCGACTGGTGCGCGGTGTGGCTGGAGGACGAGGCCCCCGGCCGCTCCGACGGGGGTGTCGTCGGCGGGCCACGGCTCGCCCGCGTCTGGCACGGCAGCGAGAACCGCATCGAGGAACTGCGCCGGCTCCTGGAGAAGGACCCGCCCGAGCTGCCCGAGTCGGACCGCGCGGGACCCGTGCCCGTGCCCTGGCCCGCCGAGGCGCTGGAGGCCCGGGCGACGGGCGGATCGGCACTCGCGTTCCGGCTGATCGCGGGCGGCAGACCGCTCGGCACGCTGGTCATCGGCCGGGCCGGGCAGACCCGCTTCCCCGACGAGATCACGGGGCTCGTCGAGGACCTCAGCCGCCGCGTCGCGCTCGCCATCGGCGCGGCCCGGCAGTACGCGCGCCAGGCCACCATCAGCCGCGTACTGCAGCGCGGACTGCTGCCCGGCGCGGTCGCCGAGATCCCCGGCGTACGCAGCGCGCTCGTCTACGAACCGTGCGACAAGGGCGGACCCAGCGGGGACTTCTACGATCTCTTCCCCGCCGGCGACGGCCGCTGGTGCTTCGCCCTCGGCGACGTCCAGGGCAAAGGCCCCGAGGCGGCCGTGGTGATCGGCCTCGCCCGGCCGTGGCTGCGGCTCCTCGCGCGGGAGGGTTACGAGGTGCCCGACGTCCTCGACCGCCTCAACCAGCTCCTCCTCGACGACGCGACCGAGGCCTCCGACGCGGCGGCGCGGGCCCTGGTGTCCGCGGGCGGCACCGGGCTCGCGGACGAGGGGCCGCAGACCCGATTCCTCTCCCTCCTCTACGGCGAGCTGGTGCCCTTCGACGGCGGAGTGCACTGCACGGTCGCCTCCGCCGGGCACCCGCTGCCGTTGCTCCTGCAACCATCCGGAAAGGTCGGTGAGGTGGCCCAGCCGCAGACCCTCCTCGGCGTCTTCGAGGACGCCAGCTACCTCTGCGGGACCTTCGAGCTGCGCCCCGGCGACAGCCTTCTGTGCGTCACGGACGGCGTGACCGAGCGCCGCAGCGGGCACCGGCAGTTCGACGACGACGACGGCCTCGCCGCCGCGTTCGCCGGGTGCGCGGGCCTGAGCGCCGAGCTGATCGCCGAACGGATCCGCCGCCTGGTCCACGAGTTCGGCGGCAAGCCGCCGGAGGACGACCTGGCGCTGCTGGTGCTCCAGGCGGAGTAGGCGGAGTAGGCGGCCCCAGAGAGGGCTGGGCGGGGAGTGCCGAAGGTGCTGGACAATGGAGTACATGCCTTCCGCACTTCCCGACGGCGAGCCCGTCCCCGACGACGGGGCGCTGCCCGCGCACGCCCTGGCCGGCGCGGCCGACCGTCCGCTCGGGTTCTACCTCCACGTCCCGTACTGCGCGACCCGCTGCGGCTACTGCGACTTCAACACGTACACGGCGACGGAGCTGCGCGGCTCGGGGGGCGTCCTCGCCTCCCGCGACAACTACGCCTCGACCCTGATCGACGAGATCCGCCTGGCCCGCAAGGTCCTCGGCGACGACCCGCGGCCCGTCCGCACGGTCTTCGTCGGCGGCGGTACGCCCACACTGCTGGCCGCCGACGATCTCGTACGGATGCTGGGGGCGATCCGGGACGAGTTCGGGCTCGCGGCGGACGCGGAGGTCACGACGGAGGCGAACCCGGAGTCCGTGGACCCGGCGTATCTGGCCGCGCTCCGGGAGGGCGGGTTCAACCGCGTCTCCTTCGGCATGCAGAGCGCGCGGCAGCACGTGCTGCGGGTGCTGGACCGTACGCACACGCCCGGCCGGCCCGAGGCCTGTGTCGCCGAGGCCCGTGCGGCCGGGTTCGACCACGTCAACCTCGACCTCATCTACGGCACGCCCGGTGAGAGCGACGACGACTGGCGGGCCTCGCTCGACGCGGCGATCGGCGCCGGGCCCGACCACGTGTCCGCGTACGCCCTGATCGTCGAGGAGGGGACACAGCTCGCGCGCCGCATCCGGCGCGGGGAAGTCCCCATGACCGACGACGACGTGCACGCGGACCGGTACCTCATCGCGGAGGACCGCCTCTCCGCGGCGGGCTTCTCCTGGTACGAGGTCTCCAACTGGGCCACGTCCGATGCCGGGCGCTGCCTTCACAACGAGCTGTACTGGCGGGGGGCCGACTGGTGGGGGGCCGGGCCCGGGGCGCACTCCCATGTGGGGGGTGTTCGCTGGTGGAACGTAAAGCATCCGGGGGCCTATGCGGGGGCTCTGGCGGTGGGGAGGTCGCCCGGGGCCGGGCGGGAGCTGCTGTCTTCGGAGGACCGGCGGGTCGAGCGGATCCTGCTGGAGCTGCGGCTCCTTGAGGGGGTTCCGCTGGCGCTGCTCCACGCGGATGGGCTTGCGGCGTCTCGTCGGGCTCTGGCCGATGGTCTGCTCCAGGCCGGGCCGTATGAGTCCGGGAGTGCGGTGCTCACCCTGCGGGGGCGGTTGCTTGCGGACGGCGTGGTACGGGACCTGGTGGACTGAGGGCCTGTTTTCGCCCCCGCCGCCCCTACCCATTCCCGTCCCTCTGGGGCTCCGCCCCAGGCCCCGTGGGGGTGTGTTTTTGGGTGCGGGCCGGATGTGGCTGGTCGCGCAGTTCCCCGCGCCCCTAAAGACCTTAGGGGCGCGGGGAACTGCGCAGTCTTTTGGGGGTTCGGGGGCGGAGCCCCTGAGTAGTGACGGGAATGGGT
>NZ_JBITFQ010000042.1:0-91318 GCF_044456225.1 Streptomyces sp. NPDC050988 | reverse complement strand
CCCGTCCGGCGTTTGAGGACGAGCGCGGCAGCGCGATGCGGGGGGCTGGGGGCGGCAGCCCCCAGGGACGGGACGGGTAGGGGCGGCGGGGGCGAGGAAAGGCAGCGGGCGACTGCGGACGGTCAGATCAGGAAGTCCTCGGCGATCCGCTCGCCGACGGTCTCCAGGATCGGGCCCGCTTCGGCGATGCAGCGGGAGATGTCGGGCTCGACGTCCGTGAGGGGGTAGGCGCGACGGATCCCGGCCCGGCCGAGCGCCTCCGGCGGAAGGGCGAGGCGGCCGCAGACGGCGATGACCTCCTTGTCGGCGGCCCGGGCGGCGGCGGCGACCCCGGCGGGAGCCTTCCCGTGGAGGGTCTGCTCGTCCAGGGACCCCTCACCGGTGATCACCAGCGTGGCCCGCTCAAGCGCGGGGGCGAAGCCGAGGACGTCGAGCATGACCTCGATGCCGGGCCGGAAGCTCGCACCGAGGCCCACCAGGGCCCCGTATCCGATACCGCCCGCCGCCCCGGCCCCGGGCGCGACCGCGTACTCCGCCGCCTTCGACCCGACCGCCTTCTCCAGCACCGCGGCGAAGTGCGCGAGCCCCGCGTCCAGCACCGCCACGTCGTCGGGCGAGGCCCCTTTCTGGGGCCCGTACACCGCCGGCGCCCCCTTGGGGCCGGTCAGCGGGTTGTCCACGTCACTGGCGAGGACGACGTCGACGGAGGAGAGGCGGGGGTCCAGGCCGGACAGGTCAGCGGTGGCGAGCTGTCCCAGGGAGCCGCCGCCGGGCGGCACCGGCTCGCCGTCCTCGTCGAGGAAGCGCGCCCCGAGCGCGGCCAGCATCCCGGCCCCGCCGTCCGTGGTGGCGCTGCCGCCGACACCGAACACGATCGTCCGCGCCCCGGCGTCCAGCGCGGCCAGGAGCAGTTCCCCGGACCCGTACGTGGACGACGTGAGCGGTGCGAAGGACCCGGCGGGCAGTCGCTGCAGGCCGCTGGCCTCGGCCATCTCCACGACGGCGGTGTCGTCGCGCAGCGCGAACGCGGCGGTGATCTCGTGACCGAGGGGCCCGGCGACCCGTACCTCACGCCGCTCGAACCCGGCGGCGACCGCCGCGTCGACCGTGCCGTCTCCGCCGTCGGCGACCGGCAGCGCCTCGACCTCGACCCGCGGCGCGACCCTGCGGAGTCCGGCCGTCACGCGCTCGGCCACCTGCACGGCCGTGAGCGAGCCCTTGAACTTGTCCGCGGCGATGAGCACCCGCTGGTTCCGGCCCTGGCTCCGATTCACTGCAGCGTCCGCCACCTTGCATTCCCCTTGCTCTTCGGGCCTTGCACACGTCAAGGCAGTCGCGCCGCTGCGACCCTAACCGGAGGAGGGGGCCGCTGCCCAGGGCGGTTCTCACGTCCCGGACAGCGGCCGCGGGTCAGCCGGCGTCGGCGCCGCGTGAGTCGTACAGCTGATGCGTCAGCGTCCCGCTGCCACCGAACGGCACGCTGATGTGCTCCAGCACGTCCTCCAGGGCGTCGACGTCCCCGGTCCGCACGCCGACGTCCCCGGTGTTCACCAGAGGCTCGGCGGGGGCCGCCTGCGCGGGCGCCGCGCCGGTGACGGACAGGACGGCGGCGACCGCGGCGGCGGCACCGGCCGCCAGGACGGTCGTACGGCTCATCGACTTCATGGGTCTCCCAGTTCTCGGGGGCCCCGGAACACGGACCCCCAACCGCAATACGACTAAAACCCGACGAGCCTCTCATGTGGTGCGCTGCCGGATTTACGTACAGCGGGCAGGACCGGCGGGAATTCGGTACACCGGGTGTATGACCCCTGTGGGTGTTGACGATCTCGCGGACCGTGTCCTCGGCGGCTGGCTCGGCCGGATCGCGGGCAACATGCTCGGCAAACCGGTGGAGCGGGGTGATTACTGGACGCGGGACCGCATCGACCGCTATCTGCGGCAGGCCGACGCCCTGCCGCTCACGGACTACCTGCCGGAGCCGGCCGACCCGAGCGAGGAGTTCGTGCTGCGGCCGGAATGGCGCAGGTGCGTACGCGGCCGGATCCACGGCAGCTGCCGGGACGACGACGTGGACTACGCGATTCTCGGTCTGCACCTCCTGGAGACGCACGGCTTCGGCTTCAGTACGGAGCAGGTGGGCGACCTGTGGCTGCTGCGGCTGCCGTATCTGCAGACGTTCACGGCGGAGCGCGCGGCGTACCGGAACCTCGCGAACGGGCTGAAGCCGCCGCTGACGGCGACCTACGACAACCCGTACCAGGAGTGGATCGGTGCCCTCATCCGCGCCGACGTCCACGGCTGGACCAGTCCGGGCCGGCCCCGGCGCGCGGCCTCCCTTGCCCGCCGGGACGCGGTCCTGTCCCATACCGGGAACGGCGTGTACGGGGCGATGTGGGCAGCCGCACTGGTGGCCGCCGCGTTCACCGCGCCGACCGTGCGGGACGCCCTGGACACGGCGCTCACGGTGATCCCGGCGAGCAGCCGCCTGGCGCGTACCGTGCGCCGGGTGATGACGCTCCACGAGACCGGGCTGGGCTGGGAGGCCACGCTCGACACGGCGGCGGAGGAGACGGCTGGCCTCGGCTGGATCCACACGATCCCGAACGCCGCCGTCCTGACGGCCGGACTCCTGTACGGCGAGGGCGACTTCACCCGCTCCATCGCCCTCACGGTCCGCGGCGGCCTGGACACCGACTCGAACGGCGCGACCGCGGGTTCCGTCGCGGGTGTGCTCGGTGGAGCCGCCGCGATTCCCCCGCAGTGGACGGTCCCGCTGGAGGACACCGTGCACAGCGCGGTGTTCGGCTTCGACGGCGTACGGATCAGTGAACTGGCAGAGCGGACAGTGCGGTTGGCGGTGAGTGCCGAACTGCCCGCCGGGTCCGTGACGCGCTGACCGCCGAGACCGTGACGCGTTGCCCGCCGGGGCCGTGGCCTCGTAAGGATTACTCCCGGGTGATCTTGCCCGGGCGCCGGTCCCGCCTCGTTACGCTGCCCCAATGACGACTCCTGACTACGCCACGTACATCGCGGGGCTCCCCCGTGTCCTCGTCGGCGCCGCCGCGCTCTTCCGTGACGCCGAGGGCCGTGTGCTGCTCGTCGAGCCCAACTACCGCGACGGCTGGGCCCTGCCCGGCGGAACCGTCGAGTCCGACGACGGCGAGACCCCGCGCCAGGGCGCCCGCCGCGAGACGCTGGAGGAGATCGGCCTGGACCTGGAGATCGGCCGGCTGCTCGCCGTGGACTGGGTGCCCGCCACCACGCGGCCGCCGATCGTGGCGTACCTCTACGACGGAGGCGTCCTGTCTGAGGACCAGTTCAAGGCGATCCGGCTCCAGGAGGAGGAACTGCTGTCCTGGCGCCTCGTGGCCCCCGAGGAGCTTCCCGAGTACATCTCGGGTTCCCTGGGCGGCCGGGTACTCGCCTCGCTGGACGTGCTCGCGACAGGCGCGGGAACGGCGGAACTGGAGAACGGGCGCCCCGTGGCCTGAATCTCCGGATTCCTCAACTTCCCTACCTGTACGGCCCATTGATCGGCACAATGCATCCTGTGCCGCACTACGACTACATGGAGTTCACACTCGATGACGGAGCGCAGGTCCGCTTCGAGCTGGCAGCCGCGGGCGAGGCCCGGCCGGACAGCACGGGCGGACCCGATCTGCCGGGCGGGATCGCCGGAGCGACTCCGGTCGGGCGGGGCGCACGGGTCGGCGCGCTCGCCACGGACGCCCTGCGGACCGTGCTGAGCCCGCTGGGCCCCGTTCTCCAGCAGGTGCACGACTCCGTACGCGGTATCCCCGACCCGCCGGACGAGATATCGGTCGACTTCGGGATACAGATCGGCCAGGACCTCAGGATCGGCATAGTCGGGGCCAACGGCCAGGCCAGCATGACCATTTCGGCGACCTGGCAGCTCCCCCGCAGGACCGAACCGTGACGTGGTTCGGGCCGTCGCGCGATGGTCGCTCCGCCGATGCCCGCGGAGCGCTGGTGCGGGTCCTTTCCACGGACCACGCACGGACCGCGGGCGCCGGCGTGTACCTCTCCGGCCGCAGACTCCTGACCTGCGCCCATGTCGTCAACGTGGCGCTCGGGCTGCGCAGCCTCAGCCCGCTCGACCCGGGAAAGGTCGCGCTCGACGTCGCCTTCCCGGTGCTCTCCGCGGCCGGCGCCCGAAGAGCCCGTCTGGTGGCCTGGATACCGCCGCGCTCCCACCAGTACGGACCGGTGGCCGACGGCTCTCTGGAGTGGGACGGCGATCTGGCCGTACTGGAGCTGGACGAGGAGCCACCGCCGCCCGTGGGCCCGGTCCGCTGGCTGGAGATGGAGCGGGGCCAGCAGGTCAGGGCGTGGTACGGGGGCGGCCAGCCGTTCTCGTACGCGGATGTCCGGGTGGGCGCCTACGACGGCGGTATCGGCTATCTCGACGGTCATCTGTCGGGCGCCGCGGTCGACGAGGGCTACAGCGGCGGGATGCTGTGGTCGGTGGCGGACGGGGCGGCCGTCGGTCTGGTCATGGGGCGGATCACCGCCCCCGACGAACCGCTGTCGGCCCAGCACACCGTGCGGCGCAGCTGGGGTCTCGGCTGGCAGTCGGTGCTGCGGGAGCTGTCGCGGGCCGGCGCGGTTCCCGAGCCGTACCTGGTGGATCTGCGGACCCGGTCGGCGTCCGTGTCGGTGTCCGCCGAGGACGAGTCGGTGCGGGACATGATGGTCGGCCCGCTGCACACCCTGCTCGGCGACCCCACGGCGCGGGCGGCCCACGCGACGGCGCTGGCGGCCGAACTCGGCCTGCGGGCCCCGGTCGACGGCACGGCTCCCACCGTGGAGGAGCTGGCCCGGCTGCTCGTCGGTACGGAACGGGCGCTGCCCACACTGACCGAGTCGCTCGCGCCCACGGTGGACGACCCGCGCGGGCGGACCGAGCTCGACCGGCTGCTGGCGCTGGGCCGGCTCACCGAGACCGCCCGTCTGCTGTCGGTGGCCGAACACCGGGTGCTGCTGGGGAAGTTGGACCATCTCGCGCAGCACGATCCGGGGCTGTTGCCCCGGGCCGCGACCGCCGCTCTGCCGTACACCGATCTGCCGCGGTCGTTGCAGGCGGCCCGGCTCGCCCCGCACGCCGTGCCGGCCGTGCTGCGCGAGTTGGAGAGCTGGTACGGCGACGGGTCGCCCGTGCCCGACGAGACGCCGCGCCTTCCGGCGCTGCTGCGGGTCGTCGAGTACGTGGCGGCGGAGACCGGGGGCCTGGCGTGCCGGGTCCTCCAGGAGTGGAGCGGCCGGGTCGCCGCCCGCCTCGGCATCCACGCGTCGGCGCTGCGGGAACGGCGGGCGGACGCCGCGCGCTGGTCCGCGCGGGCGACCGTCACCGGCGCCCGCGTCCTGGTGGAACTCGACCGGTACGCCAAGGACCCGGTCGGCCACTACCGCTGCTCGGTGTGGCGGCTGCGGGGCGACGGCACCGCCGCGCGGGCCGTCACGGAGTCGGACCGGCCGCGTACGGGACGGGAGATCGCGCGTCTCGTACGGGAGGTCGCGGGCGGCGCGGAAGGGGCTCAGGACGGGGTCGCGCTGGTCGCCGTGTCCGTGCCGCCGGACGCGCTGGAGCTGTCGGTGGACGAGTGGGACGGGGCGAGCGCCGACGAGTACATCCCGGCGCCGCTCGGCGAGGACTTCCATCTCGTCCTGCGCTGTCCGAAGCTGCGGCGCCGGTCCCGCACGGGTGCCGGTGATCTCAACCGGCGCTGGAACGCGCGCAACGAGAGCGACACCCTGCACGCGGACCACAGGACGGGCGGCAGGGCCGGGTTGATCGGGCTCCTGAAGACAACCCATCGGGACACCGCCCGCGTCCTTCTGCATGGATCCGCCGAGCACCGCGGTGAGTTGCTGCCCGTCTGTCTCGTGATGGGGGTGCCCATCGTGCTCTGGGACCGCGGTGCCTCGGGTCCCGGCGACAGCACCCGGCTCGCGGAGATGGTTCCGGAGGGTCCGGTGGACGGACTCCCGGAACGCGTACGGCACTTCAGGGTCCGTGCGTACGCGGACGGGGCGGCCGCGGTGCGGCCCACGCTGGTGTGGGAGGACGCGGAGTTGCCCCTGCCCGACGAGTTGCAGCTGGCCGACCCTTCGGACGGAACGGAGCAGGCGATATGACGGAGAACGAGGAGTGGCGGCTGTTCCGCGGCGACCGCGTGGCCCGGCAGGTGGAGTTCCCCGAGGCGCCGCCCTGGCGGCAGTTCTCGGACGGGGCGGGCACCCGTCCGCGGCACCGCCCGTATCTCATCGGCCGTACGGAGGCCGACGTGGTGAGCGCGGCGCTGCATCTGCGCCGTCCGCTCCTCGTCACCGGGCACCCCGGCACCGGCAAGTCCTCCCTCGCGCACGCCATCGCACACGAGTTGTCGCTGGGCCCGGTTCTGCAGTGGCCCGTCAACAGCCGGTCCGTCCTGAAGGACGCCCTCTACGGATACGACGCGATCGGCAGGCTCCGCGAGACGCATCTGCGGCAGGAGCGCGGCGACCCCGAGCCCGACATCGGTACGTATGTGCGGCTCGGCCCGCTGGGTACGGCCCTGGTGCCGCACGACCGGCCGCGCATGCTGCTGGTGGACGAGCTCGACAAGGGCGATGTGGACCTGCCCAACGACCTGCTGACCGTGTTCGAGGAGGGCGAGTTCGAGATACCGGAGCTGTCCCGGCTGCCGGACGCGCGGTCCGAGATCCAGGTGCTCACGCACGGCTCGGACGGTGAGCGGGTCACGGTGACGCGCGGCCTGGTGCGCTGTCGGGAGTTCCCCGTCGTCGTGATCACCAGCAACGGCGAACGGGACTTCCCGCCCGCCTTCATGCGCCGCTGCGTACGGCTCGATCTGCCGGACCCGGACGAGGCGCGGCTGCGGGACATCGTCGCCGCGCATCTGGGCGAGGAGGCGCTGTCCGGTGTGGACGACCTCCTCTACGCGTTCCTCAACCGCCGCGCTCCGGGCGAACTCGCCACGGACCAGCTGCTCAACGCCGTGTTCCTGCGCAGGGGCGGAGTCGATCTGAACGCGGAGGGGCTGCTGGACGCCGTGCTGCACCGCCTCGGCGGGACGATCTAGGTGTCGCGCGACGGGCAGGGCCCTCGTGCCCCGGACGGGCCGCGCGGCGGCGCCGAGCCGTCGCCGCCTCCTCCTCTCGGCGAACTCGGACGGCTCGCGGGCCAGAACCTGTCCATCCATGAACTCCTCGACGTCCTGTGGCTGGCGGCCCGGCTCCCGGCGGACGGCACGGCACCGCTCGCGCGTGCCCTGACACCGGACTCCGCACGCCGGGCCGGTCCCGGCGCACGGGACGGCTCGGGGGCCACGCCCGGCACGACCGGACCGGACGCCGCGGAGCGCTCCGCCCCGATGCCGCGGTCCTCGCCCCAACCGCCCCCGCCCGCCCAGCTCCTGGGCGCACTGCACGCGGCCGCCGCGGCCCGCAGCGCACCGGAGTTCGCCCAGCTCGGAGCGGACGGCAGGCGCGGTGCGCCGGGCGACGGCGCGCTTCCCGTACGGGTTCCCGAGGAGAAGGCGCTCGGGCAGGACGAACTCCGCATCGGCCGTGCCCTCCGCCTGCTCAAGCAACCCCAACCAGGGCCGCTGAAGCGGGAGTTCGACGAGGACGCCACGGCAGAGGCGATGGCCGAGACGGGGCTGCCCGACGTGGTCACCCGGCCGGCCCGGCAGCGCTGGCTCGATCTGACACTGCTCATCGACGACGGCATCTCGATGCTGCTGTGGCGGCGTCTCGCATCGGAGCTGCGGGCCCTGCTCGAACGCCTGGGCGCCTTCCGCGACATCCGGGTGCACGGTCTCGACACCAGGTCCGCGACGGCTCCCCTGCTGCGGGCCCGCCCCTTCGACCCGCACGCGCCCCTGCTGTCCCCCGCCTCGGTGGCCGACCCCTCGGGCGGCACGCTCGTGCTGGTGATCAGCGACGGCGTCGGGGCCTGCTGGAGGGACGGACGGCTGCGGGCGGCCCTCGAACGCTGGGCGCGCCAGGGCCCGACGGCGATCATGCACGCCCTCCCGGCACACCTGTGGGACGGGTCCGCGATCCGCTCGGAACCGTGGCTGGTGACGACCCGGCGGCGCGGGGCCGCCAACGACACCTGGGAGGTGACCGACCCGCTGCTGCCGCCCGGGCTCGGCGAGGACTTCAACGGTGTCCCGGTGCCCGTGCTCGAACCGTATCCGCCGGCCATCGCCGCCTGGGCGCGGCTCGTCGCGTCGCCCGGTGCCAGTGCGCAGCTGCCGCTGCTGGCGCCCCTGCACACGAAGGGCCCCCGGGGACGCGCGGGCACCCGCGCCGCGGAGGCCTCGGACGCCGTCCTCAGGTTCCGGGACGCCGCTTCGCCGCAGGCCTACCGGCTCGCCGCCCATCTCGCCGCGGTGTCGCCGCTGACGGTGCCCGTGATGCGTCTGGTCCAGGCGGCCGTGCCGTGGCGGGCCGACACCGCGCATCTCGCCGAGGTGTTCCTCGGCGGGCTGATGCGCCAGGTCGAGCCGGTCGACGAGCGACTCCCGGTCCAGCACCGCAGGTTCGGCTTCCCCAGCGACGCCCAGGAGATCCTGCTCGACACGGCGTCCCCGATCGATCTCCTGCGGACCACCAGAGCCGTCACGGAACGCCTGCGCACCCTCGTGGGCCGCTCCCCCGACTTCCCCGCCTGGCTGGCACACCCTTCGGGAACGGGTGAACTCCTGCCCGGGACCCGCCCGTTCGCCTGGCTGGAGGACCGGCTCCTGACCCATCTGGGGGCCCGGCCGATGGCTCCCGAACCGGAGCGGATCACCGACTACGAGCGCGAAGACGTACAGCTTCCGCCTGATCTGGGTACCTCCCCGTCCTGGCTGCCGGTCCGGATGCAGGACCTGCATGTACTCGGCCCGTACGCGCTCTTGCAACGCGACGGAGCCGGTGGAAAACCTACGGCCTACATCGGGAAGGATGATCAAGGACAGGAGGTTCTGCTGCGAGTGGCCTATTCGCTTTCCGTGCCGGTGGCACAGGAACTGCTCGACGTCGAACTCCGTGCGTTGCAACGCATGAACGGTGTGTACGCACCCGCCGTGGTCGGCAGTGACCTCGCAGGCCCCCTCCCGTGGATTGCCATGGAGCTCGACTCCCTGAGCAGTGGTCTACCCGCACCCACGCTGCGTTCCGTTCTTGATGCCGCGGGGGCGATGCCCAGCACTCCACTGTTCAATTGGCTGAGCTGGAACCTGGCACGCGCCGTGAGCCTCTTCCACCGCAAGGGCATCGTGCACGGGGCATTGACCCCTGGAACGGTACTGGTCACCGAGTTGACCTTGCACATCATCGGTTGGACTTCGGCTCGCATTGACGGAGCATGGAGTGCGTCGAGGTGGTCGGTGCCCCCCAAGTCTCCTTACCGCGCCCCTGAGGTGACCTCGTGGAGCGAGTCCCGGATCGCTGCGGGCGATGTCTTCTCTCTCGGCGCCATTCTGCTCCAGGCTGCCACAGGGCGGCAATGGCGCTGGTTCACTCGCGAAGCCTTGTCGTCCCACCCAAAGGTCGTTCAACTCGACGAAAGAATTGCCGAGTTGCTGTTGCGGTGCATTGAGCCCGAGCCGACCGGCCGGCCAACAGCGCAAGAACTGGTTGACGCCTTCGGGGCGTTGCTACCAGGTGGCGCTGAGTGGGAGGACGGCGAAGCGAATGCCGACCCGGGCCCGTTGGATGGCGCGGCACCCCAGCATGAGCAGTGGGTGCCGGTGATTCGGGCCCCGTTGGAGCGACCCCTGCGGATCGCACTCGTAGGAGTCAAGGACGGAGTTGGCTGTACCACGACGACGACGATGCTGGGTGCGGTGTTGGCCGATCAACGACAAGAGCGTGTCCTGGCGATCGACGCGGACCGTCGAATTGGCAGACAAGTTCGCATCGCCGACCGCGTATTTCGCAATACGTCGGCCAACCTGTCCGATCTGGCAACCTCCCTGCCCCACATGCGCCACTTCGAGGATCTCCAGCTGTTTCTGTCACCGCACCGTTCGGGACTTTTCGTGCTCGCCAACGACCTGATCTCCCGCCCGTCATCGGTGGGGCAGTTCACCGACCTCGAATTCCGCAAAGTAGCACAAGCAACTCAAGAGTATTTCGACCTCACTGTTGTCGACTCGGACAAGTTCATACCTGAGGTCCTCAGGCACTCCGACCGAGTCGTCATCGTTTCCCGAGCAGACCCCGCGGGCGTGACACAGGCACAACAGTCATTGGATCGTCTGGTAACCCTCGACCTGCCGCACCTGGTCAGGGAGGCCGTGGTCGTTCTCAATCACAGTCGCCCCGCCGCCGGCTGGTCCCTCGAACCTGGCAGCATCCGAGGCCTGCGCTCCCGTTGCCGGGGCATCGTCACCGTGCCGCGGGACGGGCATCTTGGTATGGGCAGCACCGTCGAACTGTCCTGGCTCACCCCCGATGCGTACAAGGCCTACCTGCGACTCGCAGCCCTACTGCTCGGACCGCGCCCCATGTTCCCCTGACGTCCACCACACGGCAGCACCACGGAATATCGGCTCGCCACCCCGCCCCGCGCCGCCTACTGTCGGCAACATGACCAAGCTTCTCGTCGCTATCCTGAGCGGCGCCGGGATCTCCACGGACTCCGGAATCCCCGACTACCGCGGCCCCAACGGGCTGTGGCAGCGGGATCCCGAGGCGCAGAAGCTCGTGACGTACGAGTACTACATGGGTGATCCGGAGATCCGGCGCCGGTCCTGGCAGATGCGGCGGAAGAACCGCACGCTGCGGGCGGAGCCGAACGCCGCGCACCTGGCGGTGGCCGAGCTGGAGCGGGCCGGGGTGCCGGTCAGGGTGATCACGCAGAACGTGGACGGGCTGCACCAACTGGGCGGGATGCCCGCGCGCAAGGTGCTCGAACTGCATGGCAGCGCACGGAGTTTCGTGTGCACGAAGTGCCATGCGCGGGGACCGATGGAGGACGCCCTCGCCCGGGTCGAGGCAGGGGAGGAGGATCCGCCGTGCCTGGAGTGCGGCGGGATCCTGAAGTCGGCGACCGTCATGTTCGGGGAGCGGCTCGACCCCGTGGTGCTCGGCGAGGCGGTCGCGATCACCAAGGCCTGCCAGGTGTTCATCGCCGTCGGCACCAGCCTCCAGGTCCAGCCCGCCGCCGGCCTCGCCGGAATCGCCGCCGACCACGACGCACGACTCGTCATCGTCAACGCCGAACCGACCCCGTACGACGACCGGGCCGACGAGGTCGTCCGGGAACCGATCGGCACGGCCCTGCCCGCGGTGTTGCGCCGGCTGAGCGCGGGCAGCGGCTGACGACCTGGTGCGCAGTCATCCGGTAACTCCCGCCCGGCGGTCGTGACGCTCCCGGACGGCGTCCAGCCAGTCGTCGGTCGCCGCTCCGGGCGTGCTCAGTTCCACTCCCTTCACCTGGCCGTTCCAGACCTCCGGGTTGAACGCACCCTCCTTGACATCGGCTTCCGCCGCGACGATGACCGGCAGTGCGAGAGCCACCGACATTCCGGCTTCCAACTGCAACCACGGAGAAGTCCACCAACTGGACGAAAGCGCCTCTTCCTTGGTCTCCGGCCGCCAGACGGAGTTCCGTGCGTCGAGTTGCCTGAAGCCGAGCAGGACGACACCGTCCACCTGCGCGAGCAATTGCGTCAGCGTGTGCCAGGGGTTTTCACCGTGGCTGTCCCGCCCCAATCGGATGACCTGGAACGACTGCCACTCCAGCCAGGCAACCCATCGTTCCAACTTCGTCTGCTGATCCGGGGTGAGGATGGATGGCGCCCCGAGAAAGACACGGGCGACGTCGGTTTCACTCGTCTTCATACGGGCTCTTCGCTGACTACTTTTCCATTCGAGTCCAACAAGCACGACACATTGGCCGGAATGTCCGAGGCGCCGAGGAACTGCGCGCCGGTGAGACGGGCGCCGTCGAATGTGGCGCCCGTCAACCGGGCCTCTCGAAAATCGGCGCCGGTCAGGATGCCGTTCGCCAGGACGGCGTTCACGAGAGTCGCGCGGTAGAAGACCGCCCCGGACGCGTTGACGCCCCGCAAAGAGGCACCGGTGAGATCGGCTTCGAAGAGGTCGGCGTGTGTGAGATCGACAACCTTCTTGTCGCCCTCCCTGTATCCGAGGAAGGCGCGCGCCAAGTTGCATCCCTGGAGGTCGGCCCGGGAGAGTGACGGCGCGTATCTCAGTCCATCGGCGAGGACCTTCTGGATCTGGTCCGTTTCGGCTTCCCGGAGCAGTCCGGCGATTACCGCCACCGCCTCACTCGCATAGGGCGTACGACCGGCACCCTGTTCCGAGTTGCCGTCGAAGAACCGGCGCATCAGAATCGCCGCGGCCATCTGCTGCGTCTTGTTGTCCGACGCCAGGGATTCCACGATCTCCCTGAATGCCGAGCCGACGGCCGCGGACCTGTCCTGTTTCCGTTGGAAGTTCAGCACCCCGAGAACACTGACGCCGACGGTGGCGAACGTTCCGACGATTCCGGTCCAGACCTGAAGGTCACTTGCCGCCATATCACCCTTATGGTCAAGTTTGCGCTCTGCGAGAGGCCTCGAAGGAACGCCGGCTCCGAGACAGTGGACCAGCGTAGGCGAGCCCGGCCACAGGGCGGCAGCCGGGCACCCCGTTCAGAAGAGTGCGGTGTCCGCCTCTCCCCGTTCGAAGTCCAGCAGTTGCCGTTTGCGTTCCAGGCCGCCGCCGTAGCCGGTCAGGCTGCCGTTGGCGCCGACCACTCGGTGGCAGGGCACGATGATGCCGAGGGGGTTCTTGCCGTTGGCGAGGCCGACCGCGCGGGATGCGTTCGGGTTGCCGAGGGCGTCGGCGAGTTCGCCGTACGAGCGGGTCTCTCCGTACGGGATCTTCCGGAGCTGTGCCCAGACGGAGCGCTGGAACGGGGTGCCGTCCAGGTGGAGTTCGACGGTGAACTCCTTCAACTCGCCCGCGAAATAGGCCCGTAGCTCGTCGATCGCCTCGGCGAAGGGTGTGTCGTCCGGTTCGCCGAAGGTCTCCTCGGGCGGGCGGTGGCGCTGGTCGGTCATGTAGAGGCCGGACAGGACGCCGTCGGTGGCGACGAGGGTGAGCGGGCCGTAGGGGCTGTCGATCACGGTGTGCTGTTTCACTGAAGGTCCTCGGGCCGGGATCATGCGGGAAGGAAGTTGATCGGGTGGCTGTCGGTCGCCCACAGGTACTGGACGGCGTACGCGCGCCAGGGCCGCCAGTCCGCGGCGCGTGCCGTGAGCGCGGCGGGGGTGGACGGCAGGCCCAACTCCTGGGCGGCGCGCCGGACTCCGAGGTCGGTGGGCAGGAAGGCGTCGGGGTCGCCGAGGGCGCGCATGGCGATGACCTCGACGGTCCACGGCCCGAATCCGGGCAGGGCGAGCAGCCGGGCCCGGCTCTCCGCCCAGTCGCTCTCCACACCCAAGTGGAGTGTTCCGTCGGCCAGTTGGCGGACGAGGGTGGTGAGGGTGGCCCGGCGGGTGGCCGGCATGGCGAGGGCCTCGGGGTCGAGTGCGGCCAGCGATTCGGCGGACGGGAAGAGGTGCGTGAGCCCGCCTTCGGGGTCGTCGACCGTCTCGCCGTGAGCGGCGACCAGACGGGCCGCGTGCGTGCGGGCCGCGGCCGTGGAGACCTGCTGTCCCAGCACGGCCCGTACGGCGAACTCGGCCTCGTCGACCGTACGCGGCACCCGGCGGCCCGGCGCCTTGTCGACGAGCGGGGCCAGCAGGGGGTCCGTACGCAGTTGGTCGTCGACCGCGACCGGGTCGGCGTCCAGGTCGAGCATGCGGCGGCAGCGGCTGATGGCGACGGTCAGGTCGCGCATGTCGCTGAGGGTGAGCCGGCAGCCGATGTGGTCGGCCGTCGGGGTGAGCGCGACGACACCGTGGCCGTAGGGCAGCCGCAGGGTGCGCCGGTACGCGCCGTCACGCCACTCCTCGACGCCGGGTACGGCGGTGGCGGCGAGGTGGCCGAAGAGGTTGTCGGGGTTGAGGGGGGACCGGAAGGGCAGCCGAAGGCTCAACACCCCCGGTGCGCCTGACGAGTTGAGGCGGCCTGCCCGGTTCTTCGGCACCCTGGTGCGCAGCTCGCTCGGGGAGAGGGCGAAGACCTCGCGGACCGTGTCGTTGAAGGTGCGGATGGAGGAGAAGCCCGCCGCGAAGGCGATGTCGGCCATCGGGAGCGGGGTCGTCTCGATGAGCAGCCGTGCCGTCTGGGCGCGCTGGGCGCGGGCGAGGGCCAGCGGTCCGGCGCCCAGTTCGGCGAGGAGCTGGCGTTCGATCTGCCGGGTGCTGTAGCCGAGCCGGGTCGCGAGGCCCGGCACGCCCTCGCGGTCCACGATCCCGTCGCCGATCAGCCGCATCGCGCGGGCCACGAGGTCGGCGCGCTGGTTCCACTCGGGCGAGCCGGGGCTCGTATCGGGGCGGCACCGCTTGCAGGCCCGGAACCCGGCCTGCTGGCAGGCGGCGGCGCTCGGGTAGAACGTCATGTTCTCCGGCTTCGGCGGCACGACGGGGCAACTCGGTCGGCAGTAGATCCGCGTGGTCAGCACCGCGGTGAAGAACCACCCGTCGAAGCGGGCGTCCTTCGACTGGACGGCGCGTACGCAGCGCTCGGTGTCGGTGTGCATCCCGTTCTGCATACCTCCCAGCATCGGCCATGGTCATGGCACTGGCTGGCGAGAATCCGACATCTGCCTGAGGGCGTCTGCCGCCGCTATTCGACGAGGCCTCCCGCCGCCCCGCCGAGGGCCTCGATCCAGGTGCGGACCGCGGACGCCGTCGTACGGGCGTGCTCCCGGAGGAGGGTCAGATGGTCGCCCGGGACGTCCACACTCTCGTGCGGCAGCGGCCACGAGGTCCGCCAGCGGTGCGCGTCCGGTCCGGCCGCCATCTCCGGCGTGGGATGCGTGGCCCGTACCAGCAGGGTCGGCGTCTCGACCGGTTCCGGGTCCCAGTCCATGAAGATCCGCGTGTACGCGCCCATGGCGGCGACGCCGGTGTCCTCGTACAGGCGGGGTGCGACGGCGGCGGGCAGGGCGAGCAGCCAGTCCTTGCGGCTGCTCTCTTCGTCGATGAGGTAGGTGTCGAGCAGGATCTGGCCCGCGGGAGGCGTCCCGATCCGTTCGAGCTCCCGGGTCACGGCGTGGGCGGTGGCACCGCCCGTGGACGCGCCGACGAGCACGAAGGGCCGGTCGCCGACGTGCCGCAGCACCGTCTCGGCGTGGGTGCGCGCCAGCGCCTCCCGGTCGACGGGCACGGCGGCACCCGCGCCGAGGCCCGGGTGCGGGAGTTCCAGTACGTCCCGATCGCCGTCGAAGCAACGGTGGAAGTCGGCGAACTCCCCTCCCGGTACGGCGAACGGCGGATGGTGCCCGGCGAGGAAGACGAGCACGGGACGGGCGGGGCCCTCGGCCCGGCGGACCGGTGGCAGGGCGTGCGCCCGGCTCTCGGACGCGTCGAACGTCGGCAGCGCACGGGACGCGGAGAACAGCATGTG
The DNA here is from genome assembly GCF_044456225.1 of Streptomyces sp. NPDC050988. Classification (NCBI taxonomy): domain Bacteria; kingdom Bacillati; phylum Actinomycetota; class Actinomycetes; order Kitasatosporales; family Streptomycetaceae; genus Streptomyces; species Streptomyces sp. NPDC050988. The sequence goes on along the minus strand of NZ_JBITFQ010000042.1, from coordinate 75,769 downwards.
CATGCCCGCGGTCACCTCGCCCTTCGCGCAGAGCGTGCGGTAGAGGGCGGCGAGGGTCTGGGGCGGGCGGGCCGCGGGGTCGGTCCGTGCGGGGGTGGGGGCGGGGCCGGGGCCGGGGGCGGGCGTGGGCCGCGTCTTCGGATGCGGGCCGTGATCCGGCGCGTGACCGGCCCCGTGATCAGGGGTCTCGTCCGGCCTCTGTCCCGGCTCCGGTGCCTGTGCCTGTGCCTGTGCCTGTGCCTGTGCCTGTGCCTGCGTCCGCGTCCGCAGGGGCGCCTCGGATGTTTCGGGCGTTTCGCCGCTGATCGAGTCGAGCAGATGCCGGGCGAGCGCGTCCGGCGTGGGGTGGTCGAACACCACCGTGGCGGGCAGCCAGAGCCCCGTGGCCGTGGTGAGCGCGTTGCGGAGCTGGACCGCCATCAGGGAGTCGAAACCGAGGTCCGCGAGGGGCTTGCCGGCGGGCAGCGCGTCGCCGTCGGGGTATCCGAGGACCACGGCGACCGTGTCACGCACCAGCTCCGCCAGCGCGCCCTCCCGTTCCCCGTCGGGCAGCCCCGCCAACCGCTCGCGCCATGCTCCCTGCTCCGCCGCGGACTGCGTGCCGGCGCCAATATCGACGCCGGTTCCGGTTTCGGGGGCGGCCGACGGTCGTCTCGTGCCCGTGCGTACCAGCCCCCGCAACAACGGTGGTATGAGCCCGTCGGCGGCCCGGAGAACGGCCCGGTCCAGCAGGACGGGCGCGAGCACGGGCTCGTCGGTGCGCAGCGCCGCGTCGAACAGCACCATGCCCTGCCCCGGGGAGAGTGCCCGGACCAGCTCCCGGGCCGGCGCCGTCGCCTCGCGGTGCCGGCCCGCCATGCCGCCGTCGTGCTCCCACAGGCCCCACGCGAGGGAGACCGCGGGCAGCCCCAGCGAGACGCGGTGGTGGGCGAGGGCGTCCAGGAAGGAGTTCGCCGCCGCGTAGTTGCCCTGGCCGGGCCGGCCGAGCAGCCCCGACGCCGAGGAGAACAGCACGAACGCCGAGAGGTCCAGATCACGGGTCAGCTCATGAAGATGCCAGGCCGCGTCGACCTTGGGCCGCAGCACCGCCGCCATCCGCTCCGGCGTCAGCGAGTCCAGTACGCCGTCGTCGAGCACCCCCGCCGCGTGGACCACCGCACTCAACTCAGGCTCGCAGAGCCCGATCACCTCGGCCAGGGCGGAACGGTCTGCCGCGTCGCACGCCACCACCCGTGTCTCAGCACCCAACTCCTCCAATTCCGTACGCAGTTCGGCCGCGCCCGGCGCCTGCGGGCCACGTCGCCCGATGAGGAGCAGGTGCCGTACTCCGTGATCGGTGACCAGATGCCGGGCCAGTTCCGCGCCGAGCGCACCCGTGCCGCCGGTGATCAGCACCGTGCCGTGCGGTCCGAAGGCTCCGGTTTCGGACGGCCCGGCGGCGGAGGCCACTCGAAGCGCTCCGGCGGAGGCCGCGACAAGCCGCGGCGCCCTCAACTGGCCGGTTCGAATGGAGAGTTGGGGTTCACCTGTGGCCACGGCCTCGGACAGCATCCGCAAGGACTCCGGCCGTCCGTCCACGTCGACCAGGACCACCCGGCCCGGCATCTCCGACTGGGCAGTGCGCACCAGGCCCCAAACGGCGGCTCCGGCCAGGTCCGGGACCGGTGCGGTGGCGTCCCGGGTCACGACGAGCAGCTGTGAACCCGCCGCCTGTGGATCGGCCTGCCAGGTCCGCAGTGCTTCCAGGATCCTGCCGGTCAGTTGATGGGTTGCGGAGACGGGATCGGGGGTGACGGCGGGGGTGAGCGCCGTGAGCACCAGGACGTCGGGCGCGGAGGACTTTCCGGCCGGCGGAGTGTCCGCGTCACCCGACGACGGAAGGTACGCGCCGAGGCCCAACTCGTCCGGCCCCAGCACCGTCCAGGCCCGTCCACCGGATTCGGCAGGCGGGTTGGCAACCGGGACGACCGGCGCCCAGTCGGGCCGCAGCAACGCCCGCCGCACCACGTCGTCCGCCGAATCCAGCCGGCCGCCGGGCAGTTCTCGGGTGACGAGTGACTCGACTCCGGCCACCGGCCGCCCCGCCGTGTCGGCGAGCGTCACCGTGACGGCCCCCGGTCCCGTCGGCGTCATCCGCACCCGTACCTCGTTCGCCCCATCGGCGTACAACTGCACACCACTCCACGCGAACGGGAGCCGTACGGAACCTGAGCCGCGCTCGGAGCCGAACCCAGCCTCCGCTCCGGGCCCGGCGAGCAGCATGCTGTGCACCGCCGCGTCCAGCAGGGCCGGATGGATGCCGAAGCGTGCGGCGTCCGGGGCCTGTTCCTCGGGGAGCCGGACCTCCGCGAAGAGTTCCGCTCCTCGCCGCCACACGGCACGGACGCCCTGGAACGCGGGCCCGTATCCGAGGTCACCGTCCGCCAGCGCCTCGTACGCGTCGGCGAGTTGTACTTCCACGGCGCCTTCGGGGGGCCACACCTTCAGGTCGCTCTCCGCCGGGTCCGTCGTCGCCGAGGGCGCCCCGCTCAGCGACCCGGTGACGTGCCGGGTCCAGCCCTCCCCCGCGGCCTCGGACTCACCCGGTTCGTCCGGGCGCGAGTAGATGTCGACGGAACGCCGCCCGGAGTCGTCCCCCGGACCGACCACCACCTGGACCTGTACCCCCGCACCACCGGACAGCACGAGCGGCGCCACGACCACGAGTTCGTCCAGGCGGGCGCAGCCGACCTCGTCGCCGGCGCGGACGGCCATCTCCACGAAGGCGGTCGCGGGAATGAGTACCCTCCCGGCGATCACATGGTCGCCGAGCCAGGGCTGTGCGACCGTCGAGAGCCGCCCGGACAGCACCGTCCGGTCCGTGTCCGGCACCGTGAACGCCGGGCCGAGCAACGGATGCCCGTACGCGTCACCCCGGGCCCCAACACCGGCACCCGCACCCGCACCCGCACCCGCACCCGCACGGGGAGCGTCCAGCCAGTACCGCCGCCGCTGGAAGGCGTACGTCGGCAGATCGACCCGCCGCGCCACCGAACCGGCGAACACCGCGGCCCAGTCGACCCCCACGCCACGCACATGCAGCCGGGCCACGGCCGACAACAACGACTCGGATTCCCGCAGTCCGGGCTCACCCGACAACTGCCCAATGGCCGCGGCGAATTCGGCACCACCGCCGATGCCGGGACGCGACAGCACGCCCTCGGCCGCCACAGTGAGCACGGGGCCGGGACCGACCTCCAGGAAGGCCCCGACGTCCTCGTTCTCACCGAGCCACCGCACGGCGTCCGCGAACCGCACCGGCAGTCGGGCATGCCGTACCCAGTACTCCGCCGAGCAGAGTTCTCCGGCCCCCGCGTCGGCCGGACGCCCGGACACAGTGGACACCACCGGAATCCGCGGCGCCCTGTACGTCAACTCCTCGGCCACGCGCCGGAATTCGTCGAGCATCGGCTCCACCAGCGGCGAGTGGAAGGCATGGCTCACCCGCAGCCGTACAGCCCTGTGCCCACGCTCCGCGAACGTGTCCGCGACGGCGAGTACGGCGTCGCGTACGCCGGAGATCACCACGGAGCGCGGCCCGTTCACGGAGGCGATCGCGACCCGGTCCGCGAGACCGAGGTCGGTCAGTACGGGGACGACCTCACCCTCGGCCGCGTTCAGCGCGACCATCGCCCCGCCCTCCGGCAGCGCCCGCATCAGACGGCCACGGGCCGCGACGAGGGCGGCGGCGTCGGGCAGGTCCAGCACCCCGGCCACATGCGCCGCGGCGAGTTCCCCGACCGAGTGTCCGACCAGGAAGTCGGGCCGTACGCCCCAGGATTCGAGCAGCCGGAACAGCGCCACCTCGAAGGCGAACAGAGCGGCCTGGGTGAAGTCCGTACGGTCGAGGAGCGCGGCGTCCGGTGAACCGTCCTCAACGAACACCACCTTGCGCAGCGGGCGTTCGAGTCGTCCGTCGAGTGCTCTGCACACCTCGTCGAAGGCGGTCGCGAACGCGGGGAAGGTCTCGGTCAACTCCCGTCCCATGCCGACGCGTTGGGCGCCCTGCCCGGTGAACAGGAACGCCGTACGGATGCCGGGGTCGGCGACACCCTGGACGGTTCCGGGTGCGCGGTCGCCCTCCGCGAGAGCCCGGAGCCCGGCCAACGCCCGGTCCCCCGGGAGTATCGCGGCGCGATGCGTGAGCGCCGACCTCGACACGGCGAGGGAGAGGGCGATGTCGGCCGAATCGGCGGGGACCGGCACGGCGGGCTTGGCGGTCAACTCGGCGGCCAGCCGCCGTGCTTGGCCACGCAGGGCGGACTCATCGGCTCCTGACAACAGCCAGGGCACCCGGGGCAGCGGCGGCGTCGCCACATCAGCCGTGTCGGCCGTCTCGGCACGCTCGGCCGTCTCAGCACGCCTGGCCGTCCGAGCGCCCTGCCATCCGTCCGTGGGCGGTGCGAGCGCCTCGTCCCGGACCGCCGGCGCCTCTTCGCGGAGCGCCGGAGCCCCTTCCCGGACCCGGACCCCCGGCGCCTCTTCGAGGATCACGTGGGCGTTGGTCCCGCCGATCCCGAACGCCGATACGCCCGCCCGGCGCGGCCGGCCGGGCGACGACGGCCAGGGCCGGGCCACGGTCAGCAGTTCCACCCGGCCGGAGGACCAGTCGACATGCGGGGACGGCGTTTCGGCGTGCAGTGTCGCGGGCAGTTCCGCGTGCCGCATGGCCTGCACCATCTTGATGACTCCGGCGACCCCGGCGGCCGCCTGGGTGTGCCCGAGGTTGGACTTGACCGAGCCCAGCCAGAGCGGCGGCTGCTCCGGGGCGCGGTCCTGTCCGTACGTGGCCAGCAGCGCGCCCGCCTCGATCGGGTCGCCCAGCCTCGTGCCGGTGCCGTGCCCCTCCACCACGTCGACGTCTCTCCCCCGGAGCCCGGCGTCGGCGAGTGCGCGGGCGATGAGCTGCCGCTGGGCCTGGCCGTTGGGTGCGGTGAGCCCGTTGGACGCCCCGTCGGAGTTGACGGCGGAACCCCGCAGCACGGCCAGCACCGGATGTCCGTTGCGCCGCGCGTCGGAGAGCCGCTCCAGCAGGACGAGCCCGACGCCCTCGCCCCAGCCGGTGCCGTCCGCCGACGAGGCGAACGACTTGCAGCGACCGTCGGGCGACAGCCCGCGCTGCCTGCTGAACATGGTGAACGACCTCGGTGTCGCCATCACCGTGACACCGCCCGCCAGGGCCATCGAGCACTCCCCGGAGCGCAGCGCACGCGCCGCCCAGTGCAGCGACACCAACGAGGCCGAGCACGCGGTGTCGAGGGTGATCGCCGGGCCGCGCAACCCGTACGTGTAGGCGATCCGCCCGGAAGCGACGCTGCCGGCCGAGCCCAGGCCCAGATGCGCCTCCAACTCGTGGGGCCCGGTGCCGAATCGGTCGGCGTAGTCCGCGTACATCACGCCGACGAACACGCCGGTGTCGCTGTCGCGCAGAGACGCCGGGTCGATCCCGGCGCGTTCCCAGACCTCCCACGAGGTTTCGAGCAGCAGTCGCTGCTGCGGGTCCATGGCCAGCGCCTCGCGCGGCGAGATCCCGAACAGACCCGCGTCGAAATCGGCGGCCCCGTGCAGGAACCCGCCGCTGCGCGCGTACGACGTCCCGAGGCGGTCCGGATCGGGGTCGTAAAGGGCGGCCAGGTCCCAGCCACGGTCGGTGGGGAACTCCGAGACGGCGTCCCTGCCTTCGGAGACCAGCCGCCACAGGTCCTCCGGCGACTCGACGTCACCGGGGTAGCGGCAGCCCATGGCGACGACGACCACCGGGTCGTCGTCCTCGCCCGGGTCGGCCGCGTGGCCCCCGGCACCCGTTGTCCCCGGGGCGAAGAGGGCGGTCCGCAGGTGGCGTGCCACGTCGGCGGGGGTCGGGGAGTCGTAGACAAGCGTGGTCGGCAGCCGCAGCCCGGTCGCCGCGCCCAGCCGCTCGATCAGCGTGACGGCGCCCAGGGAAGTGAGCCCCAGTTCGATGAAGGGCCGCTCCGCGTCTCGCCGTTCGTACGGCTGCTCGCCGAGGATCTCCGCCGTCACGGAGAGCACGGTCTCGCGCAGCACGCGCTCGCGTTCCTCCGCGGAGAGGGGAGCAAGCCGCTCGCGCAGCGCCGAGGCAGAGGCGCTCAACAGGCCCGGCTTTTCAGGCACTTCGACTGCGGATACCCCGACCGTTTCGGGCGCTCCGGGCGCTCCGGGCGTTTCGCGCGCTTCGGAGGCTTCGCGTGCCTCGGGTTTTTCGGGCTGGAACCGGAGGTCGGGCGCGGGCCGCGCCAGACCCGGAACAACCGCACGGCGCGCGATCTTGCCTGACGCCGTACGCGGCACGGCGGCGATCTCGTGGATCTCCGCGGGCACCTTGTGGTCGGACAGCAGGGTCCGGCACGTCCTCAGCACGCGCTGCGGGTCGAGCCCACCGGGACCGGGCACGACGAAGGCGACCGGGACCTCGCCGAGGACGTCGTGCGGGGCACCCACGACGACGGCGTCGGCCACTCCGGGGCAGCTGAGCAGGGCCTGTTCGATCTCGGTGGGGTGGATGTTCTCGCCACCCGTGATGATCAGTTCACTGACCCGGCCGGTGAGGGCGAGATGACCGTGCTCGACCCGCCGGGCCAGATCCCCGGTGCGGTACCAGCCGTCCTTGAGCGCGGCGGCGGTCGCCTCGGGCTGGTTGTGGTAGCCGGTCATGAGCCCGGGGCCGCGCACCCACACCTCGCCCTCGTCGCCGTCCGCGACGTCGTTCCCGGAGCGGGGATCGACGAGCCGTACGTCCGTGCCGGGCGCCGGAGGCCCGCACGAGCCGTCGACCCTGGGCCCGTCGGGCCGGTTCACGGCGATCATCCCGCACGTCTCGGTACTGCCGTACGCGTCCAGCAGGGGTGCCCCGAGCACCTCCTCCACTGCCAGAGCGAGCGACGGCGGACTCGGCGCGCCCGCGACGACGCAGTGCCGCAGCCCGGTGCGCGAGGGCCTGGCGGTCTCCCCGGCCGCCGACACGAGCCGGTGGTAGGTCGCGGGAACACCGGCCATCAGCGTGAACGGTCCTTCCGGCCGCTCGTGCGCCTCGTCGAGTACGCGCAACAGCCCACCGGGCGGCAGGAGTTCACCGATGATGTGCGCACTCGCACCGGTGGCGACGACGCCCAGTACGGCGAGCGAGTGCCCGAAGCTGTGGAACAGCGGGAGCGGCCACAGCAGCCGCTCCCCGGGCGAGAGCCCGAAGATCGGCGCGTAGCAGGCCTGCGCCGACCAGAGCGCGGTGCGCTGCGTGGACACAACTCCCTTGGGATGATGAGTGGTTCCGGAGGTGTAGAGCAGCCAGGCCGGCTCGTCGAGTCCGAGATCGTCGCGCGCCGGTTCGACGCCCTCGCCGGCAATCGCCGTATCGAGGAGTACGGTCCCGCCGGGGGCCTCCGCGGGCACCGGCCCGGCTCCGGTGATCAGCACTCGAAGGCGGCCGAACTCCGGCCCCAGCCTTGCCAATTGGCCGAGGTGCGCCCGATCCGTGACGATCACCGAGGCGCCGCTGTCCGCCAGCAGGTGCGTGAGTTCCGCGTCGGAGGAGCGGGGGTTCAGCAGGACACCGACCCCGCTCGCCCGCGTCACGGCGAGGCAACTCTCCACCAGCTCGACGCAGTTGCCCAGCAGGACCGCGACCCGGTCGCCCCGGCGGAGTCCCGCTCCCGCCAGGTGACCGGCCAACTTCCCTGTGCGCCGCTCCAGTTCCCCGTACGTCACACCACGCGCGGAGTCCGAGAACGCGACCCGGTCGCCTGCCCTCGCGGCATGCCGCTTCAGCAACTCCGGCACCGGCCGGATCAGTTCGTCTTCGTGCACCATGCCCCACCCCGTACGGTCCCCGAGCCGTTCTCCCCTGCTGAGGCGAGCCTACGTCTCACCAAACACAAGATCGAAAACATCGGAGACCGGACGGCGGGCGTGTCGCCGCTCCTCGGAGAAACTCGTCGGGGAACTCCGTCGGAGAACGTCGTCGGATAACTCCCCGCCGTACTACCCGGGGAGAACTTCCCGCCGTACTACCCGGAGAACTCCCCCGCCGTGGGCCGCCGCGAGGCCTCCATCGCCGTGTCGACGTCGGTCAACGGACGCAGCCGGTACGTGTAGGAGTAGTCCCGGTCGGCAAAGAGCTTGTACTCGTCGTGCGTGTGCGCGCCCCAGCTGTTGTCGCCGCCCACCCCCATCTGCCGGTGATTCAGGCGGAGTACGACCTCGTCCCGCGGGGTCAGCTGGTAGTCGTGGCGCGTCCCGACCGACAGGTCCTCCGGGGTGAAGTGCGAGGCGTTGACCTCAAGGAGCGGTTCGCCGGAGACCAGCAGCCCGGCGCCGCCGCGGTCGGTCAGCGCGGCCCAGCGGACGTCGGTCTTGTTGCCGTTCTCCTGCGGGCGGATGTAGGACGTCCACTGCCCGGAGACGGTCCCGGAGTAAAGGCCCACGTCGGTGCCGGTGTTGCGGTCCCAGTGGTTCTCCTCGGGGCCCCGGCCGTAGTAGTGCAGGCGCTCCAGCCGCCCCGGCAGGAACAGCAGGGTGCCGACCTCCGGGATGTACGGCAGGTTCGCCGCGCCCGGGTGCAGGGTGTTGTCGACCTTGATCTCGCCGTTGCCGAAGACCGTGTACGTGGTGGTGTACGTCGATTCGGTGGTCGTGGGCAGGGTCCCCGCGACCTTGATCTCGACGGCCCGGTCACGCAGGGCGCGCACGCTGACGTCCGTCACCTTCCGCAGGGTCCCCGCGTCGCGCCAGGTCTGGTTGCGGACGTGCTGGCCGTTGCCCCTGTCGTTGTCGATCGGTGCCCGCCAGAAGTTCGGCACGGGCCCGGACGTGATCAGCCGGGTGCCACGGGCCTCGTACGAGGTGATGACGCCCGTGCGCTTGTCGACGGTGACGGAGAAGCCCTTGCCCTGGACCGTGATGGACCGTTCGCCGTCCTGGTGGCGCAGGGCGGGCACGCGCTCCAGCGGGACGGGCCGCACGGGCGGGCTGTCGGCGTCGACCGGGAGCTGCTTCTTGGCCACCTCGAAGCCGGCCTTCGCCCACTTCGTGCGTTCCTTGGTGGTGAAGGACAGCTGCAGGAAGTACTCCGCCCCGGGCGCCGGGTCGGCCGGCAGCCGGAAGGGCACGGTGATGTCCTTGCTGCTGAGCGGCGGGACGTCCAGCTGGGCGCGGCTCAACTTCCCGCGCCGTACGACCTCCCCGTCGGCCACGAGGCTCCAACTCCCGTCGAAGTCACGGAGGTTGGTGAACAGGTACTCGTTGGTGAGGGTGACGGCGGCTCCGGCGGCGAGGGATCTACCGGATGCCGGTGCGGCGTTGATCGCCTGGTAGACCTGCTTGACCTCCGCGGCCTTGCCCGTGTGTCCGCGGTCGGCGGTGACGATGCCGTCCGCGACGAAGGCACCGTCGTTGGGGTGGTCGCCCCAGTCGCCTCCGTACGCGAAGAACGTGCGCTCCTTCGGCCGCTTCTCGGTGACCTCGACGGTGGCCGCGTCGAACCAGAACCGCACCCCGTCGTCGCCGGGTCCGCGCCCGTCCGACGCGAGTTCGGTCGCGGACAGGGCGCGGGCGTACACGCGCGCCCGTCGGATCGTGCCGCTGAACTCCCGGGTCGGGTTGTCGACATCGGTGGCGAGCGACAGCGGTGCGGTGTTGTTGTCGGGCCGCCGGGTGGTGGTCCGGGTGGCCTTCGCCGCGCCGTCGACGTAGAGGGTCAGCGTGCCCGCCTCCGCGTCGAAGACGCCCGCGACATGGTGCTCCTTGCCGGTCCAGTCGTCCGGCAGCCCCCAGCTCGCGGTGATCCACTGGCCGCCGCCGTGGATGAAGAACTCCAGAGTCCTGTCCGACTGCTTCAGGGCGTACTGGGTGTCGCCCTTGGCGATGAGCGGCTGATGGTAGCCGGTCACGGACGGGGTGACCCAGGCCTCCAGCGTCAGCGACCCCGTGATGTCGAGGCCGGTGTCACGGGCGAAGACCGTACTGCCGGACAGCCCCTTCTCACGGTCGAAGGTCGCGCTGCCCGCCTGGATCTCACCGCGCACCCTGCCGGGCCCGGCCTCGGTGAACAGCACCCGCCTCGGGGTCGGCCAGCTCAGTGACTGGTCGACGAAGTCCCAGATCCAGCCGCCCTGGAGGACGTCGTGGCGGCGGATCAGGTCCCAGTACTTCTGGAAGTTGCCCGTCGAGTTCCCCATCGAGTGGGAGTACTCGATCATGACGTACGGGCGGGTGTCGGCGGTGTCCTTCGCCCGCTGCTCGACGCGCGCGGGGCTGTCGTACATCTCCGAGCGGATGTCGCTGATCCCCGGGCGGTCGTCGCCCTCGTACTGGATGACGCGGGTGGGGTCGTAGGAGCGGATCCAGTCGTGCATGGCGACGAACGTGCTGCCGCCGCCCGCCTCGTTGCCGAGCGACCAGATGACGACGGAGGCGTGGTTCTTGTCGCGGTGGACCATGTTCTGGGCGCGGGACACACAGGCCCTGCTCCAGTCGGCGTGGTTGCCCGGGTACTCGCCGCGGATGCCGTGGGTTTCGAGGTTGGTCTCGTCCACGAGGTACAGGCCGTACTCGTCGGCGAGTTCGTACCAGAGCGTGTTGTTGGGATAGTGCGAGGTGCGGACCGTGTTGATGTTCAGCCGCTTGACGATCTCCATGTCCCTGACGATGTCCGCCCTGGTGAGCGCGGTGCCGCGGTCGGGATGCATCTCGTGCCGGTTGGTGCCCCGGAAGGAGACGGGTCTGCCGTTGATGCGCATCAGCCCGCCCTTGAGCGCGAACTCCCGCAGGCCGACCCGGTGCGAGAGCGTCTCGACGACCTTGCCCGCCGGGTCCCGCAGCCGCAGCACGGCCGTGTAGAGGTACGGGTCCTCGGCCGACCACAGCTTCGGCGCGGGCACGGCCCTGGCGGCCTGTACGGTCACGTCCTCGCCGGCCGGGGTCGAGCCGAGGTCGACGGCCTGCTGCAGCGGACGGGACCAGACGGCGTGCCCGCGCGCGTCGTAGAGCTGCGTCTCGACTGAGTACCGCCCGCTGCCACCACCGCCGGCCTTGCCCTTGTCCGTGCCCTCACCTTTGCCTTTGTCCTTGCCGTCTCCGTAGGCGCGCACGCTCGCGGTGACCGACAACTCGGCGGCCTTGTAGTCATTGCTCAGCGGGGTGTCCAGCTTGAAGTCGCGCAGGTGCACGGCCGGTGTGGAGTACAGGTGGACCGAGCGGAAGATGCCGCTCAGCCGGATCATGTCCTGGTCCTCCAGCCAGTCACCGTCGGAGTAGCGGTACACCTCCACCGCGATCTGGTTGGTGCCGGGCTTGAGGTGCGGGGTGATGTCGTACTCGGCGGGGACGTAGGAGTCCTCGCTGTAGCCCACCAACTCGCCGTTGATCCACACGTAGTGGGCGGACTTCACGCCCTCGAAGTGCAGGAACGTCCGCCGCCCGTCCCATCCCTCGGGGACGGTGAAGGTGCGCCGGTACTGGCCCACGGGGTTGTAGCGGGTCGGAGCAGCGGGCGGCTGCGGCTCCTCGCCCAGGCCGTTGGGACCCCAGTAGGGATACGTGATGTTGATGTAGATCGGGAAGTCGTAGCCGTGCACCTGCCAGGCGGAGGGGACCGGGATGGTGTCCCAGGAGCTGTCGTCGACGTCCGTGCGGTGGAAGTCGGTGTCCCGGTCGTCGGGCCGGTCGGCGTAGGCGAACTTCCACTTCCCGTCGAGACTCATCCGGTACGGCGAGCGCGTACGGTCACCGGCCAGCGCCTGACCGACGTCCGCGTACGGGGTGAGCGTGGTGTGGGGCGGCTCGGTCCCCACCCGGAAGACGTCGATGGCGCCGTTCCACTCCGGTGTGCCGGCTGCGGTCCCGGGCCTTTCGGCGGCGTACGTCGGGGCTGACGACGCGGGCAGGGCGAGCACACCGAGGACGGCGGCCCCTCCCTCAAGCAGTCGGCGGCGGCTGACGGGGGGCATCTGGGCGTGCGGGTGCGGGTGCGGCATGACTGTGGCCTTCCTCGGTACGACATGTGGGGTGCGCGAACTGAGGGAGCGTCAGCTCTGTCGAGCTGGTCGAAGCGACTGACAGACGGAAGTTGATGTCAGGACAGAATGCGACCGCTGAGGACAAAGACACCTACTGAGCCACAGAAAACCCTAGGACCCGAACACAATCGGAGCAATGACCCTGTCGGACTTTGTGTGATCCTGAGGGCAGGTCAGGGGAGCTGCGCGGTGAACGCCTCGTACGCCAGCTCGTCGAAGAGGACGAACCTGGCCTCGGTGACCGCCGTCTCGGTGTCCCGTACCGTCCCGACCGCGATGCGGGCGGCGTCGTCCATCGGCCATCCGTAGATACCGGCGGAGACCGCCGGGAACGCGACGGTCCGCGCTCCCAGTTCGTCGGCGACCCGCAGCGACTCCCGGTAGCAGGAGGCCAGCAGCTCCGAGCGGTCCTCGCTCGGGCTGAAGACGGGGCCGACCGTGTGGATCACCCAGCGCGCGTCCAGATTGCCCGCCGTGGTGGCGACGGCCTGGCCGGTCCGCAGGCCCTTGCCGTAGTGCGAGGCACGGAGCTTGCGGCACTCCGCCAGGATCTCGGGGCCGCCGCGCCGGTGGATGGCGCCGTCCACGCCTCCGCCGCCCAGCAGGGAGGAGTTCGCGGCGTTGACGATCGCGTCCACGCTCTGCCGGGTGATGTCGCCCTGGACGAACTCGATGGCGGTCATGACTGACGCAGCCTCCTCCACACGGCCTTGGCCGCGTTGTGTCCCGACATGCCGTGCACGCCCGCGCCCGGCGGAGTGGCCGAGGAGCAGATGAACACCGCCGGGTGCGGGGTGCTGTACGGGAACAGGGACAGCTTGGGGCGCAGCATCAGCTGGAGGCCGGAGGCCGCGCCGCAGGCGATGTCGCCTCCCACGTAGTTGGCGTTGCGCGCGGCGAGTTCGGGTGGGCCCGCCGTGGCGCGGGCGAGGACGCGGTCCCGGAAGCCGGGCGCGAACCGCTCCAGCTGGCGCTCCATCGTGTCCGTGAGGTCCCCGGTCCAGCCGTTCGGCACATGCCCGTACGCCCAGAAGACGTGCTTTCCGGCCGGTGCCCTGGACGGGTCGACGACGCTCGGCTGCACGGTGATCAGGAACGGCGCGTCCGGGGCACGGCCCTCCCGGGAGGCCGCGCGCAGGGCGGTGCCGATCTCCTTGCTGCTCGCGCCGATCTGGACGGTGCCGGCGGCCCGGGCTTCCTTCGCGGTCCACGGCACCGGTCCGTCGAGGGCGTAGTCGACCTTGAACACGCCCGCCCCGTACCGGAACCGCTCGTAGTACCGCCCGAAGCCCGCGATACGGGCCAGCGCGGTGGGCGAGGTGTCGAAGACGTACGCGCGCGCGGGCGGCAGGTCGTCGAGACGCTTGACCTCGTAGTCGGTGTGGACGGAGCCACCGAGGTCCTTCAGGTACGCGGTCAGCGCGTCGGAGATCGACTGGGAGCCGCCGCGGGCGACGGGCCAGCCCCGAGCGTGGGCGGCCAGCGCGAAGACGAGGCCGACGGCGCCGGTGGCGATGCTGCCCAGCGGTGCCATGACGTGCGCGACCAGTCCGGCGAACAGGGCCCTGGCCCGGTCGTCGCGGAACCGGCGCATCAGCCATGTCGAGGGCGGCAGTCCGGCCAGGCCGAACCGGGCGAGGGTGACCGGGTCGCGCGGCAGCGCGGTGAGCGGCAGGGACATGAAGTCCCGCGCCAGGGTGTCCCAGGTGTGCGTGAACGGCTCGACGAGTCTGCGGTACGTGCCCGCGTCACGCGGCCCGAACGAGGCGGCCGTCTCCGCCACGGAGCGCGACAGCACGGCCGCCGTGCCGTCCAGGAAGGGGTGCGCCATGGGCAGTTCGGGCTGCAGCCACTCCAGGCCGTACCTCGCCAGCGGCATCGCGCGGAACGCGGGCGAGTTGATGCCCAGGGGATGCGCGGCGGAGCACGGGTCGTGCCGGAAGCCGGGCAGGGTCAGCTCCTCGGTGCGGGCGCCTCCTCCGACCGTGTCGCGCGCTTCGAAGACGGCCACGGAGAAGCCGCGCCGGGCCAGCTCCACGGCAGCCGTCAGACCGTTCGGCCCCGCACCCACCACGACGGCATCGAGCATCGACGGCACCTTCGGACTCCTTTGTCAGCCGACGGCCACTGGGGATCAGGATATGCCGGACCTCCGACGGCCCCGCCTCAGCCCCGGGCCGCCACAGGTCAGGCCCCGCCTCAGCCCCGGCCCCGGCCTGTCACGGGTCAGGCCCCGCCCGACAGCAGCCCGAGGATCCGGCGGGCCGTGGCCGCGTCCCGAGCCGCCGTGAACGGAAGCGTGTTGCCGCCGGTTATGCGGAAGGGCTCCCCCGAGAGCGTCAGGTGCGCGCCACCCGCCTCCTCGACGAGCAGGATGCCCGCCGCGTGATCCCAGGCGGCCTCCCAGGAAAATCCAACGGCATCCAACTCGCCCCGGGCGACAGCGAGGTACTCAAGTCCGGCCGAGCCGCACGCGCGCGGGCCGACGCCTTCCGTCCAGAGGCCGAGGAGCGCGCGCTTCTGGTCTTCCGTCGTGTAGTCCGGGTGGGACGTGGCCACTTCGAGGTCACGGCCCGGTGCGGGCGAGCCGGCGCGGAGGGGTTCGCCGTCGAGGAGGGCGCCCTTGCCGCGGACGGCGACGGCGAGTTGGTCGCGGGCCGGTGCGTACGTCCAGGACGCCAGCAGGACTCCGCGGTGGGCGAGCGCAACCAGCGTGCAGAAGCCGGGGTCGCCGTGGACGAACTGTCGGGTGCCGTCCACCGGGTCGACGATCCAGACCGGCGCCTCGCCCTTGATCGCCTCGTACGTCGCGGGGTTGGCGTGGACCGCCTCCTCGCCCACGACGACCGAGCCGGGCAGCAGCTTGACCAGCGCCTCGGTGAGGTACTCCTCGGCCTTGCGGTCGGCGTCCGTGACCAGGTCGTGCGGGCCGGCCTTCTCGTCTATCTCGTGCGCCGCGAGCTGCCGGAAGCGCGGCATGATCTCCGTGGCGGCCGCCGTGCGGACGGCCTCTTCCACATCTGCGGTGCGGTGTGCGAGAAACTCGTCGATGGTTTCGATGTCCTGGATCATGCCTCCATGAGAGCACGCGCCACTGACAATCCACACCCGTCTGGTGTATCCCGGGTGGAATCACCATGAACAACGGGTGTTACGAGATCAGCGCCGCGTGAGCCGCGCCGGGCCGGGACCTGGACCTGGACCTGGACCTGGATCGGGACCGGGATCGGAACCTGTTCCGGGGCCGGAACCGGGGCCGGCCTCAGCGTCCGACCGCGTACCCCTGCATCCCTCGCGGGTTCGCCGCCGCCGACAGCACTCCGGTCCGCGGGTCCCTCGCCACCGCGCACAGCCGGCCCTCGGACCAGGCGTCGCCGACCTGGACGTCGTGGCCGCGGCGGCGCAGCTCCTCCACCACCTCCGGGTCGATGCGGGACTCTACGGTGACGCTGCCGGGGCGCATGCCGCGCGGGTAGAAGGAGCCGGGGAAGCTGTCGTTGTGCCAGTTCGGGGCGTCGATGGCGCCCTGGAGGTCCGGGCCGCCGCGTACCTCCGCGCGCAGGGCGACGGCGAGGAAGAAGTGCAGCTGCCACTGGTCCTGCTGATCGCCGCCGGGCGTGCCGAAGGCCATGACCGGCACCCCGTCCCGCAGCGCGAGCGAGGGCGTGAGCGTCGTACGCGGACGGCGGCCCGGCGTGAGGGAGTTGGGCAGCCCCTCGTCCAGCCAGGCCATCTGGAGCCGGGTGCCGAGCGGGAAGCCCAGCTCGGGCACGACCGGGTTGGACTGCAGCCAGCCGCCGCTGGGCGTGGCCGCGACCATGTTGCCCCAGCGGTCGACGATGTCGAGGTGACAGGTGTCGCCCCGGGTCGCCCCGTCGGCGGAGACGTCGGGCCCACCGGGCGCGGGAGGCGTCTGCCGCTCGGCGATGGCCGCCTCTCTCAGGCCCGCCTCTCCCAGGCCCGCACCAGCCTGGCCGGCGTCCACGGCCGTCCCACTCGCGCCCCCGGCCACCGTCGGCTCCCCCGCCCCAGGCACCCCCAGCACGTCGAACCCGTCCTCCCCCGCGGCCACCACGCGCGCGTGCCCGCTGAGCCGTGGGGCCCGTCCGCCGGGGCTGCCCGGCCGCAGCTCGTAGGAGGCCTTCTCCCCTACCAGCGCCCGCCGCCCGGCGTTGTACTCCGCCGACAGCAGCTCCTCCAGGGGGACCTCGCCCGCGTCCCCGTACCAGGCCTCCCGGTCGGCCATCGCGAGCTTGCAGCCCTCGATCAGCAGGTGCACGTACTCGGCGGAGCCGTACCGCGGCAGCTCCGGCGGCAGCAGGGCCAGCTGCTGGAGGAGCACCGGGCCCTGACTCCAGGGACCGGCCTTGCACAGGGTCCAGCCCCGCCAGTCGTACGTGGCCGGCGACTCGTAGGACGCGGACCAGCCGGCCAGGTCGGCCGCCGTCAGCGTGCCGGAGTGCCGTTCACCGCTGGTGTCCATGGTGGGCCGGGCCGCCTGCCGTACCAGGGCCTCCGCGATGAAGCCCTCGCGCCAGATCCGCCGCGCCGCCTCGATCTCGGCGATCCGCTCACCACCGTCCCGTGCCCCGGGCTCCTGACGGGCTCCGTACTCGTGACCGACTCCGGGCTCCCGACCGGCATCGACCTCCGTGTGGGCCCCCGCCTCCTCAGCGGCTCCCGCCTCCTCCGCGGCCTCCGCGACCAGCCGCCTCCAGGTCGCGGCCAGCGCCGGATTCCGGAACAGCTCGCCCGGCCGCGGGGGCCGCCCGTCCGGCAGGTACACGTCGGCCGAGGACGTCCACTCGGTCTCGAAGAGCTCCCGTACCGTCTCGACGGTCTCGCCGACGCGCTCCACGGGCGCGTGCCCGTCCTCCGCGTACCCGATGGCGTACTTCAGGACGTCCGCCAGGGACTTCGTGCCGTGGTCGCGCAGCAGCAGCATCCACGCGTCGAAGGCCCCGGGAACCGCGGCCGCGAGGGGTCCGGTACCGGGTACGAGATCCAAACCCAGTCCCCTGTAGTGGGCGATCGTGGCCCCGGCCGGTGCCACGCCCTGTCCGCACAGCACCCGTACCTCGCCGCCCGCCGGGGCGAGGATGATCGGCACCTCGCCGGCGGGCCCGTTGAGGTGCGGCTCGACGACGTGCAGCACGAATCCGGCGGCGACGGCGGCGTCGTACGCGTTGCCGCCGTCCTCCAGCACGGCCATCGCCGACTGCGAGGCCAGCCAGTGCGTGGAGGACACCATCCCGAAGGTGCCCTGGAGCGTGGGTCGGGTCGTGAACACGGGGGAACTCCTCACTGCGGCGCGGGCGTCCGGACTGCGAGCGGGCGTCCGGCGATCGTACGCAGCCCGCCACGCCCCCCTGCTCCGAGGGCTACTGCGAGGGCTGCCAGGCCGACGTCCCCAGGATGTTCTCCGGGCCGATGTCCAGCGCATACGGAGGCCGCACGGTCACGGTGTCGTCCCCCTTCTTCGCGGCCACGCGCAGATACACGCCGTCCTGGTTGTGCATCCGCCAGTACAACGCCGCGTGTGCGCTCTCGCCGGGTTCGAGGGTCAGTGCTCGGGGTCCGGGGTCCTCCGGTGCCATGGACACCTTGTCCGTGCCCTCGACGGTCCGTACGCCCGGGAAGGGGTCGCCCGAGGCGTCGAGGACGGTGACGGCCGGGTAGCCGTTCAACTTGTACGGGCGGTCACCGCAGTTGATGACGTCGAGGCCCATGGCGCGCAGTCCCATGGCCGCGTCGCCCTCGTCGGCCCGGAAGCGCAGGCCTGACGGCGGACAGCCCTGCCCCTCCTGGACGGGTACGGACGGAGAGTGCGTGGGGATCCCGGACGGGGGCGGATTCGCCGCCCGGGTCGGCACTTCCACGGCCGGAGTCGGTGTCGGCGTGGGCCTGCGTTCGGGGTTGCTCTCCCGGTCCAGCTCGGCGGAGAGCCCGCAGCCGCTCACCCCCACCACCAGCAGACAGGCGAGGGCGACGCTGCGGACCGATCTCGGGCGTATCGCGATCACGCGCCGATCATCACACGAGACCCCGACGGAAGCCTTCACTCCACTCCCCGGCACCCTCACTCCGCCCGCACTCGCGCCGCCCGCGCCCCCGCCCGCGTCTCTCACTCCGCCGTCCCGCGGGCCGCGACCAGGCCCGACTCGTAGGCGAACACGACCAGTTGGGCGCGGTCCCGCGCGGCGAGCTTGGTCATCGCGCGGCTGACATGGGTCTTGACCGTGAAGGGGCTGATGACCATGTGCGCGGCGATCTCCTCGTTGGTGAGGCCGCGGGCGGCGAGCGCGGTGACCTCGCGTTCGCGGCGGGTGAGGCACTCCAGGCCGGGGGCGCTGGCCCGGTCCGGGGGACGGGCCACGAACTCGCCGATCAGCGTGCGCGTGACGGACGGCGACAGCAGGGCCTCGCCGCGCGCGACGACCTCGATGGCCTGGAGCAGGTCGGCGGGCTCGGTGTCCTTGAGCAAGAAACCGCTGGCACCGGCCCGCAGCGCCTCGAAGACGTACTCGTCCAGGCCGTAGTTGGTCAGCATCACCACACGTACGCCGGACAGTTGCGGATCCGCGGCGATGCGGCGGGTCGCCTCGATGCCCGTCATCACCGGCATCTGGACGTCAACGAGGGCGATGTCCGGGACCTGCGCGCGCACCAGCGCCAGGCCCTGTTCCCCGTCGGCGGCCTCGCCGACCACCTCGATGCCCTCCTCGGCGTCCAGGAGGGCCCGGAACCCGGCGCGCATCAGGGCCTGGTCGTCGACCAGCGCGACCCTGATCAGGCCGCTCACGGCAGGTCCAGCGGCACTCGGGCCCGTACCGAGAAACCGCCCTCCGCGCGCGGGGCGGCGTGCAGGGTGCCGCCGAGGGCCGTGACGCGTTCGCGCATGCCGGTGAGCCCGATGCCCTCGGCGCACGGCCGGGACGGTTCGGCGGTGCCGTCGTCGTCGACGCGTATCGTCAACTCGCGCTCTTCGTACTGCAGTTGGACGGCCACCTTGGCGGGCCCGGCGTGCCGGGCGGCGTTCGTCAGGGCCTCCTGGACGATGCGGTACGTGGCGCGGTCCACGGTCGCCGTCAGCGGGCGCTCGTGGCCGGTCACGGTCAGGTCGACGGCGAGGCCCGCGGCCCGGGCGCGCTCCACGAGCAGGGCCGGGCTGCCGGTCGGCTCGTCGGTGCGCAACACCTCCAGGGTGGCTCGCAGTTCGCGCATGGCCTCGCTGCTCGCCTCCTGGATGGCGAGCAGGGCCGGGGGTATCTCCTCGCCGCGCTTGCGCGCGAGGTGGACGGCGACTCCCGCCTGGAGCTTGACGATCGAGATGCTGTGCGTGAGGGAGTCGTGCAACTCGCGGGCGATGCGCAGGCGTTCCTCGCCCGCGCGGCGCAGGGCCGCCTCCTCACGGGTGCGTTCGGCCTCCAGCGCGCGCTGTTCCGTCTGGCGCAGATACGCCTGCCAGTTGCGGCCCGCGAGACCGGTCACGACGGCGCACAGGAACCAGCCCGCGAGCAACGCGGTCTGCTCGACGGTGTCCTGGGAGGTGACTCCCGTCGCGAGCCACGCCCCGAGGAACACCCCGCCCGCGGCCGCGCCAGCGCTCCGGTGCCCGGCCTGTGCCGCCGTGTGGACCGCGGCCATCACCGGAAGGGCAGCCACCAGCCCTGGCTCGGCGTGCAGCACATAGCCGGCCAGCGCGGCCGTGGTGACGGCGAGCACCGCGCGAGGCGCCTTCCGGTACGCGGCCAGCGCGAGCGAACCGGTCACGATCAGCGCGTAGTCGACCGGCGCGGTGTCCTTGTCGAAGGCCGCCACGGACACGACGATCGCGCCGATCACGACGGCGAGCGCCAGGTCGGCGAGCCGTTTGAGGGTGGCCTGGTCCGCGTTCATGTCCGTACGGTAGACCGCCGTACGGACAGGGTCGTCAGCCCTGTGGACGGCCCCGCGACTACTCCCGGCGCAGTAGTCCGGCGCCCGGCGCGGTCGTGTCGGATCACCGCCAACTGCCTCCGGCCGTACGACGCCTCGGGGCACCCTCGGGAGTGAGGGTTCTCGGTATGACCACACCCTTCAGCTACCCGTTCGTGACCACGCCCTTTCGCTACACCCAGCCTCCGCCGCCCAGGTCCGCCACCGGCCGGACCGCCGAGGTCTACCGGCAGCTCTCCGAGGACTTCGGCATCGACGGCGCCGTCACCTTCGTCGTCCTGTCGTCCGCGCCCGAACTCCTCGCCGCCACCTGGGCCCTGATGCGTGAGTCGCTGCTCGCGGGCGACGGCAGCCGCACCGGCAAGGAGCTGGCCGCGCTCGGGGTGTCCCGCGCCAACAGGTGTCCGTTCTGCGTGGACGCGCACACCGTCCTGCTGCACGCCACCGGCAACCACGCCCTCGCTGAGCGTCTGGCCCGCGGCGGGACCCCGGACAAGGAGGTGCAGGCGCGCATGGTCGCCTGGGGCGAGGCGACCCGTGTCCCGGGCCACCCGGATCTCACCCCGCTGCCCTTCTTCGCCCGGCACACCGCCGCGTACGTGGGGACCGCCCTGTCCTTCCACTTCATCAACCGGATCGTCTCGGCCCTGCTGACGGAGAACCTGCTGCCGGGCAACACCCAGCGGTTCAGGCCGGTCCGCAGCCTCGCCGGCCGTTCCCTGGCGAAGACCCTGCGCCGGCGTCTCACCCCGGGCACGAGCCTCGCCCTCCTCGACGGCGACCCGGGCCCCGGCCCGTCCTGGGCGGCAGGCACGACGGTCGCCCCGGCCTACGCGGCACTGCGGACGGCCGCCCTGGCAGGCGCCGACCTGCTGACCGAGGCCGACCAGGACCTCGTACGAAACGTCGTCGCGGAGTGGGACGGTACGCATCAGCCGTTGGTGTGGGACGCCCTGCCGGACCGGAGGAACAGGCCCGGGGCGCGGCTGGCGATACTGGCCGCGCTGGCTCCGTACCGGATCACCGACGAGGATGTGGCGGCATGGAAGGCGTGGAAGCGGCCGCCGTACACGGACCGCTGTCTGGTCCGGCTCGTCGCGTATGGGGCGTTCGCCGCCGTGGACCGTATCGAGCGGGCTCTGCCCCTCGATGCCCCGATATCGCACGAGCTCATGGACCGTCAAGGGTGAGTGCCTGTCACCACGCGGGTACGGAGCGAGTTTGTACTACCGCCCCACAGGCAGGCATGTGACACTGGCGTCCCGTCCGCTGTGCGGACTCCCCGCACCGTCCCCCACGAAATGTGCGCCGTGCGTTCTCTTCCTCTCGCTCTGACCGCGCGTCTGCTGCCGGTTGTCGTGCTCGCCCTGGCGGGCTGGTCGTTGTCGTCCGGGCCGTTCGCCGCGACCCCGGCCGCGGAGAAGAAGGCCGCCCCCGACGGCGGGTCGTCTCCGTCCGCGCCGTCGACCGCCGCGGCGAGCCGCACGTACCGCACCTCGCCCGCGCCCTGCACCGGCGTGTCGAAGAAGACGGTGACCTCGCTGGTGCCGGACGCCAAGACGGCCGGCAAGGAGATCCCGTCGACCGACGAGTCGCTGCGCCGCACCTGTTCGTGGAACGCGCTCAAGGGCTTCGACTACCGCTGGCTCGACATTTCATACGAAATCAAGAAATCGGACCAGGCCGCCCAGGCCGCCTACAAGCAGCGCACGACGGAGAAGAGCGGCGGAGGGGTCGTTCCCGGTCTCGGGGACGCGGCCTACTCGGTGGTGAACCTCACCACCGAGGACAAGCAGCAGACGCGCGAGGGCCAGGTGTTCGTCCAGGCGTCCAACGCCATGGTGGTCATCACGTACAACGGCAGTGACTTCGAGTCGAAGAAGGCGCCGAGTACGGACGAGATCAACAAGGGCGCCATCAAGGCCGCCAAGGAGGCGATGGCCGCGCTGGAGGCCGCTCAGTAGGAGCGGATCCCAACGCGGCCCGCCGTCGTCAGACGACCTGGTCGGCCTTCACCGTGCGCCCCTCCCGCTCCGCGCGCTCCACCCGAGCGAACGGCGCCATCAACGCGACGTACAGGACGAGCGACGAGGCGAGGCCGATCGCCCATCCGTAGTCCGCGAGCGGCTTGAGGAACGGGATGAGTCCGTCCGTCGGGAACGGGCCGAGCTTCGCGCCCTTGGCGTCGACGTTCGAGTACGAGCCGCCGACCGCCAGAACGCCGCCGACCGCGAAGGCCAGCACCGCCCGCCAGTTCCAGCCGTTCGTGTACCAGTAGCGCCCGCCGGGTGTGTAGAGGTCGGCGAGGTGCAGGACGGTACGGCGGATGATCCAGTAGTCGGCGATCAGGATGCCCGCGACCGTGCCGAGCAGACCGCCGACCACACCGAGCCAGGTGAAGATGTAGAACTCGGGCGTGGAGATCAGCTTCCACGGGAAGATCAGGATGCCGATGACACCCGTGATCAGCGCGCCCGTACGGAAGTTGATGAACTTCGGGGCCAGGTTGGACAGGTCGTATGCCGGGGAGACCACGTTCGCCGCGATGTTGACGGAGATCGTGGCGATCAACACGATGAAGAGTGCGAAGAGCAGACCGAAGGCGTTGTCCGTCTTGGCCGCGAGGGCCACCGGGTCCCAGATCGCCTCACCGTAGACGGCCTCGGAACCGGAGGTGACCAGCACGGCGAGAATCGCGAAGAGCGTCATCGTCGTCGGCAGACCGAGGGACTGCCCCCAGGTCTGCGCCTTCTGGCTGGCGCCGAAGCGGGTGAAGTCGGGGATGTTGAGGGACAGGGTCGCCCAGAAGCCGATCATGCCCATCAGGGACGGGAAGAAGACCGGCCAGAAGTCCGCGTCCCAGCCGAGCTTCGAGGGCTGGTCGAGCAGCGCGCCGAAGCCGTCCGCCTTGACGGCGATCCAGATGAGCAGCGCGAACGCGCCGACGATCACGACGGGCGCGGCCCAGTTCTCGAAGTGCCGCAGGAAGTCCATACCGCGGTAGATGATCGCGATCTGCAGGGCCCAGAAGAGGATGAAGCAGAGCCACAGCGGCCACGGGTTGCCCGCGATCTTTCCCGCGTTCTCCCACTCACCGCCGGTGAGCTTGGAGCCCAGGGCGAAGATGCCGCTGCCGCCGATCCAGGTCTGGATGCCGAACCAGCCACAGGCCACGGCGGCACGGATCAGCGCCGGAACGTTGGCACCACGAAGACCGAACGAGGCGCGGGCCAGTACAGGGAACGGGATGCCGTACTTCGGCCCCGCGTGGCCCGTGGCCAGCATCGGCAGCAGCACGATGACGTTGGCCAGGGCGATGGTGAAGACGGCCTGCTTCCAGTCCATGCCGAGGGCGACCAGGCCGGAGGCCAGGGTCCAGCTGGGGATGCAGTGGGCCATGGATATCCACAGCGCCGCGAAGTTGTACGTCGTCCACTTGCGCTCGGAGACGGGGACGGGACGCAGGTCCTCGTTGGCGAAGGGACTGTCGGCGGGGAAGGCCCCGGGGCTGAGTTCGATCCGGCCGTCGGTGTCGGCGGACTGGGATATCGGCGGCCCCGTGGGGACGGTGTCGGTCATGGGCAGGCCAATCGATGAGGCGGGACGGGAAAGGCCGTGCGGGTGGCGCCGTGGGGGTGGTGGTGCGGTGGTGATGATGATGCGGTGGTGCGGCCCCCTTCCCGGGGAGGTGGGAAGGGGACGACTTGAGGGGGTGGAACAGGGTGGAGCCGAGTTGATCCGATGCCGTCAATGGTTGATGAATGGGTCGACCATCAACCGCTGAGACCGGTCGTCAACTATTGGGAGAGATCGTCAACGGCCGCAGCCGGCCCTCAACCGTTGACGGCGGGAATGACCGTTGATCCATACGCCTCGATGACCGCCTCTTGAGCGTCATGCATGTCGTACAGGGCGAACTGGTCAACACCCAGCTCGCGCAGCGCGTTCAGCTTCTCGATGTGCTTCTCGGCCGACCCGATCAGACAGAACCGGTCGACGATCTCGTCGGGCACGAACTGGGTGTCGGGGTTGCCGCTGCGTCCGTGGTGCGAGTAGTCGTAGCCCTCACGGGACTTGATGTAGTCGGTGAGTTCGTCGGGTACGGCGGCGGAGTGCTCGCCGTACTTGGAGACGAGGTCGGCGACGTGGTTGCCGACCATCCCGCCGAACCACCGGCACTGCTCACGCGCGTGGGCGAGCGCCTCGGGCGAGTCGTCCTCGGTGACGTACGCGGGCGCCGCCACACAGATCTTGACGTCGTCAGGGTTGCGTCCGGCCTCGGCGGCCGCGGTCTTCACGGCCTTGACCATGTACTCGGTCAGGTAGAGGTCGGCGAGCTGGAGGATGAAGCCGTCGGCCTCCTCACCGGTCATCTTCAGCGCCTTGGGACCGTACGCGGCCATCCAGACGGGGAGTTCGGCACCCGGCTTGATCCACGGGAACTTGATGACCGTGCCACCGAGGTCCGCCTCGTCACCGCGGCCCAGCGCACGGATGACTTTCATGGCCTCGCTGATCCGGGCGAGCGTGTTGGGCTTGCGGCCGGCCACACGCATCGCCGAGTCGCCGCGCCCGATACCGCAGACCGTGCGGTTGCCGAACATGTCGTTGAGCGTGGCGAAGGTCGAGGCGGTGACCTCCCAGGTGCGGGTGCCCGGGTTCGTCACCATCGGGCCGACCTTCAGCTTCGTGGTGTTGGAGAGGATCTGGCTGTAGATCACGAACGGCTCCTGCCAGAGCACGGCGGAGTCGAACGTCCAGCCGTACGTGAAGCCGTTGCGCTCGGCCCGCTTCATCAGGCTGATGACGCGGGAGGCAGGGGGGTCGGTCTGCAGGACGAGTCCGAAGTCCATGGCGCCACTCCTAGTCGCTCAGAGAAGGTACTGACAGGTGGAGCGGGGGGTGTAGACGCCGTGCCCGGCGCGCCCGGTGAACTCCCGCTCGGTGATGACGAGTTCGCCCCGCGAGAGGACCGTCTCGACGCGGCCGGTGGTGCGCTTGCCCTCGTACGCCGAGTAGTCGACGTTCATGTGGTGCGTCTCGGCGGACATGACCTGCTCGGCGTGCGGGTCGTAGATGACGACGTCCGCGTCGGCGCCCGGCGCGATCGTGCCCTTCTTCGGGTACAGGCCGAACATCCGGGCCGGGGTGGCGCAGGCGATCTCGATCCAGCGGCGGCGCGAGATGTGTCCGTCGACGACGGCCTGGTGGAGCAGGTCCATGCGGTTCTCGACGCCCGGGAGCCCGTTGGGGATCTTCGAGAAGTCGCCGCGGCCCAGCTCCTTCTGGCCGACGAAGCAGAAGGGGCAGTGGTCGGTGGAGACGACCTGGAGGTCGTTGGTCCGCAGGCCCCGCCACAGGGCGGCCTGGTGCTCCTTGGGCCGCAGCGGCGTCGAGCACACGTACTTGGCGCCCTCGAAGTCGGGCTCCGCGAGGTTGTCGGTCGACAGGAACAGGTACTGCGGGCAGGTCTCGCCGAAGACGTTCAGGCCCTCGTCGCGCGCCCGTGTCAGCTCGGCGACCGCCTGCTGCGCCGAGACGTGCACGACGTACAGCGGGGCTCCGGCGACCTGGGCGAGCTTGATGGCGCGATGGGTGGCCTCGGCCTCCAGCAGCGCCTTGCGGACCTCGCCGTGGTACCGGGGGTCGGTCTCGCCCCTGGCCAGCGCCTGCTCCACCAGCACGTCGATCGCGATGCCGTTCTCCGCGTGCATCATGATCAGGCCGCCGTTCTCGGCGGAGCGCTGCATGGCGCGCAGGATCTGGCCGTCGTCGCTGTAGAAGACGCCCGGGTAGGCCATGAACTGCTTGAAGGAGGTGACACCCTCCTCGACGAGCAGGTCCATCTCCTTGAGCGTGTCCTGGTTCACGTCGGAGACGATCATGTGGAAGGCGTAGTCGATGGCGCACTTGCCGTCGGCCTTGGCGTTCCAGGCGTCGAGGCCCTCGCGCAGCGAGTGGCCGACGCTCTGCACCGCGAAGTCGACGATCGTGGTCGTGCCGCCCCAGGCGGCGGCCCGGGTGCCGGTCTCGAAGGAGTCGGAGGCGAAGGTGCCGCCGAACGGCAGCTCCATGTGGGTGTGGGCGTCGACTCCGCCCGGGATCACGTACTTCCCGGTGGCGTCGATGGTCCGCTCGGCCGTCCAGGCCTCGGCGGCGGGGGTGCCGCTCGCGGCGAGGGCGGCGATACGGCCGTCCTCTACCAGGACGTCCGCGTGGAGTTCGTCCGACGCGGTGATGACTAGGCCACCGCGGATGACGGTACGGGTGCTCATGATTCCTCTCCTGTCGTGGGTTCCCCGGTGGGATGCGGTCGTTGGGTACGTGCGGGTGCGTCGTGGCTGGTCGCGCAGTTCCCCGCGCCCCTGAAAAGACCCGGGGCGCGGGGGAGCCTCCGACGTACCCCCCACTCAGGGAGCCGTCAGCGGCTCGTACGCCTCGGGGCGGCGGTCGCGGTAGAACTGCCAGCGGTCGCGTACCGCGCGGAGTTTGGCCATGTCCAGGTCGCGGACGACGAGTTCGGTCTCCTTGTCGCTCGCCACCTCCCCGACGAACTGGGCTTCCGGGTCCACGAAGTACGAGGTGCCGTAGAAGTCGTTGGAGCCCAGCTCCTCCACGCCCACGCGGTTGATGGCGCCCACGAAGTACTCGTTGGCGACGGCCGCGGCCGGCTGCTCCAACTGCCAGAGGTAGGCGGACAGTCCGCGTGAGGTGGCGGACGGGTTGAAGACGATCTCGGCCCCGGCGAGACCGAGCGCGCGCCAGCCCTCCGGGAAGTGCCGGTCGTAGCAGATGTAGACGCCGATCTTGCCGACCGCCGTGTCGAAGATCGGCCAACCGGCGTTGCCGGGGCGGAAGTAGAACTTCTCCCAGAAACCCTCGACCTGCGGGATGTGGTGCTTGCGGTACTTGCCGAGGTACGAGCCGTCGGCGTCGATCACCGCCGCGGTGTTGTAGAGGACGCCGGGCTGCTCCTCCTCGTACATCGGCAGCACGAGGACGATGCCCAGTTCCCTGGCGAGCGCCTGGAAGCGCTGGACGATCGGGCCCTCGGGGATCTGTTCGGCGTACTCGTAGAACGCCTTGTCCTGGACCTGGCAGAAATAGGGCCCGTAGAACAGTTCTTGGAAACACAGGACCTGAGCACCCTGTGCGGCCGCGTCGCGGGCCGCCTGCTCGTGGACCTGGATCATCGATTCCTTGTCGCCCGTCCATGCGGTCTGGAAGACGGCGGCGCGGATCACTCTGCTCATCGGGACCTCCGGTCGCTCGGTGTGCGGCGAGCCTAGGAAGTCCGGAAGTGCTCTTTGAGTTGCAGCGTGTCACGTCTGAGGGCGTGTGGCGTTCCACGGTGTCACCCTTGCCAAGGCCCATGTTTCACCACCGTTTTCCCAGGTCCTTCTGTGTTTCGGAGCTGTTGCGCGTCGAGGGTCTCAGCCCTGTTGCGCGTCGTGCGCGAGGAGGGCGATGTGCACGGAGGCCGCCTGCTCGAAGTCGTCGAGATCGACCCGGAGCCGCGCCTCTATCGCCTCCAACCGCCGGTACAGCGCGGGTCGCGAGACATGGTGCAGCTGCGCGGTGCGCGACTTGTTGCGGCCGGTGGCGAGATACGTCCGCAGCACGGGCAGCAGCTCCGACTCCGCGTCCGCCCCGCACAGCAGCCCGTCCAGCTCCCGCTCGGCGAACGACTGGACGTGCGGGTCGTCCCGCAGCAGCCGGACCAGGCCGCGTAGATGGACGTCCCGCAACCGCACCACGACCGGCAGGTCGAGGCCTGCGGGGCTCTCGGCGACGGCGTCGGCAACGTGCCGGGCCTCGCGCAGCCCGGCGGGCACGTCGTCCCACCCGGTCCGCGCGTCCGCCGCCGCGACGACGGCCGCCTTGCAGTCGCCGTCCGCACCACCGCCCGCCTCCGTACGCAGTCGGGTGGCGAAGTGGGCGGCGAGGGCCTCCGCGTCCTGGTCCCTGGCCAGGCTCAGCAGTACGGCGATGACCCCGTCGGCCAGCTCGGCGACGAGCCCGGGCAGCCCCAACAGGCGTAGTACCCGGTCGAGTTGGGCCGCCTCCGTGTCCCGTACGACCAACGGCACGAACGTCCGGCGGTTGACCGGGAGTCCGGCCGCCCGGGCCCGGGGCAGCAGTTGGCGG
The DNA here is from genome assembly GCF_044456225.1 of Streptomyces sp. NPDC050988. Classification (NCBI taxonomy): domain Bacteria; kingdom Bacillati; phylum Actinomycetota; class Actinomycetes; order Kitasatosporales; family Streptomycetaceae; genus Streptomyces; species Streptomyces sp. NPDC050988. The sequence goes on along the minus strand of NZ_JBITFQ010000042.1, from coordinate 47,615 downwards.
GCCGGTACGACTCCGGAGACGAGGTCGGTGAGCAGGCTCTCGGCGGACTGCTCCTCCCAGGAGTGCACGGTGCCGCCGAGCATGCGGTGCAGGACCAGGGCCTCGGCCCCGCGGTCGGCGAGCAGCCGTCCGGTGGCGGCGTCGCCGCGGTAGCCGCACAGCACGATGCGGCCCCAGCGTTCACCACGTCCGCCCAGTTCGGCACGGACCCAGCCGTCGCCCTCGCTGCCGCCGGCCTGCCGCGCGATGCGCTCCCAGTCGCGCAGCACGTCGTCGACCGCGGACCGCTCCCCCGCCGTGGCGAGGACGCGGTGGGCGAGGTTGGTGACGACGACGGGACACGCGCTGTGCGAGGCGATCTCGTCGAGCATCCTCTGCAGCGGGGCACCCGCCGTGATGAGCCCGGTCAGCGCCGTCCGGACGGACTCCGACAGGCTGACGGCCGCGAACTTCCGCCGTACGAGCCTGGATTGGACCTCTTCGGTCAACTCCGCGAAGGGGAACGGGCGGTGCAGGACGATCATCGGCAGCCCGCACCGCTCGGCCGCCCGGCGCATCACCTCGGGCGGGGTCGGGAAGGCCCGGCCGAGTCCGAGGACGACGGCCGAGGCCTCCGCGCGGTGCAGTGAGCGGATGTACTCGGCCTGGGCCTCCGGGTCGCCCGCGAGCAGCACCCCGGTGGTGAGGACCATCTCGCCGCCGCTGAGCATCACGCCGACGTCGGCGGCCTCGGCGACGTGCACCCAGCGCACGGGCCGGTCGAGCTGGCCCGCGCCGGCCACCACCTCGGGCTCCCCGGCGAGCACCCGCTCCAGGGCGAGGACCTGGCGGACCGACAGGGCGGGTTCCAAGGCGGTGGTCATGCGGCGAACCTTCAATCTTGCGTTGCTGAACGCTCCTCAGGGCCGATGCCTCGTCAGGACTGGCTGCTCCGCAGAGCGCGTTCCAGGATCGCGGCGCCCTCCTCGGCCTCCGCGACGGTGAGCGACAGCGGTGGGGCGAGGCGCAGGACGCTGGTGTTGTGCCCGCCGCCCTTGCCGATCAGCAGGCCTTCCTCGCGGGCCGCTTCGAGCACGGCGGCGGCCGCGTCCGGGTCGGCCTGATCCGTGCCGGGCTTCACCAGCTCGATGCCGATCATGAGACCGCGGCCCCGGACCTCCCGTACGCCCGGCAGTTGCGCCGCGATGGCCCTCAGCCGCTCGATGAGCAGGCCGCCGACACGGCGGGCGTTGCCCTGGAGATCGTGTTCCAGGAGGTACGTGAGGTTGGCGAGGCCCGCGGCCATGGTGATCTGGGTGCCGCCGAACGTCGAGATGGAGTTGGAGTCCAGGCAGTTCATGACCTCGGCGCGGGCCACGACGCCGCCGATGGACATACCGTTGCCGATGCCCTTGGCGAAGGTCAGTATGTCCGGCGGACCGTTCTGGCCGTGCGCCTGCCAGCCCCAGAAGTTGTCGCCGGTCCTGCCCCAGCCGGTCTGCACCTCGTCGGCGATCCAGAGGATGCCACGCTCCTGGAGGACCTCGCGGAACGCCGCGTACAGACCGTCCGGCGGTGCGGTGAAGCCGCCGACGCCCTGGATGGGTTCGGCGATCAGGGCCGCGGGCGGGCGGACATGGCCGAGCAGGTCCTCCAGGTCGGCGACGCAGGCCGCGATGAAGGCGGCGTCGTCGAGATCGGCGTACGGGCCGCGGGTGCGGACGCCGCCGTGCACGTACAGCGTCTGGAGGGGTGAGAGGCTGGTCGGCGACCAGCCCTTGTTGCCGGTGATGCCGACCGCGCTGAACGAACGTCCGTGGTAGCTGTTGCGCATCGCCAGGATCTGGTTGCTGCGGCGGTACGCGGTGGCCAGCAGCAGGGCCGTGTCGTTGGCCTCCGTGCCCGAGGTCGTGAAGAACACGCGGGCGTCCGGGATGCCCGACAGCTTGGCGATGCGTTCGGCCAGGTCGACCATCGGCCGGTTCAGATACAGCGTGGAGGTGTGGATGATCCGGCCGGCCTGCTCGCTGACGGCCTTGGTCACCTCGGGCAGGGCGTGCGCGGTCATCGTGGTGAGGATGCCGCCGAAGAAGTCGAGGTACTTGTTGCCCTCGGCGTCCCAGACGTGGCGGCCCTCGCCGTGGGTGAGTTCGATGGGGTCGGCGTAGTAGACGGCGAGCCAGTCGGGGAGGACCGACTGGTGGCGCTGGTAGAGGTGCTTGGCCGAGCCGTGGGCCTGGCCCTGGGAGTCGTCTGTCGTCATGGCTGCACCAGTCCTTCGTACGCGTCGGGGCGACGGTCCCGGTAGAAGGCCCACTGCCGGCGGACCTCCTCGATCAGGTCGAAGTCGAGGTCGCGCACGACGAGTTCCTCGCTCTTGTCGCTCGCGGTCTCGCCGACGAACTGGCCTCGCGGGTCGACGAAGTACGACGTCCCGTAGAAGTCGTTGTCCCCGTACTCCTCCTCGCCGACACGGTTGATCGCGGCGATGTAGTACTCGTTCGCGACGGCCGCGGCGGGCTGTTCCAGCTGCCAGAGGTAGGAGGACAGACCGCGGGAGGTCGCCGACGGGTTGTAGACGAGCTGGGCGCCGTTCAGACCGAGCTGACGCCAGCCCTCCGGGAAGTGCCGGTCGTAGCAGATGTAGACGCCGACCTTGCCGACCGCGGTGTCGAAGACGGGCCAGCCGAGGTTGCCCGGTTTGAAGTAGTACTTCTCCCAGAAACCCCTGACCTGGGGGATGTGGTGCTTGCGGTACTTGCCGAGGTACGTGCCGTCGGCGTCGATCACCGCGGCCGTGTTGAAGTAGAAGCCGGACTGTTCGACCTCGAAGACCGGGACCACGATCACCATGCCGGTCTCGCGGGCCAGCTCCCGCATGCGGGTGACGGTGGGGCCGTCCGGTACCGGTTCCGCCCAGCGGTAGTGCTCCGGCTCCTGGACCTGGCAGAAGTAGGGGGCGTTGAAGACTTCCTGGAATCCGATGATCTTCGCACCCTGACGGGCCGCCTCGCGGGCGTGCTCCTCGTGCTTGGCGACCATGGATGCGGTGTCGCCGGTCCAGGTGGCCTGGACCAGAGCGGCGCGTACGACGTTGGCCATGAGCTGCTCCTTCGACGGGACGTCAGAGAGCTTCTACGCCCGTAGATGATGGGCGTAGAGCCCCGAAAGTAGGCGGAGGCGCTGCGCTGGGCAAGACCATCGTCGTTAACCGGCTGAGTCGATCTTGTTTCCTACCCCTGTGGGTTAGCTTCCGGCGGTTGGGGGCGCCTTCCGGGGTGGGTGGTGCGGGTCATGGGCGAGTGCGGGTGGTCGTGGGCCGGTCGCGCAGTTCCCCGCGCCCCTGACCAGTGGGCCGGAGCCTGGAATGTGAACTTCCCAGAGCGCCACGCAGGCACACATTCGGCCCCGACACCCGGGTCGGCTCACGCCGTGTAGCCTGCGACCCTCAGGGCGTGGACCAGGTCCCAGTGGCGTTGTTGTGAGACGTGGCGGGCCGCTTCCAGGAGGAGGGGGATGAGGCGGGGCGGGTCGGTCTCGACGCTGCGGGCCGCCTCTTCGGGGGTGCGGATGCGGACGTACGCGTCGAGGAGGGCCCGGACCTCGCGGTGGCGGTCCTCCCCGACCAGGCCCAGTACGGCCTTGCCTATTTCCGGGGCGGGGCGTACGACGCCCTGGCGGAGCATCTGGTCGCCGTCCGCGGTGCGTCCCGCCACCGCGAGCGCGTCGGCGGCGGCGACCAGGCGGTCGGCGGGCAGGGAGGCGGCCTCCCAGAGGAGGGTGGCCCAGTCGGCGCCCAGACCCGCGCGGTGGAGCTCGGCGGCGAGGAGCGGGAAGCGGGCGGCGGGCCAGTACGCGGCCTCGACGAGCAGGGCGTGCGCCTCGCCGCTGTGACCCTCGCGCCGCAGCCGGACGAGCCGCTCGACGGTCTGGACGGTGGTCCGGCGCGCCTCGTCGTCCAACGGCTCACGCCGTGCCTTCGGCCGCGCAGGCTCCTCGGCGGCTCCGGCGAAGCGGGCCCCACGCAGCGTGGGCTCCGCGGTGGACGGCACGGGCATGGCCGGTGCGGCGGCCGCGGCGGCGTCCTCGTCCATCATCCCGGCGAACCGGGCGCTGCCGCGCGCACGGCGCTTCGAGCGCTGCTTGGGGGCGCGCGCCTTGACGGGCTCGGGCGCCTCGGGGGCCGCCGCCTCGTCCTCCTGGGCGGCCGTGGGGCGCGGAGAGGCTTCGGGAGCGGGTGCCGCGGCCTGCCAGCCGCTCTCGGCCGCCTGTCTGACGGCCTCCCCGGCGGCCCGGTCGGCGGACGCGTCGCGCCAGAGGTCCGGCCAGTCGTCCTCGTCCGGCGCGGGGCGCTGCGGGCCCCCGCGGCCCGTGGACGGCCCGCCGGCGCTCCTGTCGATGCGGGGCTCCTCGTCCCAGAAGACGTCGGTGCCGATCTCGCCGGGCGGGATGGTCAGTGCTCCCTGCGCCCGGCCGCCGACCGCGCGCTGGTCCAACTCGTCCATGCGGGAGCGCAGTTCGTCGCAACGGGCCGTCGCACGGTCGTGGTCGTCGCGGGCCCAGGCCAGGTCGATGCGGTAGGACTCGGCCTCTTCCGGACCGGTGGCCGTACGCAATGAGCGGCCGAGTTCCGAGAGCCGTTCGGCGGCGTAGCGCTGTTCGCGGAGCATGACGTCGAGGCGGTCGCTGAGAGCGTCGCGGCCACCGGGCCGCCCGTCGTACGCGGCCAGCGACGCGCCGTGCAGTGCCCGCGCCCGGTCGGACTCCTGGGCGGCGGCACGGTCGCCGAACTCCGTGGCGACATCCTGGAGGAGCGCCTGCACGACGTCCCAGGGCGGTACCTCCGTGCCGTCCAGACAGGCCCGCATCCCCTCGGGGTCGCGCTGCCAGAACACGCCGCACCAGCCGCCGCCCTGGTCGAGCCGGGACAGCAGGCCATTGAGATACTGCGCGAACTCCCGCACCTGGCCCGGGAGTTGTTCCACCGCCATTACCTTCACCCCACGCCAGACTGGAGTATTCCGGTTCGATAGAAAACACCGTTCGTGTTACGGAATGGCTACAACGAGTTTTCGACCCGGACGCAGAGTGCGATTACTGACCCGGAACGCGATGTGAGGCACCCTCGACCCGACGGGGCGTCACCCGCGCGTCACGCCGGGGCGAGCGCGCAACTGCCCGCGATCTCGTCCATGGAGAGGCCCAGCACCCGCGCCAGCGCCGCCACCGTGAAGAAGGCGGGGGTCGGCGCGCGGCCGGTCTCGATCTTGCGGAGGGTCTCGGCGGAGATGCCCGCGCTCGCGGCGATCTCCACCATGCTGCGGCCGCCGCGGGCCTCACGCAGCAGCTTGCCGAGCCGCTCGCCGCGTTCGTGCTCTTCGGGGGTCAGCGGGGTTCGCACCATGCGCCCACCCTAATACCGGCGACCGTTATTTGAATAGGAGGGCGGGAGCCACCGCCCGCACCCCGACCGGTATAGTAATTGGCATGGTGGAACTGAAGACGGACACGTCTCTCGACGCGATGTACGAAGCCGGCCAGGTCGTGGCCCGGGCCCTCACGGCGGTGCGGGAGGCCGCCGGCGTGGGCGTCTCGCTCCTGGAGCTGGACGAGGTCGCGCACCAGGTCCTGCGGGACGCGGGCGCGGGCTCCCCCTTCCTCGGCTACCGGCCCTCCTTCGCCCCCGTGCCCTTCCCGGCCGTCATCTGCGCCTCCGTGAACGACGCGATCGTGCACGGCATCCCGACGGGCTACCGGCTGCGCGACGGCGACCTGGTCTCGATCGACTTCGGCGCCGAACTCGGCGGCTGGGTGGGCGACTCGGCAATCAGCTTCGTGGTCGGCACACCGCGCCCCGCCGACCTGCACCTCGTCGAGACCACCGAGCGCGCCCTCGCGGCGGGCATCGAGGCGGCCGTCGTCGGCAACCGCATCGGCGACATCGCGCACGCGATCGGCACGGTGTGCCGCGAGGCGGGGTACGGCATCCCGGACGGCTTCGGCGGCCACGGAATAGGCCGCCGCATGCACGAGGACCCGCCCGTGCCGAACGAGGGGCGGCCCGGCCGCGGCCTGCCCCTCCGGCACGGTATGGCCCTCGCCATCGAGCCGATGCTCATCGCCGGCGGCACCGACGAGTACCACGCCGCCGCCGACGGCTGGACCCTCCGCACGAACGACGGCACCCGAGCGGCCCACACGGAGCACACGGTGGCCATCACAGACGCGGGGCCGCGCATCCTGACGGCCCGCTGACCTCCTGCCGACGCCTCACGAATCCGGCAGCCCGCGGCTTACCGCTCCGGCCGCACCACCATCGCCGAGCCGCCGCCCCGGCGTACGGTCTCGGCCGCCGCCAGCCACTTGCCGTTCGGCAGGCGTTGGACACCGGTCGCCGCGCCGATCTCCGGGTTCTGCCGGAACCCGTGGCCGAGAGCCTCCAGCTGGGCCCTCAACGGGCTGTTCCACAGGCCCGGTTCGAGCTCGGTGGTCGTCTGGTTGCGCTGGCTGGCGCGCGGGGCGGCGATCGCGTCGACGAGCGGGAGGCCCCGGTCGACGAACCCGGTCAGCGTCTGCAGGACCGTCGTGATGATGGTCGCGCCGCCGGGCGAGCCCAGTGCCACCACCGGCTTGGCGTGGGCGTCGAGGACGATCGTCGGCGAGATCGACGAGCGCGGACGCTTGCCAGGACCCGGCAGGTTCGGGTCGTGCACGGCCGGGCTCGCCGGTGCGAAGGAGAAGTCCGTCAGCTCGTTGTTGAGGATGAAGCCCCGGTCGGGGACGGTGATCCCGCTGCCGCCGGTCTGCTCGATGGTGAGGGTGTAGGCGACGACGTTGCCCCACTTGTCGGCCGCCGTCAGATGGGTCGTGTTCTCGCCCTCGTACGTCGTCGGCGCGGCCGTGCCACCGGCCGCGCACGCCGCCGGATCGCGCGGGTCGCCGGGCGCCAGCGGGCTCGTCAGCACCGCGTCGTCCTTGATGAGGCACTCGCGCGAGTCGGCGTACTTCTGCGAGAGGAGTTCCTTCGTCGGTACGTCCTCGAAGGCCGGGTCGCCGACCCAGCGCCCCCGGTCCGCGAAGGCGATCCGGCTCGCCTCGATGTAGCGGTGCAGGTACTGGACGTCCGTGGCCTTCGAAAGGTCGGTGTTCTCAAGGATGTTGAGAGCCTCACCGACCGTGGTGCCACCGGAGGACGAGGGCGCGATCGAGTAGACGCCCAGTCCGCGGTACGAGGTCTTCGTGGGCGCCTGCCGCTTCGCCTCGTACTTCGCCAGGTCCTTCAGGGACAGCTCGCCGGGGCGCGCGTTGTAGCCCGAACCCGGGTCCACCGGCGGCTTGTTCACCGTGTCGACGATGTCCTTGGCCAGCTTGCCGCGATAGAGCGCGCCCACGCCCTTGCGACCCAACTCCTCGTACGTACGGGCCAGATCGGGGTTCTTGAACGTCGAGCCGACCACCGGCAGCGAGCCGCCCGGCAGGAACAGCTCGGCCGTGTCGGGGAAGTTCCGGAACCGCGCCTCGTTGGACTGGGTCTGCGAGCGGAACGTGGCGTCGACGGTGAACCCGTCGCGCGCGAGCCGCTCCGCGGGCTTCAGTAGCGATCCGAGCCGCTTGCTGCCCCAGCTGTCCAGCGCCTTCTGCCAGGTGGCCGGCGTCCCGGGCGTGCCCACGCCCAGTCCGCTGGTCACCGCGTCGGCGAACGGGATCGGCTGGCCGTTCTCCAGGAAGAGCCCCGAGTCGGCCGTCAGGGGCGCCGTCTCACGGCCGTCGATCGTCCGCACCGTACGGGACTTGGCGTCGTAGTAGACGAAATAGCCGCCCCCGCCGATGCCCGACGAGTACGGCTCGGTGACGCCGAGCGCGGCCGCCGTGGCGACGGCCGCGTCCACCGCGTTGCCGCCCTTGCGGAGGATCTCGATCCCGGCGGCCGAGGCGTCCGCGTCCACGCTCGCGACGGCCCCGCCGTACCCGACCGCGACCGGCACCTTCTCGGCCGGACCCGAGCCCCCGGAAGACCCTGAGGAGGGCGGCGCCGCCCCCACCGACATCACCGCGGCCGAAACCGCCACCACAGCCAGACTCCGCGCGCCCGAGCGCCGCATCCGTACCTCCAGTAGACGACCGTCTGCGCAGCGTAACTTCCTCGGCATGGCCGCGTCAGGTCCCTCTCGAACACCGGTGCAGGTGCCCGCTAGCATGCGCGCCCATGAATGACGACGTGCGCAACATCGTCCTCGGCGTGGTCGCCGCCGGCCTCAGCGCCGCGCTGGGCTGGCTCGCCCGTACGTACCTGTGGAAGCGCAAGCTGCGCCGCAAGCAGGCCTTCTTCGGCCTGCCCGACAATTCCGAGTCGCTCCTGGTGGTCAACCGCGAGGCCGGCGGCCCGGAACTCTCGGTGATGCGCCATGACGTCTTCGCGCTGCTCGAACTCTCCGCACTCATCAAGGACTGCGGCGCCCACGCCCAGGTCATCGCGCACGACGCGGCCCAGCAGGGCTTCGGGGAGCGCACGGAGTTCTGCGTGGGCGGGCCGTCGTCGAACCGGCGCATGGCCGCGCATCTGCACTCGTTGTTGCCGGGCATCCGCGTCAACGTCGACCCCGAACCGGGTCCGGACCGCGGCGCGTTCCAGATAGGCAGCGAGCGCTACCGGCTGGAGCCCGGCAAGGGCGAGTACGTGATCCTCGCCCGGCTCACGGCGGGCAACACGGCACGGCCCGTCTTCCTCTTCTGCGGCCAGCGCGCGATCACCAACCAGGCCGCCACCCGCTATGTCGCGCGCAACCACGAACGGCTGGCCCGCAAACACGGCAACAACTCCTTCGTGATCCTCCTGAAGGTCGTGAACTCCCAGGCGTACGGGCCGGATGTCGTCGAGCTCGTCGCGGACGTCACTCGCGCCTCACAGACCCCACTACCTGCGGTTCCCGCACGGAGCAGCCACCGCGCCTCCTAGGTTCCAACACATTTCAACAATCGTTACTCGTGCGTAACTTACCGACGGGTTACTTGCGGTAAGGCAACGAGGTTACCGTCGGGTCACTTTGGCACTTACACGTGTGAGGAGTGACCTGTGGGAAACCCGCGCAAGGCCCTGCGGACCACCGCCGTAGGCGCCGTCTCGGCGACCCTGATCGCCGGCACGGCTCTCGGGCTCGCCCCCGCCGCACAGGCGGCGCCCGCCGCTGTCCGGTTCGTGGACATCACCGGGGACGGCGGGACCGTCCTCAAGGCCAATGTCGTCACGCCCGCGAACGCCGACGCCTCCCGCGCCTACCCGCTCATCGTGCTGCCCACGAGCTGGGGCCTGCCCCAGGTCGAGTACCTCGCCCAGGCCCAGAAACTCGCCGACTCCGGCTATGTCGTGGTCAGTTACAACGTCCGCGGCTTCTGGCAGTCGGGCGGAGAGATAGAAGTGGCGGGTCCACCCGACATAGCCGACGCCTCCAAGGTCATCGACTGGGCCCTCGCCAACACCCCGTCCGACGCCCGGAACATCGGCATGGCGGGCGTCTCGTACGGCGCCGGCATCAGCCTCCTCGCCGCCGCGCACGACAAGCGCGTCAAGGCCGTCGCGTCCCTCAGCGGCTGGGCCGACCTCATCGACTCGATCTACTCGGGCCGCACCCAGCACTCCCAGGCCGCCGCCCTGCTCAACGGCGCGGGGCAGATCACGGGCCGCCCCAGCGCCGAACTCCAGCAGATCTTCAAGGACTTCTTCGCATCCAATCTCGACAAGGAGCAGGAGCTGATCGCCTGGGGGAAGAAACGTTCCCCCTCGACCTACGTCGACCAGCTCAACAAGAACGGCGCGGCGATCCTGCTCGCCAACGGCTGGGGCGACACGATCTTCCCGCCCAACCAGTACGCCGAGTTCTACGAGCGGTTGACCGGCCCCAAGCGGCTGGAGTACCGGCCGGGCGACCACGCCACCGCCGAGATGACCGGCCTGTTCGGGCTCCCGAACGACGTGTGGACGGACACGAGCCGCTGGTTCGACCACTACCTCAAGGGCGTGGACAACGGCATCGACCGCGAGCAGCCGGTCCGGCTCAAGTCCCGTTCCACGGGCGGCTACGAGGGCTATCCGGACTGGAAGTCGGTCGGCGCGACGCGCAAGAAGATCGCCCTCACGGGCTCCACCACGATCCGCGCGAACGTCAACTCGGGCGCGGACGGCGGGATCATCTTCCTCTCCAGCATCCTCGACCAGCTCGCCCAGCTGCCGCCGGTGGCGTCGATCCCGCTGCTGCCGCGCCGGTACGCCGCGGTCTGGCAGTCGGAGAAGTTCGCGAGCGCCCAACGGGTGCGCGGCACCACGAAATTGCACACAACCCTCACGAGCACCAAGGAGAGCGGCACCCTCGTCGCGTACCTCTACGACGTGGGCCCGCTCGGCCTCGGCAAGCTGGTCAGCAACGCGCCGTACACCTTCCACGGGCAGACGCCCGGCAAGCCGTTCGGCGTCGACCTGGAGTTGTTCTCCACGGCCTACGACGTCCCGGCAGGGCATCGACTCGCCCTGGTGGTCGACACGGTCGACCCGCTCTACATCGAGCACAACCCGACCGGCGCGCAGCTGACCTTCTCCTCGCCCGCGGCCGACCAGTCGTACGTGTCGGTACCGCTGCGCGAGCAGTGATCTCCGGCTGCTGCCGGGCGGGCCATTGCCCCTCGCTACCGCGTGCCCGGCAGCAGCGTCCCTGGTTCGGCCGGGGTGGTGTCCACGGCCTCTGTCCCCATCACCACGGCAGTGAACGGCATATCGTAGTCGAGGTTCGGCGCGGTCGGCCCGTCGGCCCGGAGGGACTTCGCACCGGATCCGGCCGCCGGAATCAACTCCGTTGCCTGGACGTGGAGTTGGGACGGGAACGAGAGTGGTGGCGGGAATGTGATCATGATCTCGCTCCCCCGCTCAGTGCTTGAGGATCTTTGAGAGGAAGTCCTTGGCGCGGTCGCTGCGCGGGTTGGTGAAGAACTCCTCGGGGGTGCGGTCCTCGACGATACGGCCGTCGGACATGAAGACGACGCGGTTCGCGGCCGAACGGGCGAAGCCCATCTCGTGGGTGACGACCACCATGGTCATGCCGTCGCGCGCGAGTTGCTGCATGACCTCCAGGACCTCGTTGATCATCTCCGGGTCGAGTGCCGAGGTCGGCTCGTCGAAGAGGAGAGCCTTGGGGTCCATGGCAAGGGCGCGGGCGATGGCCACGCGCTGCTGCTGGCCGCCGGAGAGCTGGGCAGGGTACTTCGGCGCCTGCGAGACGAGGCCCACACGGTCGAGGAGTTCGAGCGAGCGCTTGTCGGCCTCCTGCTTCTTGCGGCCACGGACCTTGATCTGACCGAGCGAGACGTTCTGCAGGACCGTCTTGTGCGCGAAGAGGTTGAACGCCTGGAAGACCATCCCGACCTCGGCGCGGAGTGTCGCGAGGTCCTTGCCCTCCTCCGGCAGCAGCTTCCCGTCGAGCCTGATCTCCCCGGAACGGATCGTCTCCAGCCTGTTGATGGCCCTGCACAGAGTCGACTTACCCGACCCCGAAGGGCCGATGACCACGACCACCTCCCCCTTGCCGACGGTGAGGTTGATGTCCTGTAGGACATGCAGCTCCCCGAAGTACTTGTTGACGTCACGCAGCTCGATCAACGGATCGACGGCCATCCTCAGCCCTACCCACTCTCAGCTGTGTCGCGATTCCCGCAAGCTATCCACACAAGAGTGGAGTCAGTGCCCGACACGCACTTTTCGGGCATTAGCCGTATTTAAGGCGGCAGCCAGGGCCAGAACCTTACGCTTCCGCGACCTCGGCGTACAGCTGCGAGAGTTCGGGGGCGCCGCTGGCCGCCCATTCGTGACCGATCGCGACCACGTCGAACTCACGGCCGGAGGCAAGTTGTACGACCGGCTGGCCGTCCGGCCAGATCTCCCAGCGGGCGCCGGGGACCGTGCGCACGATGACCGTGCCGAGGTAGAGGCCGGCGTCGTTGCCCAGCCAGGGCAGGCTCTCCTCGTCGTCGCGCCAGCGCGGCACGAGTTGGTCCAGTGCCTCCAACGAGGCCGCGGAGTCGTCGAGTTCGACCCCCGCCTGATGTGCCTGCGAGCGCAGCAGTTCGCACTCGGAGAGCAGTTCGGCCACCCCCTCGCGGTCGCTCTCACTGTCGGAGAAGACCGCGACTCCTCCGGCAGGGCCCCGCCTCTTGCGCCAGTTGCCCAGGAAAGGGATGTTCATACACCCAGCCTGTCATCTCTGTCGCCCGGCGCACCACAGGGCACGCGGAACACCTGTTCCCAGGGAGTTCGCGCCGAGTTCGCGCCCGGATCATTGACGAGTCCCTGCCGCCTCCTTAGCTTCACGGTGCACCTGTCACCTCGTCCGTGAACCGTGCCCGAACGGTTCGTGAGCCGTTGGTCCGTGAGTCGTAAGTGGGAGGAGTCGGTGTGCGCCGACGTGTCTGGGGTACGGCCGTCGTTCTCGCTCTGCTCTCGGCGGCGGTGACGGTTCCCGCGACAACCGCCACGGCGGAGTCGTCCGCGGTGTCCGAGGCGTCCGCGTTGCCCTCAGCGGCCGCCCAAAAGCGGCCGCTGCCGCTGGAGCGGCTCTTCGACAACACCGCCGTCAGTGACGACGCGCGGCCCGCGGAGGCGGACTTCGACGGCTCGGGCCGCTCCCTGTCGGCGCAGGACCTGACCGCCGCGGGCTGGACGCCCGGACGCTCGCTGACGGTCCAGGGCGCCCGGCTGGCCTGGCCCCGCCGGGCCGCGGGCGAGCCCGACAACGTACGCGCCGACGGCCAGTCCGTACGGGTCGGCGGCCGCGGTGACGCGCTCGCCTTCCTCGTCGCGGGCACAGGCGGTGGCCGCGGAGACGCAGGGGCGCGTCGGTGCCGGGACCACGAGCGCGCGGAGGCCCGAAGGGTTGAGCACGGTCGTGGTCCCGGCACCGACTGGAGCGCCCCGGAGGCGGAGCAATGTGCCGCCGCGAGCGGTACGGGCGTGGTGCGGTATGCGAACGGCTCGCGCTCCTCGTACCGGCTGACCGCGTCCGACTGGCGCGGCGGCCCGCTCGCCACCAAGGCCGTGGCGCTGCCGCACATCAACACGCCTGGCGGTCAACTCGCCGAGAAGGCACGGTTGTACGTCGTGACCGTGCCGCTCGTCCAGGGGCGCGAGGTGGCCTCGGTGGAGCTGCCGCGCAACCCCGACCTTCATGTGTTCGCGCTCTCGGTGCGCGCCGACTCCCGTGGCTGGACCGGGAGTTGGGCCGCGTCGACGTCCGGCTACACGGCGGTCGGGCCGTGGACGGACCGGACGCTGCGGCTCGTGGTGCACACCTCGGCGGGCGGGCCGCGGGTACGGATCAGGCTCGACAACACCTTCGCCGCCTCGCCCGTACGGATCGGCGGCGCGACGGTGGCCGTGCAGGCGTCCGGCGCGAGGCCTCGTGGCGCGCCCGTGCCGTTGTCGTTCGGTGGCGCGGCCGGCACCGAAATCCCGGCGGGAGCACAGGCGTTCAGCGATCCGCTGGCCTTCGACGTGCCCGCGGACGCCAATCTGCTCGTGAGCTTCCATCTGCCCGGGATGGTGACGGCGGCTCCCGTGCACAGCCTGGCCGTCCAGACCTCGTACGTCAGCACGCCGGGCGACCATGCCGGGGACGGTGCCCCGGACGCGTACACCTCGACGATCACCAACTGGCCGCTGCTGACCGGTGTCGACGTGGGCGGCGGGCCCGGGTCCGTCGTGCTGCTCGGCGACTCCATCACGGACGGCGAGAAGTCGACGCGGGACACGAACCGGCGCTGGCCCGATGTGCTCGCCGCGCGGTTGCGGAACCAGAGTGTGGTCCCGCGCTATGGGGTCCTGAACCATGGGATCTCGGCGAACCGTGTGGTGAGCGACCGCTACACGGGTGATGGGGTCTCCACGGACACTGGCGGTGTGAGCGCACTGCATCGCCTGGACCGGGACGTCCTCGCCCAGACGTCGGCGCGTACCGTCGTCGTCTTCCAGGGGGTCAACGACGTCCGCTGGGGCGCGAGCGCGGAGCAGGTCGTGGCCGGGCTGCGGGAGATCGCTGATCGGGCGCGCGGGCGGGGGCTGCGGGTGTTGGCCGCGACGATCGCGCCCTGTGAGGGGGAGGCTCGGTGTACGGCTGTGGTTGACGCCCAGCGGGTTGCCGTGAACCGGTGGATCCGGTCGTCCGGGGCCGTATTCGACGGTGTGCTCGACTTCGATGCGGTGTTGCGGGACCCGGAGCGGCCCGCGCGGATTCTCCCCGCTTATGACAGCGGGGATCATCTGCATCCGGGGGATGCGGGGTTGGCTGCGCTCGCGGAGTCTGTGGACCTGAAGTTGCTGTAGGTGCCGGGCGCTTCGCTGCAGGTCGTAGCTGAGTGCGGGCCGTCTGTGGCTGATCGCGCAGTTCCCCGCGCCCCTTAGGGGCGCTCGGCTGCGGGTCCGTTGTGGCTGGGCGCGCAGTTCCCCGCGCCCCATAAGGGGCTAGACGTCCAGGTCGACTACCACCGGGGCGTGGTCCGAGGCGCCCTTGCCCTTGCGTTCCTCTCGGTCTACGTAGGAGTCGGTTACGGCCTTGGCGAAGGGCTCGTTGCCGTAGACGAGGTCGATGCGCATGCCGCGGTTCTTGGGGAAGGCGAGCTGGCGGTAGTCCCAGTACGTGTACGGGTGGTCGTACTTGAGGGGGCGCGGGACGACGTCCGAGAGGCCGGCCTCGCGCAGGGAGGCGAGGGCGGCGCGCTCGGCCGGGGTGACGTGGGTGAGGCCCTCGAAGGCGGCCACGTCGAAGACGTCGTCGTCCGTCGGTGCCACGTTGTAGTCGCCCAGCACCGCGAACGGGCGGCTGCCGGTCGCGTCGCCCGCGACCGCCGCCTTCAGGGCCTCGAACCACTGGAGCTTGTACGCGTAGTGGGCGTGGTCCACCTCGCGGCCGTTCGGCACGTAGACCGACCAGACGCGGACCGGGCCGCAGGTCGCGGAGACCGCCCGGGGCTCCTCGGCGCCGTCGTAGCCGGGGTCGCCGGGCAGGCCCTTGACGACGTCTTCGAGGCCCACACGGGAGATCACCGCCACGCCGTTCCACCGGCCGGTCGCGTGGACCGCCGCCTCGTAGCCCAGCTCCCGCAGCTCGGTGACCGGGAACTTCTCGGCAGCGACCTTGGCCTCCTGGAGGCACAGCACGTCCGTGCCGCTGCTCTCCAGCCAGGCCAGCAGCCTCGGGAGACGAGCGGTGATCGAGTTCACGTTCCAGGTCGCGATACGCATGCCACACAACCTACCGGGCCCCTCTGACACTCAGAGGTCGGCGGTCTCCCCCGGTGCCAGCCGCAGGTGCTCGGAGCCGCCCAGGGCGCCGATCTGGCGGTCGTAGATGGGGCGTGCGAGGTCGGTCAGCAGGGCGTCGTGGATGTCGTACGCGCGCTGCGGCTTGACCTCGCGGACATAATCGATGACCTCGGAGATCTTGCTCCAGGGGGCCATGACGGGGAGCATCAGCGTCTCGACCGGCTGGTCGGGGACGGTGAGGGCGTCGCCGGGGTGGAAGACGCGACCGCCGTCGACGAGGTAGCCGACGTTCGTGATGCGCGGGATGTCCGGATGGATCACGGCGTGGAGTTCGCCGTGGACCCGTACGTCGAAGCCCGCGGCGGTGAACGTGTCGCCGTGGCCGACGGTGTGGACGCGGCCCGGGAACGCGGCCGAGAGCTGGTCGGCGACGGACCTCAGGGTCCAGATCTCCGCGCCCGGGTTGGCCTCGAGGCCTGCGCGCAGGTGGCCCTCGCTGAAGTGGTCGGGGTGCTCGTGCGTGACGAGGATCGCGTCCACGCCGACCGCGGCGTCCTCCTCGCTGAAGACGCCGGGATCGATGACGAGCGTGCGGCCGTCCTTCTCCAGGCGGACGCAGGCGTGCGACTTCTTGGTGAGCTTCATGCTTCCCATCCTGCCTCCGGGCGGGTGCGCGGACTCACTTCAGGGGGCGTGCTCCCGGAATCTCACACCTGCTTCTCATCCCCGGTCGTCCCCAGCTCCAGCTTCCTGGCCGCCCGTTCCTCGTACCCGCTCCTCGTGCTCACTCCTGGGGTGTGGTCTCCTCGCGGATGACCTGCTGGGCCACCTTGAAGGCGCTGTTCGCGGCCGGTACACCGCAGTAGACGGCCGCCTGGAGGAGCACCTCCTTGATCTCGACCGGGGTGAGGCCGTTACGGAGGGCGGCCCGGGTGTGGAAAGCCAGTTCGTCGAGGTGGCCGCCCGCGACCAGGGCGGTGAGCGTGACGCAGCTGCGCGAGCGCCGGTCGAGGCCGGGCCGGTCCCAGATCTCGCCCCAGGCGTAGCGGGTGATGAACTCCTGGAAGTCCCCGGAGAACTCGTCGGCCTGGGCCAGCGCGCGGTCCACGTGCGCGTCCCCGAGTACCTCCCGGCGGACCTTGATGCCCGCGTCGTACGGGTCGGGTCTGCCCAGGACCGCCTCGGGCTGTACGGCCGGGGCGATCTCGGCGACGGGCGACATCTGCTGCGGCGCGGCCACGACCGGGCTCGCCTGCGGCACCACGACCGCCATCTGCCCGGTGGACGAGTCGTAGGCGGGCTGCTGCCAGGCGGTGGAGAAGTGCCGTACGAGAAGGTCCGTGACCGCGGCGGGCTGTTCCACGGGGACCAGGTGCGAGGCACCGGGTACGACGGCGAGGCGGGCGTCCGGTATGCCGGCGACCAGGGTGCGGGCCTCGGCGGGGCCGGTGACCTGGTCGTCGGAGCCGACCAGGACGAGTGTCGGCACCCCGATCCGGCCCAGCTCGGCGTGGATGTCGAACGAGGCGAGTGCCTCGCACGCGGCGATGTAGCAGCCCGGGTCCGTGGTGCGCACCATCTGCACGGCCCACTCGGTGATCGCGGGCTGCGCCGCGGCGAAGCCCTGCGTGAACCAGCGCTCCGGGGACGTCCGGGCGATCGGGTCCAGGCCGTTCGACCGTACGATCACGCCGCGCTGCCGGAACTCGTCAGCCGTGCCGAAGCGCGGTGAGGCCGCGATCAGCGTGAGCGAGGCGAGGCGCTCCGGGTGGCGCAGCGCCAGCTCGGCTCCGATGGCACCGCCGAGCGCGCAGCCCGCGTACCCGAACCGCTGGACGCCGAGTCCGTCGAGCGTGACGAGCAGCCGCTCGGCCAGCTCGGTGACGGAACCGGCCGGGTAGGCGGGCGCGCCGCCGTGGCCCGGCAGGTCGAAGCGGAAGACCCGCCATTGCTTGGCCAGCTCCGGGACCTGCCGGTCCCACATGTGCCAGGTCGTACCGAGCGAGGGACCGAGGATGAGCACGGGGGCGTCTTCCGGGCCGTCGAAGCGGTACTGGAGGGCTGGGGACTTCATCTCACTCACCGCTCCACGCTAACTTCCGCACCTGTGGTCGCGGAAACGAGCCCGATTTGTCCACGCGGCCTGCACGGAGCCACCACATGTCTCAGGGCGGGCCGGAGGGCAGGTCAGCGGAGTGTTACGGCCCTCCGGGGTCCAGGAAAAAAGTTGGGGGCGCGCGAACGGTTTCGCGCTCACAGGTCGGTCGGGGAGCCGAGGCCCGTGAGAGCGCCGACCGGGTCGAGGTCGGGGGTACCCCTGGGCCACCAGTCGTCGTGGCCCGGTTCCGACTCGTACGCGTACCAGAGGCCGTCGTGGCCCAGCCGGAGCTGTATGTGGCCGCGGGGGTGGGTGAGGTGGTTGTGCCAGGGGCGGAAGGCGGGGAAGTCGGCGGCCAGGAGGAGCGGGCGGGCCCGGTCGAAACGGCCGGCCGGCGGGTCCCAGGGTTCTTCGAGGACGGCGAGCCCTTCCAGTCCGCCCTGCCGCCAGGCCGCGACCGCCCGCGCCAGGTCCGCCGGGGTGCGTCCGGCCGCGGTGGCCAGGGACGCGTACAGGGCGCGGGTCGTGGCGGTGAGGCCGGAGCCGGGGCGGGTGGCCGCGAGGCGGACGGCGTCCTGCCAGAGGGTCAGCTCCGCCACGGGGTCGCGGCCCGTCGTGAGCAGCGCGTGCGCGCGGGCCGCCGCGTCGGTGGCCAACTGGTCCAGTGCGAACGGGTCCGGGCCGCCCGGTGACGCCGGGTAGGCCGGGGGCTGCTCGGGGTGCGCGGGCGGCGGCAGCGGGGCCGGGAGCGGCGGCAGTGTGCGGGGGGCGAGGGCGTCGGTGGCTCGTACGCCGGGAAGTGCGGGTTCCCGCTCGGCGCGGGCCGAGCGGGCCGCCAGGGTCGCGCTGCGGCGGGACAGCGCGTCCAGCAGCTCGCGTTCGCCCCGGCCGCGCGACAGGAGGAGCACGAAGGGGTCTTCGTCCAGCAGCCGTGCCGTCTGGTAGCAGAGCGCGGCCGCGTGTTTGCAGGGGTGGCCGGAGTCGGGGCAACTGCAATGCGGCACCAGGTCGCCGGGGCCCGGGAGCAGGCCCACTCCGCTGTCGGCGAGTGACTGCGGCAGGTCCTTGTCGAGCAACGCAGCGATGTGCCCCGGCCGTTCGGCCGCGGCGTCCAGGAACCGCTCCCAGTCGTCGTCCGAGAGGGTGCGCATCCGGATCTGCACGCGGTACGGCCGCGGTCGGCTGCCGTGCACGTAGGCGAGTACGAGCCCGGGCGTGACGGTGATGGCGTCCACGTGCCCCGCCCGCGCGTACGCCTTCCCCCGCCCGAGCCGCGCCGCGTCCAACGCCATCTCCTCCAGCGCGGCCACCCACGCGTTCCCCCACCATGTCTCGGCGAATCCGTCCGTGCCCTGCGGCCGCGCGGGCGGTGCGGGGAGCGCTGGGAAGGTCCGCCGCAGCTCGCCGTCACGGCCTGGGGCGGCCATGGAGCGCGGGGGCGCTGCGATGGGGAGTTGGGCGGGGGTGGCGGGCGTATCGGAGTGGGGGGCTGGGGTGGAGGTGGGGGTGACACCGGGGTGGGGTGCGAGTGCGGATGTGGGGGTGGTGCTGGGGTCGGGATCGGGATCGGGATCGGGATCGGCGTGAGGGTCGCGGGCCGCCCTGGCCATGGCGGCTCGCACGGTGTCGGCGATGGAACCGCCGCCGGGTGCTGCTGCCGCGTGGGAGGTGGGGGTGGGGGTGGGTGCGGGTGCTGGCGCGGGTCCGCGCTGGGGCTCGGGCCTCGGCTCCCGCCCCAGTCCCGGATTCGGCTCCGGCTGCGGCGCCAGCTCGGGTCCGGTGGACGGGTGCTGGTCGGCGACCGAGGCTTGGGCCGTGTTGGGCGCCGCGGTGGCGGTATCCGTGTCCATGGGCCCTGTGACGTCCGGGGACGGCCGGCCGGCGGGCCGGCCCACAGGCCGGTCTTCGGGGGCGGGACCCTCCGATGGAGGGGTGCTGCACGGCGCGGCGTCGGGTCGAGCCGGTCGGTCTTCGGACTCCTCCCTCTCCAGCCGGGCCGTCAGGTCGAAGGCATCGCCCAACCGGTCGGCCAGCTCCCGGACCTGTGCCGCGGCGCGGCGGTTCGCCATGGTCGGACGGGGCGTGGGAGTGCCGGACTCGGCCACTCCGCGCCGCTTCCGGCGCTCGACTCCCTTGTCCCGGGCGGCAGTTCGCTCCCGTTCCGCCTGAATCCTCGCGGCACGCAACGCCTCGCGGGCCACATCACCGGGACGCGGAGGTCCGGAAGCCGCGTCGGATCGCCCAGGCACCGACGGCTCGACGTCCGACCCGGAACCCTCGCCGCCACCGACGTCCGGCGCCCCACGCGCGTCCGATGCCCCATGCGCGTCCGGCGTCCCTTGCAGATTCGAGGGCCAGGGCCACTGAGTGTCCGGCTCCTCCTGCGCGCCTGGCGTCTCCTGCGCGCCTGACATCCCCTGCGAGCCTGGCGCGTCCTGCCTGGCCTGCCTGCCCTGCCTGTCCTGCGCGCCTGACACACCCTGCCTGCCCTGCGCCCCCTGCGACTCCTCCACTCGCGGGGCAACAGCGCCACCCGCGCGACCGGCCGCAGCCGTGCGCCGCAGCGCCTCGCGTGCCTTGTCACCTGGCCGGGGCCCCGGCGACACGGTCCCCTGGGCGGCTCCCGTCGCCCTTCCGGGCTCCGCCGGACGCGCGTCCGCCTTCGTGGGGTGCCCCTCCCCCGCGCCGGCCGCCGGCCCTCCGCCATCTCCCCGCCGCGCCGCCCGCAGGGCACGCCGAGCGGCGTCGGCGGGCCGGGCCTCACCAACCGGTGCTTCACCGGCCGAGGGCGCCCCACCGGCCGGAGACGCCCCGGTGCCGGGCGAGCCCTCCTGCGCCGGCTGATCCGGCTGGTCCCGCTGGTCCGGCAGGTCCCGCTGATCCCTCTGTTCCGGCTGTTCCGGCTGTTCCGGCTGTTCCGGCTGTTCCGGCTGTTCCGGCTGATCAGGCCTCTCCGACCAGTCGGGCCGATCCGTCGAAGACGTCACGTCGACCTCCTCAGCGAGACCAGGTCGGACAGCTCGCGGTCGGTCAGTTCCGTCAGGGACGCCTCGCCGGAGCCGAGGATCGCGTCGGCCAGGGCCCGCTTGGAGGCGAGCATCTCGGCGATGCGGTCCTCGACGGTGCCCTCGGTGATGAGGCGGTGCACCTGGACGGGCTGGGTCTGGCCGATGCGATAGGCGCGGTCGGTGGCCTGCTCCTCCACGGCGGGGTTCCACCAGCGGTCGAAGTGGACGACATGCCCCGCGCGCGTGAGGTTCAGGCCTGTGCCGGCCGCCCTGAGGGAGAGGACCAGGACCGGCGTCGCCCCGCTCTGGAATCGGTCCACCATGTGCTCGCGCTCGGCCACCGGCGTACCCCCGTGAAGGAGTTCGACGGGGACCGCGCGGGCCGCGAGGTGGTGGGTGATCAGCTTGGCCATCCCCACGTACTGCGTGAAGACGAGCGCCGAGCCGTCCTCGGCGAGCAGCGTGTCCAACAGCTCGTCCAGGAGGGCGAGTTTGCCGGAGCGGGCGGCCTGGCGGGCGGCCCCTCCTGCGCCGCTGCCGAGGTGCTCACCGGTGTCCTCCTTCAGATACAGCGCGGGGTGGTCGCAGATCTGCTTGAGCGCGGTGAGGAGCTTGAGGACCAGTCCGCGCCGGGCGATGCCGTCGGTGGTCTCGATCGCCAGCATCGATTCTCGGACCACGGCCTCGTACAAGGAGGCCTGTTCGCGGGTGAGGGGGACGGGGTGGTCCGTCTCCGTCTTGGGCGGCAGCTCGGGGACGATGCCGGGGTCGGACTTCTTGCGGCGGAGCAGAAAGGGCCGGATCAGCCGGGCGAGGCGGGTCACGGCCTCCTCGTCCTCGCCGTTCTCCACCGCGCGCGCGTGCCGGGCCCGGAAGGACTTCAGCGGGCCGAGCAGCCCCGGGGTCGTCCAGTCGAGCAGGGCCCACAGTTCGGAGAGGTTGTTCTCCACGGGGGTGCCGCTGAGGGCGACCCTGGCCGGCGCGCCGATCGTCCGCAGGGCCTTGGCCGTCGCCGAGTACGGGTTCTTGACGTGCTGGGCCTCGTCCGCGACGACCATGCCCCACTTCTGGCGGGAGAGCTGCGGTGCCGTCGACCGCATCGTCCCGTACGTGGTGAGGACGAACCCGTTGTCCATGTCCTCGATGGAGCGGCCCGGCCCGTGATAGCGGCGCACGGGCACGCCCGGGGCGAACCGCTCGATCTCCCGCTGCCAGTTGCCGAGCAGCGAGGCGGGGCAGACGACGAGGGTCGGTTCGGTGCGCGCCCGCTTCAGGTGCAGCGCGATGAGGGTGACGGTCTTGCCGAGGCCCATGTCGTCGGCGAGGCAGCCGCCGAGGCCGAGGGAGGTCATGAGGTCGAGCCAGGCCAGTCCGCGGAGTTGGTAGTCCCGGAGGGTGGCCTTGAGGGCGGGCGGCGGTTCGGCGGGGCGCAGTCCTGCCGTGAGGCGGTCGCGCAGGGCTGCCAGCGCGCCGACCGGCACCGCCTCGACCGTCTCGCCGTCGACCTCAGCGGTGCCGGTGAGCGCCACGGAGAGGGCGTCCACCGGGTCGAGCAGACCCAGTTCGCGCTTGCGCGCCTTGCGGACGAGGGCCGGGTCGACGAGCACCCACTGGTCCCGCAGCCGCACGACGGGGCGGTGTGCCTCGGCGAGCGCGTCCATCTCGGCCTCGGAGAGCGGGTCGCCGCCGAGCGCCAACTGCCAGCGGAACTGGAGCAGTTCCTCGCTCTCGAAGAAGCCCGTGCCGTCCGTGGCCGAGCCCGGCGCGGGACGGACGACCGCCGCCACGCTCAGGTCCTGGGCGAGGTCGCGGGGCCAGTGCACGGCGACCCCGGCCGCGCCGAGGCGGGTCGCGGCGACGCCGAGCAGGTCCGACAACTCGTCATCGGACAGCGCCAGTACGTCCGGCACATCCTGTGCGGACAGCCGGTCCAGGGGCGGCCAGACTCGGGCCGCGCGGCGCACGGCCAGAGCCGCGTCGACACGGGCACGCGGCCCGAACGCCGTGTCGGCGGCGCCCGCCCACAGGGCCGCGGCGTCGACGACGAGGGTGGGGTCGGCGAGGCTGTGCACCTGGACGACGGCGGCGCCCGCGCGCCGCGCGCCCTCGCTGTCGTCGAAGAGGTCGTACGCGGACAGGTCCAGGCGCAGCGAGATCCGCACCCCCGCGTCCATGCCCGCGGCGACCTCCGCCGCCCAGTCCTGGGCGCCCGGCAGCCGCTGGGGCCCGGCGGCGGCGAAGGGTTTCCCGGTGGCGTACGGCGCGGCGGCGGTGCGGGGCAGTGCGTCGGCGACCGCGTCCACGAAGGCGCGCATCAGCGCTTCCCGGTCGGGCAGCTGGAGCGGGCCTCGGCCCGGCAGGGGCACGGCGTGTCCCTCGTACGGAAGGGAGGCGGCCACCGCCCTCAGGTGGGCGATGTCGTCCGGGTCCAGCGGGCCGGCCCGCCAAGCGTCGAATCCGTCGGGTGTGAGGCCGGGCAGCAGCCGCCCGCGCGCGACGAGGCGCAGGGCGTGCAGTGCGGCGGCGCCCCAGCAGGCCGTGGCGGGGTGTGCCGCCGGGTCCCGCCGGGCGCGCACCAGCAGCGGCAGTGCCTCGACGACCGGCAACGTCAGCGCGGGCACCGACCCCCTTCGGACACCCGCACCGTGCCTCCGTA
This sequence comes from Streptomyces sp. NPDC050988, assembly GCF_044456225.1. NCBI lineage: Bacteria > Bacillati > Actinomycetota > Actinomycetes > Kitasatosporales > Streptomycetaceae > Streptomyces > Streptomyces sp. NPDC050988. The sequence continues at coordinate 24,576 of NZ_JBITFQ010000042.1, read as the reverse complement.
CGACCGTGAGCTCGGTGTCCGGGCCGAGGAGTGGTGCGTCCTCGTCCGGGGCCCAGAAGGCGATCCGGCCGTCGCGCGGCAGGGCGGCGGGCAGGAAGACGGCGGCCAGCCGCGCGGACACCTCGGGCTCGGTGCCGACAGCGGCACGCGTCTGAACCACGCTCATGCTCCCGGCCACCTCCCTCGCCCCGGTCCGACTCGACGACCCGCCCTGGTCGGATCACTCGTCTTCGACTCTACGGGCCGGGTCTGACAGTGCGGCCCGGCGGCGGAGCGGGGCGGGTCAGGGTGTGGTTCTGGAGACCACGTAGACCATGGGATGGCCGGGCTTCGCCCAGTCCACGACGATGTCCTGGGTGGGCGCCGGGTTCTTCTGGGCGTGGGTCAGACCCGACCACGGGCCGGGGCCGGTGAACTCCCAGCCGACGACCCGCCGGTCGCGGGCGCCGATGGCGACGTCGTTCTTCTTCAGGGCGGCACGGCTGGTGCCGATGGTCTTGAGGAACTTGTCGAGGCCCTCGTCGCTGGTCAGGAACTGGACGTAGAGACGGCTGGTCTTCCAGTTGTTCGTCTCGTAGTACGCGACCTCGGCCGAGGACCCCGGGATGGGGATCCGGTAGAGGCGGCGCTGGACGCGTGAGGGCCAGCCCGGGGTGAGACCGGTCGCCGAGTACTTCTCCTCCTTGTCCTTGCCGCTGTCGCGGCTCTGGTTGGCGGAGATCACCAGGTAGCCGGCCGGGACACCGATGAGCAGCCCGATGATCAGCAGGGTCAGCGCACGGCGGCGGATCATGTGGCCGCGGTCCTCGGGCGGCCGCGGTGGCTCGTCCGGCGGCGAGGCCTGGCGGGGTAGAGAGGCCGTCACAGCGAGTCCTGTGCGGAACGGCGGGACTCCGCGTACCGCTCGTACCGCTCGTAGCGCTCCACCCGGCGCCGGTTGGCGCGACGGAAGCGGCGCGCGACGAGCCGGGCGAGGTCCGCGGCGCCGACCATGCCGGCCTCGGGGCCGAGCTGGGCGCGGGCGATCCGGGCCTCGGGGCGGTAGCCACGGCCGGTCAGGTGGCGTCGGAAGGCGTCGCGGGCCGGGCCGATCAGCAGGTCGTCGGCCGCGCTGACGCCGCCGCCGATGACGAAGCAGGAGGGGTCGAGGGCCGCCGCGAGGTTCGCGATGCCGACGCCGAGCCACTGGCCGATGTCCTGGAGCAGCTCGATGCACATGGCGTCGCCCTCGCGGGCCAGCTCGGTGATCATCGGGCCGGTGATCTCGGAGATGTCGCCCTTGACGTGCTCGATGATCCCGTACGCCACCGGGGAGTCGGCGGCGGCGAGCTCGCGGGCCTCGCGGACCAGCGCGTTGCCGGAGCTGTACTGCTCCCAGCAGCCGCGGTTGCCGCAGGGGCAGCGGTGGCCGCCGGGCACGACCTGCATGTGGCCGAACTCGCCGGCGACGCCGAACTTGCCGCGCTTGACCTGGCCGTCCTCCAGGATCGCGCCGCCGATTCCGGTGCCCAGTGTGATCATGACGAGGTGGTCCTCGCCGCGTCCGGCACCGAAGCGCCACTCGGCCCAGGCGGCGGTGTTGGCGTCGTTGTCCACCAGGACGGGCACCGCGAGGCGGCCCGAGATGCGGTCCCTCAAGGGCTCGTTGCGCCACGACAGGTGGGGCGCGAACAGGACGCGGTTGCGGTCCGCGTCGACCCAGCCGGCCGCGCCGATGCCGACCGCGTGCACGTCGTGCCGGTCGGAGAGGTCCAGGACCAGCTCGACGATGGTGTCCTCGACGACCCGGGGGCTCTTGGACTTGTCGGGGGTCTCCGTGCGGACCTTCTCCAGGATGTTGCCGTCCGCGTCGACGACTCCCGCCATCACCTTCGTACCGCCGATGTCGATGCCGACGGTCGGAACGCGCGGCGCCGTCAGGTGTGAACGGCGCTCGCGTGTGCCCACGGTGCGCAGGACGGTGGCCCGGCGGGAGCCGATGGGGGCGCCCGCGGCTCTGGCGGAGCCGAGCGCCTTGGGGAGTGCGAGGTCGCGGTAGGTGCTCATCGCGCCGATTCTGCCGCACGTGGGGGTTTGGCTGCACGGCGGCGTCCCTCGCCGCGCTTGGAGCGGCCCTGTAAGGCTGCCCGTCGTCCGCTGTCCGCGGGACCGCTGTGGCTGGTCGCGCCCACGCGGCGGAGCCACGCATCGACACAGCCCCGCGCCCCTGAAGGTGGCGCCCTGGTGTGCGGGGTTCTCCAGCTCGTGGCGCAGGTCGTCCGGCTCCGTGCCGCCCGCCACGCACTGGCGCTCGGTCGCCGTCACCCGAGTGGGTGATCATCGCGAAGATCCAGCGGGGCGTGCCCACCGCTGCCCCGCCACCGCGATGCCGACTCAGATCCGAAACCGTGCCACGAAGTCGTGCCCTTCTCGAATCCGATACATGGAGATACCAAGTATCGGACCCAGCGATCACCCATTCGGACGGCGGATACCGCGCGAGCACATCACGGCGACCCGGGCGTGCCTGCGGCGCACGTCGAGTCGTACGAGGTCAGGGGCGTATGCGGTCGGGGGAGTATGCGGTCAGAGATCCACGCCTTGAGGGATCCACACACTCAGGGGCGTACGAGCAGCTGGAACTCGAAGGAGTAGCGCGAGGCGCGGTACGTATGGGTGCCGAACTCGACGGCTCGGCCCGTGTCGTCGAAAGTGGTGCGCTGCATGGTGAGCAGCGGGGCCCCCTCGGGCTCGCCGAGGCGCTCGGCCTCCACGACCGTGGCGGCGCGGGCGCCGACGGACTGGCGGGCGCTGTGCAGGGTGATGCCCGCGGCGCGCATCAGCCGGTACAGACCGGTGGCCTCCAGCTGCGAGCTGTCCAGGTCGAGGAGACCCGGCGGCATGAAGTTGCAGAGGTACGCCATCGGCTCGCCGTGAGCCAGGCGCAGCCGCTCCACCCTGTGCACGTCGCTGCCCTCGGCCACCGAGAGGGCGGCGGCGACCTCGGCCGACGCCGGGACGACGGTGTTGACGAGGACATGGGTCGCCGGGCGCTGACCGGCCGCCTCCAGGTCGTCGTAGAGGCTGCTCAGTTCCAGTGGCCGCTTGACCTGGCTGTGCACGACCTGGGTGCCGACGCCTCGACGGCGTACGAGGAGGCCCTTGTCCACCAGCGACTGGATGGCCTGGCGGACCGTGGGCCGGGACAGGCCGAGACGCCCGGCGAGCTCGATCTCGTTGCCCAGCAGGCTGCCCGGAGTCAGGGCGCCGTGCTCGATCGCGGCTTCGAGCTGCTGGGCGAGCTGGAAGTACAGCGGCACCGGGCTGTTCCGGTCGACGCTGAGCTGGAGCGGCACGGTCGGGTCCACGTCTGGTTTGGGCACGGGGCCGAGCGTAGCTCCGGGGGGTGATGACGGGAAGTTGTGAAGTTCGATTGTCCGGACAAAGCGTTGACAGGGTGTAGGGTCCGCCCTCAGTTTGGTCCCATGCGCATCGGACTCATCGGGACGGGTCGAATTGGTACATTTCACGCGACCGCCCTCAGCCGGCACCGCGAGGTCGGCGGCTCTCTCATCGTCACGGACGCGGACACCGCACGCGCCCGTCGGCTCGCGGACCGCTTGGGCGCCACGGCGGCGCCCGGCGTGGACGAGATCTTCACCTGGGGCGTGGACGCCGTGGTGATCACGGCCGCCACCTCAGCACACGGCGAACTGATCGGTCGGGCAGCACGGGCCGGGCTTCCGGTGTTCTGCGAGAAGCCCATCGCCCTCGACCTGCAAGGCACATTAACGGCCATCGCGGAGGTCGAGACTGCGGGAACGATCCTGCAGATGGGGTTCCAGCGGCGTTTCGACACCGGGTACACGGCCGCGCGGGAAGCCGTTCGCTCCGGCTCGCTCGGGCGGCTGCACACCGTGCGCGCCATGACGTCCGACCAGTCGCCGCCGCCGGTCGCCTACCTGCCGCTGTCCGGCGGGCTGTACCGGGACACGCTCGTGCACGACTTCGACATGCTGCGCTGGGTGACGGGCCGCGAGGTCACCGAGGTGTGCGCGATGGGCTCGGACGCCGGGCCCGAGATGTTCCGCGACGCGGGCGACATCGACACGGCCGCGGCCGTCCTCACCCTGGACGACGGCACGCTCGCCTCCGCCACGGCGACCCGGCTCAACGGCGCCGGGTACGACGTGCGCATGGAGCTGGCCGGTGAGCTGGACCAGATCGGGGTCGGGCTTGACGACCGTACGCCGATCGCCTCCACCGAGCCGGCCGGGCCGCCTGCCGCGACGAAGCCGTGGACCGGGTTCCTTGAGCGGTTCGGGCCCGCGTACGAGGCGGAGCTGCACGCGTTCGTCGAGGTCGTGCGGGGGGAACGGGCCAACCCTTGTGACGGGCGGGAGGCGTTGCAGGCGCTGCGGATCGCCGAGGCGTGTGAGTTGTCTCGGCGCGAGCGCCGGGTCGTGCGTCTTGGGGAGATCGCGGGGGCGCGGGACTGAGGGGTTTTCTTCGCCCCCGCCGCCCCTACCCATTCCCGTCACTTACTCAGGGGCTTCGCCCCCGAACCCCCGCAAAAGATTGCGCAGTTCCCCGCGCCCCTGAAAAGGGGCGCGGGGAACTGCGCGATCAGCCACTGTCAGACCCGCACCCGACGACGCCCAGGAGATCCTCACCAGCGGAGCGGCAGGCTGCGTACTCCCCGCATCAGCATCCCCGGCAGCCAGCCACCCGTCGGCCCGTCGAGGGCCAGGTCGGGGCAGCGGTCCAACAAGGCGCGGAGCGCCACCCTCGCTTCCAGGCGGGCCAGCGGGGCGCCCAGGCAGTAGTGGATGCCGTGGCCGAAGGCGACATGGCCACGGGCGTCGCGCCGGATGTCGAAGCGGTCGGGGGCCGGATAGCGGACCCCGTCGCGATCGGCCGCCGTGAGCCCGACCATCACCGCCTCCCCCGCCCCGACGGCCGTACCGGCGATCTCCAACGCCTCCGCCGCGTACCGGAACGTCGCGTTCTCCACCGGCCCCTCGTATCGCAGCATCTCCTCCACGGCCCCGTCGAGCAGCGTCATGTCGGCGCGCAGCGCGGCGAGTTGGTCGGGATGGGTGAGCAGCGCGTGGACGCCCCCGGCGAGAAGGTTGACCGTCGTCTCGTGACCGGCGATGAGCAGCACGAACGCCATGCCGCGCAGCTCCTGCGGCGAGAGCCGGTCGCCGTCCTCGGCGGTTGTCCGGATGAGGCTGCTGAGCAGGTCGTCAGCGGGCCCGGCGCTCTGCTTGTACTCGATCAAGTCGTTCAGATACGCGGCGAGTTGGACGAACGCCTCGTACTCGCTCTCCCCGCTGGTCGGCGCGACGGCCTCCGTCGAGAGCGCGCGGAACGCCGCCCGGTCGACCTCCGGCACCCCGAGCAGCTCGCAGATGACGGTGAGGGGCAGCGGATAGGCGAAGGACTCCACGAAGTCGGCGCGGCCGCGCGGCAGCATCTCGTCGAGCAGGGTGTCCGTGATCTCCTGGACGCGCGGCCTGAGCTTCTCCACCCGGCGCCCGGTGAACTCACGGGCGATGAGGGACCGCAGCTGTGTGTGCTGCGGCGGGTCTGCCACCAGCAGGTACTTCCCGATCAGCTGCTCGTCGAGGAACGTCACGCCGATCTTCTGGCCGTCCTTGGCGAGGCGGGGGTCGGCGAGCGCGGCCCGCGCCTCCTCGTACCCGACGATCAGCCAGGTCTCGTGGTGTGCGTCGGGTGCCGGCAGCCGCACCCGGTGGACCGGTCCGAGCGCGCGCAGTTCCGCGTACACCGGATGCGGGTCCTCCGTGAAAGCCGGTCCGTACTTCCCGAGATCGATCACGTCCGCCATGTGCTTCCCCCCTCCGTCCACTCCAACGGCCATGGCCATCGGCTAGTGCCCGTCCTCCTCCAGGAGTCCGGCGTCGTACGTCAACAGGGCGATCTGCACACGGTTGTTGAGGTCGAGCTTGGCGAGGATGCGGGAGACGTGCGTCTTGACGGTGGCGATGCTCATGAACAGTTCGGTCGCGATCTCGGCGTTCGAACGGCCCTGGCCGACGGCGACGGCGACCTCGCGCTCACGGTCGTTGAGCGTGGCGACGCGTGTACGGGCGCTCGTGTGCCGGGTGTCGGCGGAGGTGCCCGCGGCGTGGGCCATCAACTGCCTTGTCACGGTGGGCGAGAGCACGGGATCGCCGGCCGCGACCCGGCGGACCGCGTCGAGGATCTCCGCGGGCGGGGTGTCCTTCAGGACGAAGCCGGCCGCGCCCGCGCGCAGTGCCCGCAGTACCTGTTCGTCGGCGTGAAAGGTGGTCAGAACGATGACCTGCGGGGCGTCCTTGCGGATCCGGAGGCGTTCGGTGGCCGTGAGGCCGTCCACCGTGGGCATGCGGATGTCCATGAGGACGACGTCCGGGCGTGTGCGGTCGACCAGTGCCTCGACCTCGCTGCCGTCGGCGGCCTCGCCCACGATCTCGAGGTCGTCGGCGCCGCCCATCATGAAGGAGAGGCCGGCCCTGACCAGTGGGTCGTCGTCGACGAGGAGCAGACGGATCGGAGTCATGGGCTTACCGTAGTGACCCTTCTCCGTCTGACCTTGTGCTTTTCCCCGGCTCATCAGCGGAAGTGCCCCCTCACTCGGTCGTCGTGGCCGCGCGCCCTGCTCACGCTCCGGCGCGGACCTCAGGGCGCGCTCACCCCCAGGGCAGCCACGCGCTCACCTGGAAGCCGCCGTCCTCCCCGGGCCCGTGCTCGAAGCGCCCGCCCGCGAGCGTGGCCCGCTCGGTGAGGCCGATGAGCCCCTGGCCGGAACCGGGGACATGGGGCACATCGCCGGGCGGCGCCGGATTGCGTACGGAGATGGTGAGACCGTCGCCCGGAACCCCGGCCACCGTGACCGTGACCTCCGCGCCCGGGGCGTGCTTGCGGGCGTTGGTCAGACCCTCCTGGGCGATGCGGTAGGCGGTGCGGCCGACGGAGGCGGGGACCGTGCCGGCGTCCGTGACGCGGTTGTCCAGCGTGACCTTCATGCCGGCCTCACGGCTCTCGGAGACCAGCCCCTCCAGGGCATCGAGGGTCGGCTGAGGCCGCCCGGACTCCTCGGCGCCGTCACCGGAGGCCCGTAGTACGCCGATGATCTCCCGCAGATCCTGCAGCGCCTCGTGCGCGCTCTCCCGGATGACCCCCGCGGCCCGCTCCACCTCGACCCGGGGCGCGTCCGGGCGGAACTCCAGCGCCCCGGCGTGCACGCTGAGCAGGGTCAGCCGGTGGGCCAGGACGTCGTGCATCTCGCGTGCGATCGCCTCCCGGGCCAGCCGCTGGGCCTGCTCGGCCCGCAGCGCCGACTCGGTCTCGGCCCGCCGCGCCCGGTCCCGCAGGCTCAGCATGAGCTGGCGCTTGGAGCGCGCGAGTGTGCCCCAGCCGACCACCGTCGCGGTCAGCAGCCAGCCCAGGGCGACGATCAGGATGTACGGGACCTCGGGATCGGGGCGCAGCCAGTAGAAGAGGGGAAGGAGGGCCGCGGAGGCACCGCCGGTCCAGGCGGCGTACTTGAAGGGCCGGTGCACGGCGACCGTGAACAGGGCGACCAGGCCCGCTCCGCCCGCCGTGTTCGAGATGAAGCAGACCGGGACCATCGCCACGGCCAGGCCGACCGGCCAGCGCCGCCGGAGCCAGACCGCCGCGCAGGCGAGCGCGCCGAGCCACTGGTCCACGGCTTGCAGGGCGTACGGGATGTCGGTGTTCCCGGACATCTCGTCCGCGCCGATCAGCCCCACCGTGACGGCGATCAGGAAACAGGCGAAGTCGACGAGCCAGTCGCGCGCGGTGCGCTTGGGGCGCCTCTTCCGGCCGGACTGGTCGGGGTCGGGGTCGAGTTCGGCGGTGACGGCCGACGGCAGAAACCACCGGCGCCCTGGGACGGGCGGAGGCTTCGGCAGTGGCGCGGTATCACTCACAGTCGGCAAATCTACGCATCGTTGTCCGCTCGCACCGCCCCTGCCGCCCGATCACCGACCAAAGTCGTCGCGCGACAGACTTTGGACGCAGCCACGGTTAGCCGGTCGGGGACTTCCGTCGGGCGTACCTCGCCCCGCGGCCGATGAGAGTGGGGGGTCCGCGGGGCGAGGATCCTTGTATGAAGCAGGTGCTGGAGTTTCTCGGTGTGATCGCGCTCGTTCAGGGCGTGGCGGGCCTGGTGTACGAGTTCACCGGCCGGCTGCGCGGCTGGGGCCTCGTACAGCGGCTCGACTTCCTGGACGGCCGCGAGATCTACGGGAGCATCGCGCTGCTGGTGCTGGCGTTCGCGCTGTTCGCGGCGGCCGAGAGCCGGAAGCCCTGACGGGCGGGGACCACGCCCGGCCTCCCTCGATGTGTCGGGTTCCGCTTCGCGGAGGCGCAGATCACGAGGTTAACTTCCGGAAAACTCATCGGACTTGACGGGAAAATCTTCGAACTTGACATTGACATGCCACTGTCTACGCGCGTCATCATGAAGGCATGAGATTCCCCCCACGAATCACTCGCATCGGCGCCGCGGCCGCCGTTCTGTCCGCCCTTCTCGTCGGCGGCACCGTCACCGCCAACGCCGCGGGCACGTCCGCCGCGGCGGTCGGCAGCATCTGCTACGGCAGCCTGCCGTCCCAGGCACACGACACGCTCGACCTCATCGAGCAGGGCGGCCCCTACCCCTTCTCGCAGGACGGCAGCGTCTTCCAGAACCGGGAAGGCATCCTGCCCAGTCAGTCCTCTGGCTACTATCACGAGTACACCGTGATCACCCCTGGTTCCTCCACGCGCGGTGCCCGTCGCATCGTCACCGGCAACAGGAGCCAGGAGGACTACTACACCTCCGATCACTACGCCTCGTTCAAGCTGGTCAACTACAGCTGCTGACCCGCGTGTAGGAGCGATCCCGCTCAACGCACGGTCGGCCGGAGGCCCGGTGTGTGCACCTCCGGTGCCTCCGGCCGACTCAGCAGCGACCGGGCTCGCGACTCCCTCAGCAGCGAACAGCGCGAACCGCGCGAACGACAGAGTTCGCGCACCAGGCCGACGGCACCCCGCGCTTCCCGAACCCGCCCCACGAGTTCCTCGCCCCGCGGACCCCCCACGCTCATCGGCCGCGGGGCCAGGTATGCCCGGCCTGGAGGGCGGCAGCCGCCGACCGGCCCGGCAGGCAGTGTGCTCCGGGGTCGTCGCCCTGGCCGGAGCGTCCCCTGTTGTGGAATCGCCGGGTGTCACGGCGTGCTCGCGGCGCGCGCCGCTGCCTCCGGGCCGCGTTCCCTCCTGCGCAGCAGCGGGGTGAGCGTCTTCTGGATGATGAAGTACTCCGCGTAGACCGCGCAGACGAGGATCGAGGCCGAGACACTGGCGGCGTAGACCTCGTCGAAGGTCAGCCATGGGAGTGGTCCCTCCCGAAGGAGCAGGCCGGTGCCCAGGAAGACTCGCAGCAAGACGGCGGCGAAGGTCAGCGCGTAGTTGCGGATCATCCAGATGCGGTGCAACTGGACCTGGCCCTGCCGGATGCTGCGGAATGCCATGACGAGGCTGTAGAGCCACGCGGCGGTGAGCAGGTAGAAGCCGACCTGGACGGAGAAGCCGGAGGTGGTGAAGGTGGCCGCCGCGATCGAGGCGATCGAGGCGATGACCATGCTGATCATGTAGACGCGGCCGAGTATGCGGTGCAGTGCCGGACGGCGGGCCCGCAGGGTGGCCGCGAACTGGAACGGTCGGATGAACAGCACCAGGCATGTGGGCAGAGCGTGCACCACGATGGAGAGGTAGTGCACCGCGACGTCCGGGTTGATGGGAATCCGGCTCACCGACGTGTCGCCGGTGAGGTAGGCGGGTGCCGAGAAGACGGCGATCCCGATGGCGGACACCGCGACCAATGCCCAACTGATCTGTTTCCTGCGGCGGCGGGCGACGGCGAGGGTCATCACAAGCTCCTGCTGCGTGCGGTCGACGAACCGGTACTGCGTCGACCCTCCCGCGCAGGCGGGGGCGGCTGCGTCCGTGAGAACTACGTAGATGTCAGAGCGACAGGTCGCGGAGCTGGCGGCGGGAGGAGATGCCCAGCTTCCGGTAGACGTTGCGCAGGTGGGTGTCGATCGTGCGGGGGCTGAGGAACAACGTCGCGGCCACCTCCCTGGACGTGGCGCCGGCGGCGACCTTCCCGGCGATGAGACGTTCCTGCGCGGTGAGCAGCCCGAGCGGGCTCGTCCCGTCGCGACGCGGACGTTCCCCGGTGGCGACCAGTTCGCGAGCCGCCCGGCCGGCGAACGCGTCCGCGCCGATCGCGCTGAGCGCCTCGTGCGCGGCCCGTAGCTCGACCCGTGCCTCGGCGCGGCGGCCTTCGCGGCGCAGCCATTCCCCGTACGTCAGACGTGCGCGGGCGTGGTGGACGCGCACCTCGGTCCGGGCGAACAGGTCGATGGCCTCCCGATAGCGGCTGTCCGTGCTCGCCGACCCGGGCTCCAGGAGTGCCTGGGCGAGGAGGTGGGTGGCGACGGCCCACTCCGTGCCGCTGGTGCGTGCCACCGCCTCGATGCGGTTCAACGCCGTGGCGGCGGCTTCGGGACGCCCGGTCCGCGCGGCCGCCTCCACGAGTTCCTGGTTGAGGCTCCAGATGACGTAGGAGCCGCGTCGTTGCTGTTCCTGGGCGTCGAGCGCGGCATCGAGCGCGGTGGCGCAGTCGCCGAGCCCGTTGCTCAGCACCGCGATGGCGTAGAGCTCGGCCACCACGTCCTCGCGGCCGAGGCGGGGGTGCAGGGCCGCCCGCAGATCTCCGACGCGGTCGACGTCACCACGCCAGGCGGCGAGGATGAGTTCACCGAAGGCGAGTTTGACGGTGCCTGCCGCCTCGTCGACCGCGCGGGCCTCCGCCAGGCTCGCGGACGCCTCGCCGTGCCGGCCGAGGGCCGTCCTGGCGATGGCGTGGCAGCGCAGGGCCTGCGGCAGTACGGCGTAGGCGCCCTGTCCGCGGGCCAGTTCCACCTGGCGGGCGGAGATCGCCTCCATCGCCTCGTCGTCGCGCAGGTCGATGGCCATCAGACAGGCGAGTTCCATCCACCACGGGCTCGCGGACGCGCGGTCGGCGGCCGTACGGAACGCGTCGACCGCGCGTCTCATCGCGGGTACCGCCTCCTCGACGGGCAGCAGCACCTGGTCGAGCAGCGCGTCCAGCAGCAGGTCGACCGGTCGCGCCGACCGCCGCCGCGGCGGTGCCTGTGCGCGGATGCGGGCGCCGAGCTGCCGCAGGCGACCCGGCAGGCGGTCGACGAACATCGCGGACGCGAAGGCCTCGAGGTAGGTCTCCCTGGCCCGGTCGGGGTCGAGGCCGACGGCGGCGTCCACGAGCGCGGCGGTGGCGGCCGCGCTGCGCTCGACGTGGAAGTCGATCAGGGCGTGCTGCAGACGGGCTTCGGCGCGGTCACCCGGTGCCGGCGGGCACCGCTCGGCCTGTGCGACCAGCCTCCGCGCCTCGGCCGGTGCGCCGGCCCGCAGTCGCGACCGTGCCGCGGCGAGCAGCCGCTCGGCCCGCCGCCCCGGATCGGGTGTCAGGTGCGCCGCGCGTTCGAGGAACGCGGAGTCCGCGGCGAAGCCGCCGCGCAGTTGTGCCCGGCCGGCCGCCCGGACCAGCTCCGTCGCGGCGTCCTCGTCGGTGTCGACAACCGCGTGGGCCCGGTGCCAGGCGCGGCGGTCGGGATCGGTGTCCGGATCGGTCGCGTCGGCGAGCGCGGCGTGCACGCGTCGGCGGGTGGGCGGGGCGGCCTGCCGGTAGACGGCGGAACGCACGAGCGGATGCCGGAAGCGCAGCCGCGGCCCGAGGAACACCAGTCCGTCGTCCTCCGCGTCGGCCAGCCCGGCCGGATCCAGGTCCAGGCGCTTGGCCGCTCGGCGCAGCAGGGCCAGGTCGCCGACGGGTTCCGCGGCGGCGAGCACCACCAGCGTCCGTGTCGCGGCCGGCAACCGCCGCAAGCGGCGGGCGAACTCGTCCTCCAGTACGTCCACGACACCGTCCCGTGGTCCGTCACGGCCGCCCGGCAGGCCCAGCGGCCCGGCGGCCACACGCCCGAACTCCAGCAGGGCCAGCGGATTGCCGCCCGCCTCGGCCAGGATCCGGTCCATCACCTCGTCGTCCAGACCGGCCCGGGCCGTCGACTGGAGCAGTGCCCGTGCGTCCTCGTCTTCGAGACCGGGCAGCGACAGGTGCGGGAGATCGGGGACCCGGGTCCCGGGACCGCGGTCCCGTCCGGCGAACACCATCGCGATCCGCTCGGCGGCGACGCGCCGTGCGACGAAGGCCAGGACCTGCCGAGTGCCGGAATCGATCCAGTGGGTGTCGTCCACCACGCAGCACACCGGGCGGTGCCGGGCGAGTTCGTGCAGCAGACCGAGCACGGCGAGCCGGACCATCAGCGGGCTCGGTGCCGTCCCGCCGCCGAGCCCGAACACCGACTCGAGCGCCTGCCGTTGCACCTCGGGAAGTCCGACGCGGTGTTCGAGCACCGGGGCGCAGAGCTGGTGAAGGACGGCGTACGGGAGATCCCGCTCGAACTCGGTGCCGCCCGCGCGCAGGACCAGCCACCCGTCGAGCGCCCCCACCGCGGTGTCCAGGAGCGCCGACTTCCCGATGCCCGCCTCGCCGACCAGCGCGAGTGCACCACCGCGCCCGTCCGCCGCCGCCCGCGTCATCTGCTCGATCGCGCGAAGCTCCGCCTGCCGGGCCACGAACAGCATGCCGTCGGCTTCCTTCCCGCGCATTTAACAGCGATAGATTGTCTAACAACGTTAGACATGAGGTACGCCCATCCTCATGAGCGCCCGCCGCGGCTGTCAACTCCCTCCTCGCCGTCCCGCGGCTACGATCAAGCCCACACGACCTGAAGGAGGGCGATGTCGGCCGGCACACGACGTGAGCGGGAGCGGGCGAAGGTCCGCGACAGCCTCGTCCAGGTCGCGTTGACGGTGCTGGAGCGTGAGGGCACGGCAGCCGTGACCGTCCGCCGCGTCGCGGGCGAGGTCGAGTACACGGCGCCGGTCGTCTACCAGCACTTCGCCAACAAGGAAGCCCTGCTGCTGGCGCTGGTCGAGGTCGGCTACGCGCGACTGCACACGCGGATGGCCACGGCCGCCGGGAACGCCGTCACCGCCGACGACCGCGTTCTCGACACCGGACGGGCCTATGTGACGTTCGCGGCCGTCCACCCCCACCTGTACCGGCTGATGAACGGCGCCGATGTCGACGCGCACGACCGCTTCCGTGCCGCCGCCCCTGTCGTCCGGCTCGTCGAAGACCTGATGACGAACTGGGCCGGCGCACACGACATCGTCCTCGCCGACCCGACGGAGACCTGCGAGATCACCTGGGCGACCCTGTACGGCATCGCCGGCCTGGGAAACCTCGACACAGTGGGCCATGCACGGGCAGCCCACCTGGCCGACCGGGCGTTGCGCGCGCTGCTCCTGTCCTGGCGCACCCACCCCGACGGCGACTACCCCTGACGACCTCGCGCCCCGCCGCTACGCGCTCGCCTCCGGCAGTTCGTACGTGCCGTACTCCGGGCGTCCTGCCAGGTCGTACGTGTGGATGGCGACGCCCTTGCTCGTGAGCCGCGCGCCTGCGTGCCGGAACGCGGTCGGCACGGCGCCCTCGGCGAAGAGACGGCGGCCCGTGCCGAGTACGACCGGGTAGGACAGCAGGTGCATGGTGTCGACGAGGTCGAGCGCGAAGAGGGACTGGGCGAGGGCGGCGCTGCCGTGGACCTGGAGCTCCCCCTCGGTGTTCTCCTTGATCGCGGTGACCTCCTTGGCGAGATCGCCGCTGATCACCGTCGTGCCGTCCCATTCGGGCCGCGTGATGCTCGACGAGGCGACGTACTTCGGCAGGGAGTTGAGCTTCCCCGCGACCGGGTCGGCCGGGTCGGTCACCTTCGGCCAGAACCCGGCGAAGATCTCGTACGTGTGGCGCCCGAGCAGGAAGGCGCCCGCGCGGCCGAAGACCTCGGTGATGAACTCCCCGAAGTCCTCGTCGTCGTACGGGAAACTCCAGCCGCCGTGCTCGAACCCGTCACGGCGGTCCTCTTCCCGGCCGCCCGGGGCCTGGTGGACGCCGTCGAGAGTGACGAAAGCGGTGAGGGTCAGCTTGCCCATGACGTGCCTTCTTCCGAAGCGGGGTGTCCTGTCATCAGCTCAGACCCTCCGGGCACCCGCAACTCATCGGCCGCCCGCCGATGAATCCGACTCGCGCGTACGTGAGCGGATCCGACCCGCGCGCCTTCGGGGCTAGCCCGCGTTCGTCGAGAACAGGCCGCCCGTCGGGCCCTGCTTGTCGCCGCCCTGGGCCTTCCTGAGGGCGTTGGCCAGGCTCTCGATGGTCAGCGACTGGAGGATCACGCGGCCGTTGCCCTCCAGGGTGGCGAGGGAGAGGCCCTCGCCTCCGAAGACGGCGTTCATCACGCCCTGCCGGTTGAGTCCGCCGACGCGCTGCACGCCGTACTGGATGCCCTCCTCGAAGGCCACGACACAGCCCGTGTCGACGTCGACGCGGCCGCCGAAGTCGGCGGGGTTCAGGTCGATGAAGTTGCCCGCGCCCGCGATGATCACGGTGCCCCGGCCGGTGAACTTCTCCAGGACGAAGCCCTCACCACCGCTGCGGCCGGTCCTGCCGCCCTGGAAGGCGATGCCGAAGTCGACGGTGGACTCGGCCGCGACGAAGGCATCCTTCTCCGCGAACCACGCGCGCGTGCCGTCCAGCTCCAGGGCCCGCATCTCACCGGGCAGCACGCCCGCGAAGCCGACGGTGCCCTCGCCGCCGGTCGACGTGAAGTACTGGAACGCCAGCGACTCGCCCGCGAGCGCGCGCTGGCCGACCTGCATGGCCGTGCCCATGGCCTGCCGCAGCATTCCCCCCATGCCGCCGCCGGTGCCGCCTGCGCCTCCCGCGCCGGCCTGGGGCTGACCGCCGCCGCCCGAAGGCCCGGAGAGCCGTGTCTCCATGGTCACGTTCGCCGTCTTGAACAGGAACTTTCCCGCCTCGCAGTACACCGTCTGACCGGGCTGCAGGCTGACGACCGCCATCTGCATGGCGGTGCCGACGATTTCTTGCTGAAGGGCCACGACGGGAGAACGCTTGAAGCGGAGGGGAGAGTTCCGGGCACCCTCCGCATGGGTGACGTCGCGGCCGGGTGCGGGCCCGGGAGTGGGTCCGGGCGCGGGTCACGTCGAGCGCCGGAGCGGCGGTGACCTCGGTGTCCGTTCGCCGCCAGCACTTCGCCGGGCCGGCCGCTGGGATGGACCCATGACCTCACAAGCAACCATGAACGGAACAGTTGCCCTGGTGACCGGCGGCAGCCGCGGGATCGGCGCCGCGACCGCCCTACGGCTCGCCCGGGAGGGCGCGGACGTCGCCCTGACCTACGTACGCGACAAGGAGGCCGCCTGCGACGTCGTGGACCGGATCCGGTCGCTGGGGCGGCGGGCCCTCGCCCTCCGCGCGGATGCCGCCGACGCGGAGGAGGCCGCCGGTGCCGTGGCGCGTGCGGCGGAGGGGCTCGGGCGTCTCGACGTCCTCGTCAACAACGCGGGCATCGGGCTGCTCGGGCCCCTCGACACCCTCTCCCTCGCGGACGTCGACCGGGTCCTCGCCGTCAATGTGCGCGGTGTCTTCCTCGCCTCCCAGGCCGCGGCCGCGCGCATGGAGCGTGGCGGGCGGATCATCACCATCGGTACGTGTATGACGCAGCGGGTGCCCGGTCCCGGTGGCACGCTGTACGCCACCGGGAAGTCCGCCCTGGTCGGGCTGACCAAGGCGTTGGCTAGGGAGTTGGGTGAGCGGGGGATCACGGCGAACATCGTGCATCCTGGGCCGATCGATACGGATATGAATCCGGCGGGTGGGCCGTATGCGGGGGGTCAGGCCGCGATGACCGCGGTGGGGCGGTTCGGGACGGTCGAGGAGGTTGCCTCGGCGGTGGCTTATCTGGCGGGGGTGGAGGCGGGGTATGTCACCGGGGCGGAGTTCTCTGTCGACGGGGGTCACGCGGCCTGACGCCGTCGGGGAGGGCTTTTTTCGCCCCCGCCGCCCCTACCCATTCCCGTCACTAACTCAGGGGCTTCGCCCCCGAACCCCCAAAAGATTGCGCAGTTCCCCGCGCCCCTAAGGTCTTTAGGGGCGCGGGGAACTGCGCGATCAACCCCCACCGGCCCGCACCCGAAAACACACCCCACGGGGTCTGGGGCGGAGCCCCAGGGGACGGGAATGGGTAGGGGCGGCGGGGGCGAGGAACTCCCCAGGTCAGCCGCCGAGTTCCTGGTGGCGGGCTGCAAGCCGGGCCGCGCCATCCCCCGTCAGGGAACCGAACAACCGCAGCCGCGAGATACCTCCGTCAGGGAAGATGTCGACCCGCGCGTGCGTGCCGACGGCCGGGCCCGCGAGGACGAACCGGTGGTTCGTATCGGGCTGGAGGCGAGTGCGAGGCAGAACCTCGACCCACTCCCCGTCCCCACCGTCCCCACCGTCCCCACCGTCCCTCAGAGAAACCGACGCCCACCCCGCCGAGTTGCCCTTCAGATACGCCGTATCGATCTCGATCGCGCGGACTTCCGACCGAGCCACCAGCTGGTAGCGAATCCAGTCGTGCCCCTGGTCCCGCCGCCGCCGCGTCTCCCACCCGTCGTCCATCTTGCGGGACCGCCCCGGCTGGATGGTGTTGGTGGCGGGCGAGTAGAAGAGGTTGGACGCGTCCTCGACCTGCCCGCCGTTCTCCAGGGCGACGACATCGAAGGTGCCGAGGACCGACAGCCATCGCGGGTCGGGTACGACCTCGCCGTACACCCGGAGGCGCGCGATCCCGCCGTCCGGGTGCTGGTTGACGCGGAGGTGGGTGATGCGCTGCTCCACGTCGATGGCGAAGCCGTTGGCCGCGTGGCCGCCGACCGCCGTACGGGGTACGAGAGTTGTCCACTTGACGTCGTCCGCGAGGAGCTCCTCGGGGGACGGGGAGCCGGTGACCGAGGCGCCCTCGACGGACACCGCCTGCGGATAGTTGCCGCGGAAGTGGGCGGTGTCGATGACGATGCCCCGTACGACACCGGGCGCGCCGAGGCGTACGAGCGCCCAGTCGTGGTCGTCGGCCGTGGGCCACGGGTGCTCGGCGGAGGCACCACGCCGGCGCCGGGTCTCCCAGCCGTCCATGATCTTGCCCTTGTGCCCGAAGTGCTCGGGGTCGAACTCGGCCCGCCCGGGCAGGAGCAGGTTCTCACGCTGGGCGAAGAACTCGTCGTTGGCGGCGATGACCCCGGCGCCGAGCTGCCGGTCGGCGAGGTTGGCGTACTGGGTGAAGGGGAAGTCGGCGCTGCGGTGGTCCGCGTACGGGTCGCCGCCTCCGTAGGGGTTCGCGTCGCCGGTGAAACGGGCCAGGGGGGACTGGTGCTGCGCCGTCACAGTGATCAGGTCTGCCTTTCTGGAGTCGGCCGCTGCGGGTGCGGGTCGTGCGCGAATCGCTGGTACGGGTACCGGCTCTTCTTCCTCTTTCAGTGGGCTCTGAGTAGATCCATGAGCAGATCCATTTTTTGGGGAGG
This sequence comes from Streptomyces sp. NPDC050988, assembly GCF_044456225.1. Taxonomy (NCBI): domain Bacteria; kingdom Bacillati; phylum Actinomycetota; class Actinomycetes; order Kitasatosporales; family Streptomycetaceae; genus Streptomyces; species Streptomyces sp. NPDC050988. The sequence continues at coordinate 7,008 of NZ_JBITFQ010000042.1, read as the reverse complement.
GCGGGGGCTAACTACGGTCGCTTGGACAGGAGTTGGCCCCTCGGTTCAGCGAACTCCCCGTCCGCCACGATGCGTTCGCCGCGCAGCCAGGTGGATCTCACTACTCCGTGCAGCGTTCGGCCCGCGTACGCGGTGACCCGGTTGCGGTGTTGGAGCGCGGCGGGGTCGACGGTGAAGGTCTCGTCGGGTGCGAGGACCGCGAAGTCGGCGTCACGGCCGACCGCTATGGCGCCCTTGCGGTCGTCGAGGCCGACCAGTTGGGCCGTGCGCGAGGACATCCAGCGGACCACGTCCTCCAGGCCGTACCCGCGCCCCCGGGCGGCCGTCCAAACAGCAGACAGGCTGAGCTGGAGGCCGGAGATGCCGCCCCACGCGGTCGCGAAGTCGTCGGTCTTCAGGTCGGCCGTCGACGGGGAGTGGTCGGTGACCACGCAGTCGATCGTGCCGTCGGCCAGCGCCTGCCAGAGCAGGTCCTGGTTGGCGGCCTCGCGGATCGGCGGGCAGCACTTGAACTCGCTTGCGCCGTCCGGGACTTCCTCGGCCGTCAGGGTCAGGTAGTGGGGGCAGGTCTCGACCGTGATGCGTACGCCCTCGGCCTTGGCGGCGGCGATCAGCGGCAGCGCGTCGCTGGACGACAGGTGCAGCACGTGGACGCGGGCGTTGAGCCGCTTGGCCTGGGCGATGAGGTTCGTGATGGCGGTGTTCTCGGCGTCGCGCGGCCGTGAGGCGAGGAAGTCGGCGTACTTCTGGCCGCTCTTCTGCGGGGCCGCCGCGAGGTGGTGCGGGTCCTCCGCGTGCACGATCAGCAGCCCGTCGAATCCGGCGATCTCCGCGAGGGACAGGGCGAGTTGCTCCTGGTCCAGCTCAGGGAACTCATCGACCCCGGAGGGCGACAGGAACGCCTTGAAACCGAAGGCGCCCGCGTCGTGCAGGGGCCGCAGGTCCTTGACGTTGTCAGGCAGGGCGCCGCCCCAGAAGCCGACGTCGATGTGCGCCTTGGAGCGGGCGACGTCCTTCTTCGTACGGAGGTGGTCGACCGTCGTGGTCGGCGGCAGGGAGTTGAGGGGCATGTCGACCAGGGTCGTGATGCCGCCGGCCGCCGCGGCGCGCGTGGCGGTCCAGAAGCCCTCCCACTCCGTGCGGCCCGGGTCGTTGACGTGCACGTGGGTGTCGACGAGGCCGGGCAGCAGGACGTCGTCACCGAAGTCCTCCAGCCGTGCTCCGGCCGGCACCTCGGCGTCGTGCGCGAGCACGCCCGTGATCTTGCCCCCGGAGACGGCGACCGAGGCGGCCCGCGTCCCTTCGGGGGTGATCACGCGCGTTGAGCGCAGGATCAATTCGCCCCATCCGTCGTCGGACACCCGGACCCCTCTCCATGCCGCACGTTTCTCCACGCCGCACATGTCTCTGTGCCGCCCGCTGCCTTCCGCCGTTTACTTCCACGTAACGGAATTCAACGTTCTGTTGAAGGAGTCTTCACTCCTCGCTCCACGCCGTCAAGAGTCGGCTTCTCGGCCGACCTCTGCAGGCGAATTCCCTGGACGTTTCCACAAAGCGGAATTACACTTCCACCACGCAGAACGTAACCACACCGAGCCGTGCAGTCAACCAACTGCCGGGTAGGCTGCCTCCCTGCCCGCCTGAAAGGACCGCGCCCGTGCCGACGTCCAGCGCCAGCACCACCGACGCCAAGCCAGCCGCCGCCTCCGGTGGCGTCCAGTCTCTTGAGCGCGCCTTCGATCTGCTGGAGCGGATGGCGGACGCGGGCGGCGAGGTCGGGCTGAGCGAGCTGTCCGTGAGCAGCGGGCTGCCGCTGCCCACCATCCACCGTCTCATGCGCACGCTCGTGGCCTGCGGATATGTACGCCAGCAGGCCAACCGGCGCTATGCGCTCGGCCCGCGTCTGATCCGGCTCGGCGAGTCCGCGTCCCGGCTGCTCGGCACCTGGGCCCGCCCCTATCTGGCGCGCCTGGTCGAGGAGACCGGCGAGACGGCGAACATGGCACTGCTCGACGGCGACGAGATCGTGTACGTGGCTCAGGTCCCGTCCAAGCACTCGATGCGGATGTTCACCGAGGTGGGCCGCCGGGTGCTGCCGCACTCCACGGGCGTCGGCAAGGCCCTGCTGGCGCACGTCCCGGCGGACGAGGTGCGCGCCCTCCTGTCCCGTACGGGCATGCCCGCGGCGACGGAGAAGACGATCACGACCCCGGACGAGTTCCTCAGCGCGCTCGAAGAGGTACGGAGCGCCGGGTACGCGGTGGACGACAACGAGCAGGAGATCGGGGTCCGCTGCCTCGCCGTCTCCGTGCCCAACTCCCCCACCGCGGCGGCGATTTCGATCTCCGGTCCGGCCGGCCGCGTCACCGAGACGGCGACGGAGCGGATCGTGCCGGTGCTCCAGCAGGTGGCGGTGGAGCTGTCGGAGGCCCTGGCCAGTTCGGGATCGGCCACCTGAGCGCCGGCTCGGGATCGGCGACCTGAGCGCCGGTGGGGCTCGGCGACCTGAACTCCCGTCCGGGATCGGCCACTTGGCCCGTCTCAGCGTCGCGGTGGCTCCCCGAAGAGTTCCACCGCGCTGCGTACGCCCGCGAGTCCGGTGGCCAGTGCGCTGACCGAGCCGATGGAACCGGCGATCAGGAGCAGTGAGCGCCGCAGGCGGGGTACCTCCGGCATCCCGGTGACGGCCATCGCCGCGAGCGCCGCGAGTTCGTCCTCGGCGATGCCGCGGTCCGGGAACTCGGCCGGATGCGCGGCGAGTTCGCGGCGCAGCCTGGACACCGCGGTCCTCAACTCCGCCACTCTCGGGTCCTCGTCGCTGCCGGTCACTCGCCTCTGTCCCAAGCTCCGCAACACAGCTCTCCCCCCTCGCACGTCCTTGTGCGCGATACGTCGTGCCTGCTCCGCGCCGCCCGCCCAAAAACCGCCCCGTGGCGTTGGTCAGGCGCCCAGGGACGCGGGACAGTAAACGCCACCCGATGCGGTGGGCGCCACCACGAGGACCGAAATTCAGTCCCCGGACACCGCGAGGCCCGCGGGGGTTTCGGGGCGCACCCGCCCCCGGTCCGGTATGCAGGGGTAATGATGGAGAACAACGAGCAGGTCGCGGGGCTGCTGCTGGCCGCCGGCGGGGGCCGGCGTCTCGGCGGGCGCCCAAAGGCGCTGCTGACCCACCAAGGACACCCGCTCGTCGAACACGCGGCCGGAACACTGCGGGCGGGCGGCTGCACCAGGATCCATGTGGTGCTCGGCGCCGGGGCGGACGCCGTGCGCGAGCGGGCCGTACTGCCCGGCTGTGTGCTGGTGGACAACCCCGAATGGGCGCAGGGCATGGGCTCCTCACTGCGGGCCGGTCTGGACTCGCTGGCCGGTACGGGCGTCAAGGCCGTGCTGGTGTCACTGGTGGACCAGCCGGGGATCGGGCCGGAAGCCGTGGCCCGCGTACACGCCGCGTACGCGTCGGACGAGACGCTCGCGGCGGCCGCGTACGACGGGGAAAGAGGGCATCCGGTGCTGTTCGGCGCCCGGCACTGGGCGGGGATCGCCTCGGCCGCGACCGGGGACCGGGGGGCGCGCGCCTACCTCAAGGCCCACGAGGACGAGATCGTGCTCGTCGAGTGCGGGGACGTGGCACAGCCCTTTGACATCGACACGGAGAGCGACCTGGTCCACCTTGAGTGAACGGGGTGGCACCGAGCGCCACATTCCCTCGAAGCGGAGAATCTCGACGTCAACAAATTATTGAACTTCCACCATGAGGAAACTACTATCCACTGTTCAGAAGCGTCCGGCTCTCCTCCGGGTCCCGTCGGCCGCTTCAGGTTCCGTTGGCACCCGGTGCCGCGGCGTACTCACGTCAGCTCGCTGAAGGAAGTGACAGTTCATGTCCGCACCAGCGCCGTCCCCGCTGGCCATCGTCGACGCCGAGCCCCTGCCCCGGCAGGCAGAGGTCCTCACCGACGCGGCCCTCGCCTTCGTGGCCGAGCTGCACCGGCGGTTCACGCCCCGGCGTGACGAGCTCCTCGCCCGCCGTGCCGAGCGCCGCGCCGAGATCGCCCGCACCTCCAGCCTCGACTTCCTCCCGGAGACCGCCGCGATCCGCGCGGACGACTCCTGGCGGGTGGCCCCGTCACCGGAGGCCCTGAACGACCGCCGCGTCGAGATCACCGGCCCCACCGACCGCAAGATGACCATCAACGCCCTCAACTCGGGTGCGAAGGTGTGGCTCGCGGACTTCGAGGACGCCTCCGCGCCCACCTGGGAGAACGTGGTCACCGGCCAGGTGAACATGGCCGACGCGTACACCCGCAACATCGACTTCACCGACGAGCGCACCGGCAAGTCGTACGCCCTGAAGGCCCCCGAGGAGCTGGCGACCGTCGTCATGCGCCCGCGCGGCTGGCATCTGAACGAGCGTCACCTCGTGGACGCCGAGGGCACACCGGTCCCGGGCGCGCTCGTCGACTTCGGCCTGTACTTCTTCCACAACGCCCAGCGCCTTCTCGACCTCGGCAAGGGCCCGTACTTCTACCTCCCGAAGACGGAGTCGCACCTGGAGGCCCGCCTCTGGAACGAGGTTTTCGTCTTCGCGCAGGACTACGTGGGCATCCCGCAGGGCACCGTCCGCGCGACCGTCCTGATCGAGACGATCACGGCCGCGTACGAGATGGAGGAGATCCTCTACGAACTCCGCGACCACGCCTCGGGGTTGAACGCGGGCCGCTGGGACTACCTCTTCTCCATCGTCAAGAACTTCCGTGACGGCGGGCAGAAGTTCGTGCTGCCGGACCGCAACGCGGTGACGATGACGGCCCCGTTCATGCGGGCGTACACCGAACTCCTCGTCCGTACCTGCCACAAGCGCGGCGCGCACGCGATCGGCGGCATGGCGGCGTTCATCCCCTCGCGGCGGGACGAGGAGGTCAACAAGGTCGCGTTCGAGAAGGTCAAGGCCGACAAGGACCGGGAGGCGGGCGACGGTTTTGACGGGTCGTGGGTGGCCCACCCGGACCTCGTGCCGATCGCGATGGCGTCCTTCGACGCCGTGCTCGGCGACAGGCCGAACCAGAAGGACCGCCTGCGCGAGGACGTCGACGTGAAGGCCGCCGACCTCATCGCCGTCGACTCCCTCGACGCCAGGCCCACGTACGACGGACTGGTCAACGCCGTTCAGGTCGGCATCCGTTACATCGAGGCCTGGCTGCGCGGTCTCGGCGCCGTCGCGATCTTCAACCTGATGGAGGACGCGGCGACGGCCGAGATCTCCCGCTCGCAGATCTGGCAGTGGATCAACGCGGGCGTCGAGTTCGAGCACGACGGGAGCATGGTGAAGGCCACGCCCGAGCTGGCCCGCGAGATCGCGGACCAGGAACTGGCCGACATCCGCGCCGAGATCGGCGAGGAGGCCTTCACGGCCGGCCGCTGGCAGCAGGCCCACGACCTGCTGCTCACCGTCGCCCTCGACGAGGACTACGCGGACTTCCTGACCCTGCCGGCCTACGAACAGCTGGCCGGCTGAGCCGGAACAGCCGCGGACGTCTCACTTCTCCGAGTGGCCCAGGGACTTTTCCGGGGCCACTCGGTCGCGTACGAGGCGCTTGACGGCCGTCGGCTCCGGAAAGCCCTGCTCACGGCGGTCCCAGACCACCTCGTCGTCGACCCGTACGACGAAGACGCCGCCGGTACCGGGCTTCAGTGCCAGCTCCGTCAGCTCCTGCTCGAAGGTGGTGAGGAGTTCCTGGGCGAGCCAGGCGGCGCGGGGCAGCCAGCGGCACTGGGTGCAGTACTCGATCTGGACGCGGTGAGTGTTCTCAGTGGTCACGTTCTCGGTAGTCACGTTCTCGGTAGTCACGTGACCATTCTCGGCGGTCATCCGAGGTGTACCGACCCGTCGTGCTCCACCGCCGGCTTGCCGTGCAGGTCGGGGACCTGCTTGAGCCAGTCCGGCCGGCCCCGCCGAGTCTTCACCGCGCGGTCCGCGTCCTCGGCGGCGAGCTGTTCGCGGGTAGGGAAGTCCGTGGGAAGCCAGGCCTCGGAGGCTCTGGCACGGGCGAGGAGATAGCCGACGTACGCCTCACGGGCCTCGTCCGGGGTCGCGAAACCGGGCTCGTCGGCGAGCCAGGCGTCGGGCACCTCCGCCGCGATCGCGCGCAGCAGTTCCTCCGTCACCCTGGGCGCCAGCTCGGCGTCCGCCGCGCGGGTGTCAGGGGTGTGGCCGCCGAGCGCGTGGCGCCGGAAGTCGTACGCCTTCTGCGGTTCCGACGCGTCCCAGCGGTGGTGGAAGACCAGGGCGGCGCCGTGGTCGATCAGCCACAGCCGCGGGGGCGCGAAGCCGAGCGTGGGCCAGATCATCAGGTTCGAACTGTGCGTCGTACGGTCCACGTTGACCGTGAGGGCGTCCAGCCAGATGATCCGGCCCGCCTCCAGCGGGTCGACGGAGAACGTCTTCGCGACCTCCGGGGTGAAGTCCTTGGCGCCGGACAGGTAGTCCATGCCGAGGTTCAGGCCCGCGCTCGCCCGGAGCAGGTCCTGGACCTCCTGATGGGGCTCGTGCGCGCCGACCGCCGGGTCGAAGTCCACCAGCACCAGCTCGGGGAACCGCAGTCCGAGGGCGCGCGCCAGTTCGCCCACGATCACCTCGGCGACCAGCGCCTTGCGCCCCTGCGCCGAGCCCGTGAACTTCACGACGTAGGTGCCCAGGTCGTCCGCTTCGACGATCCCGGGGACGGAGCCGCCTGCCCGGAGGGGTTCGACGTAGCGGGTCGCGCCAACTTTCCTCAGCATTTTCTCGGGCCACCTGCTTCATTGACCTTGCAATCCATGGACGACCTTGGAGCTGTCAAACAGCGGAAACCGCCCGTCATGAAGTGAGCATATTAATCGAGGGTGATCGCTCCGCCCCCGCACGAGCCAGTAAGGGGTGCTTTCAGAAAGCCGGGTGTTTGCGGGCGAGGGTCATGCAGTGGGCGAGCTGGAGGAAGGCGTCGTGCATGTCGTCTCTGGTTTCCC
>NZ_JBITFQ010000041.1:0-92051 GCF_044456225.1 Streptomyces sp. NPDC050988 | reverse complement strand
TCCCGCGGGGGGTGCCGAGCCCCTCGTCGTGGGTGACGGGCGCAACCACACGCGGGGGCCCGCGCCCACGCACTCCCCCCCCCCCCGGGGGGGGGGGGCGCGGGGCCCCCCCCCGGGGGGGGGGCCCCGCTTCTTCGTGTCGTGGTTCGTGACTTGGTTCGTGTCTCAGTGCGAGCAAGACCACGTTCAGGGAAAGCGCTACCGATACGGAGGCGGCGTACGGCAGGATCCTGGAATGGAGCACGTACGTGATGTCTCTGAGCTGCCCAAAGCTCATCTGCACCTGCATTTCACCGGGTCGATGCGGATCACCACTCTGCTGGAACTGGCCGACAAGCACGGGATCCACCTTCCCGACGCGCTGACCAGCGGGGAGCCGCCGAAGCTACGGGCCACCGACGAGCGGGGCTGGTTCCGTTTCCAGCGGCTGTACGACGCGGCGCGGTCGTGCCTCAGAGATCCCGAGGACATTCAGCGGCTGGTGAGAGAGGCCGCCGAGGAGGACCTCAAGGACGGCTCGGGGTGGCTGGAGATCCAGGTCGACCCGACCTCGTACGCGCCCCGGCTGGGCGGGCTGATCCCGGCGCTGGAGATCATCCTGGACGCCGTGGACTCGGCCGTGCGGGAGACCGGGCTCGGGATGCGGGTCCTGGTGGCCGCGAACCGGATGAAGCATCCGCTGGACGCGCGCACGCTGGCCCGGCTGGCCGTGCGGTACGCGGACCGCGGCATCGTCGGCTTCGGGCTCTCCAACGACGAGCGGCGCGGGATGGCGCGGGACTTCGACCGGGCGTTCGCCATCGCGCGTGAGGGCGGGCTGCTGGCGGCGCCGCACGGCGGCGAGCTGACGGGCCCGGCGTCCGTCCGCGACTGCCTGGACGACCTGCACGCCTCGCGGATCGGGCACGGGGTGCGGGCGGCCGAGGACCCGCGGCTCCTGAAGCGGCTCGCGGACCGGGGCATCACCTGCGAGGTCTGCCCGGCGTCGAACGTCGCCCTGGGGGTGTACGAAAAGCCGGAGGACGTCCCCCTGCGCACGCTCTTCGAGGCGGGGGTCCCGCTGGCACTCGGTGCGGACGACCCGCTGCTGTTCGGCTCACGGCTGGCCGCCCAGTACGACATCGCGCGTCAGCATCACGCCTTCACGGACGCCGAACTGGCCGAGCTGGCGCGGCAGTCGGTACGGGGTTCGGCGGCCCCGCAGGACATCAAGGAGAAGCTGCTGTCCGGGATCGACGACTGGCTGACCGCCCCGGTCGCCTGAAGTGGGCGTGGGGCGGGTACGCCTGGAAGCCGATGTCCAGTTCCGTGTGCCGTCCCCGGCTCAGGGGCATGTGCGGCGTGAGCGAGGCGACCAGCGCGTCGTGCCCCTTGGCGGCCCTCTTGTGCAGGGGGCCGAAGCCGGCCGCGGTCTCCAGCTGGACGGACGCCGAGGCGAAGGTGTCCCGGGCGCCGAAGAGGAACAGCGTCCGGGCGTGCACGGCGGGGCGGATCCGGTCGACGGGGTCGAGGCGGTCCCAGCGCTGCTCCCAGCGCGCCTGCCACGCGGCGTGGTCGGCGGTGCGCCGTTCGTCGGTGCGGACGGTGCCCGGCGTGCCCCGGGTCAGCCCGCGGCGCAGCGACGGCCACGTGGAAGGCCGCAGTCCCAGTGTCCGGTGGGCGAGGACGAGGTCGACCGGGACTCCGGGCGCGTACGTCCTGGGCACGCTGTCTCGCAGCGGGACGTGAACGACCGTGTGCGGGGAGTACGCGGCGAACGAGAACAGCGCGGCGAGGCGGGCCAGTCCGTCGTGGTCGCCGACCAGATAGCCCCAGCCCCGCAGGGGGTCGCTGAGTGTGGTGTGCCGCAGCGCGGGGCGCGGCTGGACCACCCGGAACGCGTACCGGCCGGCGCTCGGCCGGAACTCATCGACCCTCAGCCGCACAGGAGTTCTCTCATGACTCCAGGGTGATCGCCGGGCCGGGCGAGGGGCAAGCGAAATATCTCAGAGGCTGACGCCGACCGTCACCGGTTCGTTGACGAGCGTGATCCCGAAGGCGGCGTGGACGCCCGCGACGACCTCGCGGGCGAGCGCGAGGAGGTCCTCCGTGGTGGCCTCGCCGCGGTTGGTGAGGGCCAGGGTGTGCTTGGTGGAGATGCGGGCGGGGCCGGTGCCGTAGCCCTTGGTGAAGCCGGACTTGTCGATCAGCCAGGCCGCGGAGGTCTTGGTGTGCCCGTCGCCCGCCGGGTAAGCGGGCGGGATCACGCCGTCGCCGAGGCGCTCGGCCACGCGCGCGTGGAACACGGCGAACTCCTCGTGGGTGAGGATCGGGTTGGTGAAGAACGAGCCGGCCGACCAGGTGTCGTGGTCCTCCGGGTCGAGCACCATGCCCTTGCCGGAGCGCAGCTTCAGGACGGTCTCCCGGGCCTTCTCCAGCGGCACGCGGTCGCCCGGCTCGACACCGAGGGCGCGGGCCGTCTCGGCGTACTTGACCGGCGCGGAGAGCCCGGAGGCGTCCTCCAGGTCGAAACGGACGCGCAGCACGACGAAGCGCTCGGGGTCGGCCTTGAAGCGGCTGTGACGGTACGAGAAGGCGCACTCGGCGTTCGGAACGGTGACCGTTTCGTGGGTCCGCCGGTCGTAGGCGATCACTTCGGTGATCGTCGACGACACCTCCTGGCCGTACGCCCCCACGTTCTGGATGGGCGTCGCGCCCGCGGAGCCCGGGATTCCGGCGAGGCACTCGATGCCCGCGAGGCCGGCCTCGACGGTGCGGGCGACGGCGTCGGTCCACACCTCTCCGGCGGCCAGCTCCAGCTTCGTACCGTCGAGGGCGAAGCCGCGGGTGGCGATGCGCAGGGCCGTGCCCGCGAAGCCCTTGTCGCCGATGACCAGGTTGGATCCGCCGCCGATCAGCAGCAGCGGGGTGCCGGAGTCGTCGGCCTCGCGGACGGCGGCGATCACCTCGGCGTCGGTCGTGGCGGTGATCAGGCGCGCGGCGGGGCCGCCGAGCCGGAAGGTGGTCAGCGGGGCGAGCGGGGCGTCGTGGAGTTCCAGCACGTGCCCAAGAGTACGAGAACGGCCCCGCCGGTCGGGGCGGGGCCGTTCTCGTGGCCGGGCAGCTGTTCGCGGCGGCGGCCGCTCACAGACGGCGCAACGCCTCCGCCCAGTCGAGCGGGAGGTCGTCCGCCGTGACCGTCCACGAGACGAACTTCGCGTCCCGCATCTGAGGGCCGAGGCCACGGGCGGTCGGCGCGTGCGTGCCGGAGCGGGCGAACGTCTTGAGCGCCGCGGGCGACTCCCAGGCGGACAGGGTCCAGAAGGTCCGCCGCAGCGGGGCCGCCTTGAGCGTGGCGCCGTACGCTCCGGGAGCCTTGCTCACCTGCCGCCAGACGGCCGGTGTCCTGGCGAGGAACTTCAGCGCTCCCCAGCGGGTGCGGGTCTCGAAGCGGGAGGCGAAGACGTGCACCTCGGCGCCCCGCGGCGGCTTGTTCGGCACGGTCCAGGGAAGGGTGGGCATGATCGGACTCCTTTCGGGGTCGGGGTCGGGGTCGGGGTCGGGGTCGGGGTCGGGATCGGGATCGGATTCCGGACTCGGTGAGGGCCCTCAGTGGGAGGCCGTCTCCAGCACCCGCTCGGGCGCGGTCCCGGTGCTCCCTTCGCCCGCCTCCGCCATACGGCGACGACCGGGGATGAGCAGTGCCGCGATTCCCGCCACGGCCACGGCGGCGGAGCCGACCCAGAGCGCCGGCTGGGTGCCGTCCACGAAGGTCTGCGCGGTCGCGTAGCTGCCCTGGGCGGAGAAGATCGAGGCCATCACCGCGATACCGAGCGCACCGCCGACCTCGCGCAGCGCGTTGTTGGCGCCGGACGCGATGCCCTGCTCCTGCGGCCGGACGCTGGACATGACCAGGCTGGAGGCGGGGGCGAAGAAGAGGGACATGCCCACACCGCTGATGATCAGGGCGGGCAGCTGCGTGGCGTACGACGTGTCGGGGGCGATGACAGTGGCGAACCAGCCGAGCCCGACGGCCTGCAAGAACAGCCCCGCGGCGACGACCGGGCGGCCGCCGATCCGGTCGGACAGATAGCCGGCGACGGGCGCGACGAGCATCGGCATCCCCGTCCAGGGCAGCATCCGCAGCCCGGCCTGCGTGGGCGAGTAGCCGAGGACGCCCTGCATGTACTGGCTGAGCAGGAAGATCGAGCCGAACATCCCGAAGAACATCAGAAGGCTGGCCGCGTTGATGCCGGCGAAGGCCCGGTTGCGGAAGAGCCGCATCGGCAGCATCGGGTTCTTGGCGCTGATGCCGTGGAGCACGAAGCCGACGAGCAGGGCGGTACCGGCGAACAACCCGAGCAGGACTATCCCGTCGGTCCAGCCGACGACGGGCGCCCGGACCAGCCCGTACACGATCCCGAAGAGGCCGCCGCTGGCCAGCAGGGTGCCGCGGATGTCGAGCGGGGCGCCGGCGCCGAACGACTCCGACAGACGCAGCCGGGCGAGCGGCAGGAGCGCCAGTCCCAGCGGGACGTTCAGCCAGAAGATCCACTGCCAGGAGATGTGCTCGGTGAGGCTGCCGCCGATCAGCGGCCCCGAAGCGACCGCGAGTCCGTTGACGGCACCCCAGATCCCGTACGCCATCCCGCGCTTGGCGGCCGGAACGGCGGCCGTGAGCAGGGTCAGCGTCAGCGGCATCATGACGGCGGCGCCGGCGCCCTGGACCGCGCGGGCGGCGATCAGCGAGTCGATGCCGGGCGCCATGGCCGCGGCGGCGGACGCAGCGGTGAACACGGTGATGCCGACGAGGAAGAGCCGGCGGCGGCCGAACCGGTCGCCCAGGGCCGCGCCGAACATCAGCAGCACGGCGAAGGTGAGCGTGTACGCGCTCACGGTCCATTCCAGATCGGGGAGGTCTCCCCCGAGGTCCTTCCGGATCGAGGGCAGTGCGGTGGTGACGACGAGGTTGTCGAGCGCCGCCATGAACCCGGCGACGCTGGTGATGACGAGGGCCCAGACGGCTCCCCCGCGACGTTCGGTCTGCTGTGACATCGCTCCCCCAGCGGGTGATCGCTGACTTCGATTAGTTATTGCTGACTAACTTTCACGGGCATGAAAAGGCGGCAACCTCGCCACCCATGGTTCAGTGTTCGAGCCGGCCCTTGATCCGGGCCGAGGGGTAGAGCCCCTCCCAGACCCGGTGCTCGGGCGGAAATCCCATGGCCACCAGGCAGTTGACGAGCATTCCGTAGGCCATGAAGGTCGTGGTCTCGTCGACATCGGCACCGAGCGGCAGATGGACCGTGTCCCACAGGCGCATCCAGCCCGCCCGTACCGCCTCGCCCAGTTCGTGGTCACCGGTCTGCTCGGCGGCCGCCACCGCGACGTACATCTGCATCTGCATGAGCAGCTGTTCCGGATTCTCGGCGATGACCCTGGTGTACGCGTTCGCCATGGAGTGCAGGGCCTCTTCGCCCTCCAGCCCCTTGGAGGCGTCGGCGAAGGTGCGCATGGTCTCCTCCATGCACCGCTCGGCCGCCGCGAGGAAGATCGCCTTCTTGCCCGGGAAGAGCCGGAAGAGGTACGGCTGCGAGACGCCCACGCGCTTGGCGATCGCCTCGGTGGACGTGCCGTAGTAGCCGCCCCGGGAGAACTCGCTCACCGCCGCGCGGATGACACTCTCGCGCCTCTCTTCTGCGCTCATCCTGACCATACGAATAAGTTAGTACTCAATCACTAACTAGGTCAAGGGGGCGGGATGAGGAGAGAGGAAGTGAAAGGCGCAGGGAGTGCGAGGCGCAGGAAGACAAGAAGTACAGGAAGACAAGAAGTAAGGGCGCCCGCAATGGCGGACGCCCCTTACTCGCACTCCACTTACTCGCGTTCCTCGCGCTCCCGCCGAGCCCTGCCCTGCCCGTCAGGCGAGGCGGACGACCGCGCGGGACATGCCCAGGACCTTCTGGCCCGCGCTCATGGCGATGAGGTCGACGCGAACGGTGTTGTCGTCGAGCTTGGCCGCGACCTTGCCGCTGACCTCGATCGTGGCGCCCTGGTCGTCGTTCGGGACGACGACGGGCTTGGTGAAGCGGACGCCGTACTCGACGACCGCACCCGGGTCGCCGGTCCAGTCGGTGACGACCCGGACCGCCTCGGCCATGGTGAACATGCCGTGCGCGATGACGTCCGGGAGGCCGACCTCCTTGGCGAACTTCTCGTTCCAGTGGATCGGGTTGAAGTCCCCGGAAGCGCCCGCGTACTGGACGAGCGTGGCACGGGTCACGCCGAAGGCCTGGGCCGGCAGCTCGGTGCCGACCTCGACGTCGTCGTACGAGATCTTCGCCGTCATCTGTTCACGCCCCCTCGGCCGCGCGGGACACGAGCTTGGTCCAGGCGGTCACCACGTGCTCGCCCGCCTCGTCGTGGACCTCGCCGCGGATGTCCAGGATGTCGTTGCCGGCCAGCGACTTGATCGCCTCGATGGTGGAGGTGACCGTGAGCCGGTCGCCCGCGCGCACCGGGCGGCGGTAGACGAACTTCTGGTCGCCGTGCACGACACGGCTGTAGTCGAGCCCCAGTTGGGGGTCCTGGACGACCTGTCCCGCGGCCTTGAACGTGATGGTGAACACGAAGGTCGGCGGGGCGATCACATCGGCGTGACCGAGGGCCTTGGCCGCTTCGGGGTCCGTGTACGCGGGGTTGGCGTCGCCCACCGCCTCCGCGAACTCGCGGATCTTCTCCCGGCCGACCTCATAGGGCTCGGTGGGCGGATAGGACCGCCCCACGAAGGACTGGTCGAGCGCCATGGGCCCGGCACCTCCTGGTTCGCAACTGGGTGTAACGACGCGAGGCCGCCCCCCGACTTCAGGGGACGGCCTCGTGTACGAGCCTTGTTTATCGCGTTTCGCGGTGCGCGGTGTGCGCGTTGCAACGCGGGCAGTGCTTCTTCATCTCCAGTCGGTCCGGGTTGTTACGCCGGTTCTTCTTGGTGATGTAGTTCCGCTCCTTGCACTCCACGCAGGCCAGCGTGATCTTCGGGCGGACGTCGGTGGCAGCCACAGGAGTGCTCCTTGACGAACGGATGGGACGATTAGCGCATTAACACACAGAAGAGTAGCCGATCGAAGGACCGACCCCACAATCGGCTACTGTCAGTAGCGGTGACCGGACTTGAACCGGTGACACAGCGATTATGAGCCGCTTGCTCTACCGACTGAGCTACACCGCTGCGATGTGATCGATTCCCGCCTTGCGACGGGAACCTTCCACATCAGAGCCCCAATACGGAATCGAACCGTAGACCTTCTCCTTACCATGGAGACGCTCTACCGACTGAGCTATTGGGGCGAGCGATGAAGACATTACACGCTCGGCCACCGATCGCCCAAATCCGTTTCGCGGCACCTGCCCCAGCCCGTTCCGGGCCGCTCGCGGGGCGTTTCACGCGCCCCTCCCGCACGACGGACCACACCGGTACGACTATTCCGCTCCTCCTCGATGCGCGCCGGTCGCCACCCTAGGCTCGACTCACGCTGCGTGATCTTGTGTCCCTCCTTCGCAGCCGCCTGCCCCCTCTTTCGCAGCCGCCGCCGAGCCCCAGGAGCGCGATGCCCGACAGTCAGCCGCAGCAGCCCCACTCCTCCTCGTCCTCGTCGGGCTCCTCGGGCTCGTCCGGCCGGAGCGACGGCTCCGACCTGCTGCTCTGCGGTGCGCGACTCACCGACGGCCGGACCGTGGACGTAAGGCTGGGCGGCGGACGCATCGAGGCGGTCGGCACGGCGGGCAGCCTCACCGCACACAGCGCACGCGTGGACCTCGCCGGCTATCTGCTCCTGCCGGCTCCGGCCGAGACCCACGCACACGGAGACACGGCCCTGTCGGCGGACGGCGACGGACCGGTGTCGTACGAGGCCCACGAGGTCCAGCGCCGTACGACCGAGGCCGCGTTGCTCCAGCTCGGGCACGGGGCCACCGCCCTGCGCTCGCACGTGCGCGTGGGCGATGTGCAGGGGCTGGGCTCGATGGGCGCGGTGCTCCAGGCACGGCGCGCGCTGCGGGGGCTGGCCGAGTTGACGGTGGTGGCGATGCCGCGGGTACTGACCGGGCTCGCCGGGGCGGACGGTCTGGCGATACTGCGGGACGCGGTGAAAATGGGCGCCTCCGTAGTGGGTGGTTGTCCAGATCTGGACCCTGATCCGACGGGATACGTGGAGGCGGTCCTGGAGGTCGCCTCGGAGCACGGCTGCCCGGTCGATCTGCATACGGACGGTGACGACCCGGCGCGGCTCGCACGGCTCGCGGCGATGGCCGGCGGACTGCGACCGGGGGTGACGCTCGGCCCGTGCGGCGGACTCGGGCGGCTGCCCGCCGAGGTCGCCTCGCGGGCGGCCGACCAACTCGCCGCGGCCGGCGTGAGCGTGGTCTGTCTGCCCCAGGGCGGCTGCTCGGGCGTGGACCGCCGCGGGACCGCTCCGGTACGGCTGCTGCGGGCCGCCGGGGTGCGCGTGGCGGCCGGGAGCGGTGCCCTCAGGGATGTGTCGAACCCCGTGGGGCGCGGGGACCCGCTGGAGGCGGCGTATCTGCTGGCCTCGCGGTACGGACTGCGGGCCGGGGACGCCTACGACGCGGTGAGTTCGTCGGCGCGTGCCGCGCTGGGGCTGCCCGAGGTGCGGGTGGAGGCCGGGTTTCCCGCGGAGCTGCTCGCGGTGCGCGGGGACCGGCTCGACGCGGCGTTGTCCCTGGCGTACAGCCGGATCGTGGTGCATCGGGGGCGGGTGGTGGCGCGGACGAGCGCGGTGCGGGAGTACTGCAACTCCGCTGTGACCGTGGCGTTGGACCTGCCTAGGCAGGGGCGGACGGGGCGCGCGGAGGAGCCGTCGTGAGGCTTGAGGTGTCCTGAGGCGGGGTGCTTGGCGGCCGCTGAGGGGCTTGACGGCGGGGTGCTCGGGCCTGGCCTGCGGGTGCTTGGTCCTGTGGGGTGGCTTGGGCTTGGGCACGCGCGCGTGGAGGGCTGTTCGGGTTCTAGGTCCACGCGCGCGTGCTGGCGCTCCTGAAGTCCGCCCACTCGTGGCCGCCGGGCTACCGTGACGGGTCCGTCGAGTTCCGGACAGGCCGTCAGAAGCCGCTCAGCAGGCCCCCGGTGAACGGGTTGCCCGGACCCCCGAACCCGTCCGCGGGTATCTCGGTGGCACCGGACGGGGCACTGACGTCGTCGGCCTCGCCAAACTTGACCACCAGGGGGAGCCGGGTGCCCTTCGGGCCGTCCGCGAGGGCGGCGAGGTCTACGGAGACCTGGGTCAAGTTGCCGTTCTTCAAGGAGAAGCTGACGGCGATCTTCTTGTCCGGAGCCTCCTTGAGGTCCTCGTCGGTGGGCAGTTCGGCGCCCGCCGGAAGGTCGTCGGCCAGCGGCCGGAGCTTGTCGAGCACACCGGTGAGCAGCTCGCGGAACGAGGCCTTGGCGACGATCCGTTCGACGCCGTCGCTGCCTCCCTCGTTGCTGAAGGTGACCTCGCGGGCGACCACTCCGCGTACGGCCTTGAGGATCTTCTGCTGGGTCTTGGTGTCGATCTCGTCGGACCCACCGGACTTGTCCGCCTTGACGCCCTTCTCGGAGCCCGAGGCGCCCTTGCCGGCCCGGTCGAGCTCGCTTGTGTCGACCTTGACCCACTTGCCCTCGATGACCTTCTTGAGCTCCTTCTCGCTCTCGGGGAGTTCGTCGGCCGACGGCAGCGGGAAGCCCATGGCCTCACCGAGCGCCTTCATGTCGGCCCGGTAGTACGTGTAGTCGCCGACGAGGCGGTACTCGGCCAGAACCCCGTCGGGCCCCGAGATCGTCACGCCCGTACCGACGAGGTCCTTCTCACCCGAGTCCGCGAGCGGTTTCCTCGACTCGACGGACACCTTGACCCGCACCCCGGTGAAGAGTTCGGCCAGTTCCGGCGGCAACTCCTCGCCGGGCTCCGCCTCTCCGGCCAGCTTCGTGAGGGCGGAGGGCTTGGCGTCGAGCCCCAACTCGAAGGCCAGCGACTTCTTTTCGCCGAGCCCCTCGAAGGCGCGGTCGACCTTCTGACCGGCGGTGAGGTTCTCGACCGTGCCACAGGCGGCCACGCCCGCGAGCAGAGCCGTGGTGCAGGCGGCCGCGGTGAGGGTCTTGCGCAGGGCAGGGCGGTTGCGGGTGGCAGGGCTCGTGCGCATCGCAAGGCTCTCGCGTGTGGTGATGATGACGGTCTCCTTCATGACGCCGCGCGGCGTCACCCCTCGTACACAGTGATCCGTCATGAGACTCACGAGTTATCCACAGGGTTGTGCGGCGAGTGGGGTCGTCCGGGCGTACGGTCGGAAACATGCGCATTGTCATCGCTGGAGGTCATGGTCAGATCGCGCTGCGGTTGGAGCGGCTGCTCTCCGCGCGCGGTGACGAGGTGGCGGGGATCATCCGCCGCGCCGAACAGAGCGAGGATCTGCGGGCGGCCGGCGCCGAGCCGGTCGTGTGCGATCTGGAGTCGGCTTCGCTGGAGGAGGTCGCCGCGCACCTGGAGGGCGCGGACGCCGCCGTCTTCGCGGCGGGCGCGGGCCCGGGCAGCGGGGTGGACCGCAAGAACACCGTGGACCGGGGCGCCGCCGTGCTCTTCGCGGACGCGGCCGCCCGTGCCGGAGTACGTCGGCATGTCGTCGTGTCGTCGATGGGCGCGGATCCGGAGCACCCCGGGGACGACGTCTTCGACGCGTATCTGCGCGCCAAGGGCGAGGCCGACGCGTACGTACGCGCTCACCGGGGCCTGGACTGGACGATCCTGCGCCCCGGAATGCTGACGAGCGACGCGGGCACCGGTCTCGTACGCCTGGAGGCCGCCACGGGGCGCGGCCCCATCCCGCGCGACGACGTCGCCGCGGTCCTGGCGGAACTGGTGGACACACCGGCGACGGCCGGGCTGACGCTGGAGCTGATCAGCGGGTCGGCGCCGGTGTCCGTGGCGGTGAAGTCGGTGGCCGGGAACTGACCGGGAGACCGGGAGGACGCACGCGGGTGTGGAGCGATGATCGGCCGCCCCGCCCCACGAGCGAGAGGGGGAGGTTCCGTGCCCGTTGAGGTACCCGCAGCTCAGGAAGCCCTGCTGCGGAGGATGTACGACGTCTTCAGCACCGCCGAACGCGACGCGTTCATCCCCCACTGCCTGGCGCCCGACGTGGACTGGCCGAACGTCGCCGACGGGATTCGCCTGCACGGCCCCGAGGCGGTACGCGCCTACTGGGCAGCCCAGTTCGCAGCCGCACACCCCCTCGTACGCCTGGAGGGGCTGCACCTCCACGAGGACGGGCGACGCGTGGTCGCCCTGGTGCGACCCGGGCTGCGCGACGCCACAGGCGACCACTGGGCGGAGGAGCCGGTCGAGCACGTGTACGCCTTCGGCGCGGACGGACTGGTGAGCCGGATGGACGTGCGCCGGCCCTGAACCACGGGGGTGGGCGGAGCGAGGCGCGGGAGTCAGCGAGGCAGCACGGGCTCCATGGGGCTGCATGGTCAGCGGGGGGGCGTACGGGGGAGGCTGCGGGTGCAAGGCGGGCGGGGATCGGCAGGGAGCCCGGCGAGCGTGCAGCCGGGGTCAGAAGAGCGGCAGCTGGCCGGGGAACTCCGCGACGACATACCCGTCCAGCGCCGACTGCGCAGCGCCCAGCTCCGCCTGCCTGCGCGACCCGGGACACGACACCAGCTCCCCACTCCCCCGCGCCCCCGGCGGGTCGTGCCGGGCGAACCGCCCCGCGACAACGGCAATCTCGCGACGGCACTCGGGGCAGTTCCTGCGACGTGAGGACATGAACTCAGGGTACGAAGGATGCGCGGGAAGGCCGGTGAGGCCCCGGCCCGGGAATCGGCCGCCATCCTGCTCGCTACAGGCGACAGCGGCCTCGCGCCGGGGACAGCGGCCCTTCGGCAGGGCAGCGGCAAAGGCGTCATGCTCGCCCCTTGAGGGCGCATCACTCCAGACACGCAAAAACCCCCTCTGAACTGCAAGAACACAGTTCTGAGGGGGTTTCTCTCAGCGTGGCGGCGCCAGGATTCGAACCTGGGAAGGCTGAGCCGGCAGATTTACAGTCTGCTCCCTTTGGCCGCTCGGGCACACCGCCGGGGTCGCTGCCATTCGAACCGCTATTCGGCGGTGCTCCGTGGCAACGACGTAAACGATACCCGATGCTCGGGGGTGCTTCGCCACCCGATTGATCGGCCCCAGGAGGGGAGCGGGTGGCTAGGCTTATGCGGATGCGGCCCGGGACCGACGCGGTGCTCGACGGCCGCCACTACGCACCCCGATACAAGGAGCCACAGGACATGGCCGACTCCAGTTTCGACATCGTCTCGAAGGTCGAGCGGCAGGAGGTCGACAACGCCCTCAACCAGGCCGGCAAGGAGATCTCGCAGCGCTACGACTTCAAGAACGTCGGCGCCTCCATCTCCTGGTCCGGCGAGAAGATTCTTATGGAGGCGAACTCGGAGGAGCGGGTCAAGGCCATCCTCGACGTCTTCCAGTCCAAGCTGGTCAAGCGAGGCATCTCGCTGAAGGCGCTGGACGCCGGTGAGCCCCAGCTCTCCGGCAAGGAGTACAAGATCTTCGCCTCGATCGAGGAAGGCATCTCCCAGGAGAACGCGAAGAAGGTGGCGAAGATCATTCGTGATGAGGGCCCGAAGGGCGTGAAGGCGCAGGTGCAGGGCGACGAGCTGCGGGTCAGCTCGAAGAGCCGTGACGACCTGCAAGCCGTACAGGCGCTGCTGAAGGGCCAGGACTTCGACTTCGCGTTGCAGTTCGTCAACTACCGGTGACCGCGTGCTCGTTGCGCGTACGTGAGGCGGCACGAGGAAGGGTGGGCACCGGCGGTGCCCACCCTTCTCGCCTGCTGGCCGCGGTCTCAGGGGTGCGCGCTCAGTTGCGCGAGTTGCCGAACAGCAGGCGGTAGGCGATCAGCAGGACGAGCGAGCCGCCGATCGCGGCGGCCCAGGTGGCGCCGTCGTAGAAGTCCTTGGCGACCGGGTGGTCCAGCCAACGGGCCGATATCCAGCCACCGATGAACGCACCCGCGACGCCTATCAGCGTCGTGCCGATGAAGCCGCCGGGATCACGGCCCGGCAGCAGGAATTTGGCGATGGCTCCGGCCAACAGCCCCAGGATGATCCAGCTGATGATGCCCATGCCGTGAACCTGCCTCTCCGTGCTGTGCCTGTGCTGTGATCTTTCTCCGGCCAGGCTTTGTTCATGCCGCTCTCGTGTCACCGATCGCGCGTCTGTTTGCTCGCTTGTTCGTTTGCTGTTGCTGGGGAGGACGTCGGCGCGGCGGTGACCGGTTGCACTGATCAGTAGGGTGCGACCCATGGCACAGTCCGATTCCGGCCGAACCGGTCCGCCCCGGCCCGGAGCGCCGCAGCGCACGGCGGAGCTGAAGCGGACGCTCGGCGTCGGCGACGCCGTTGTCATCGGCCTCGGCTCGATGGTCGGTGCGGGAATCTTCGCCGCGCTGGGACCTGCGGCACGGGCCGCCGGGTCCGGGCTTCTCCTCGGCCTGGGCATCGCCGCCGTCGTCGCCTACTGCAACGCGACCGCGTCGGCGCGCCTCGCCGCCCGCTACCCCGCGTCCGGCGGAACGTACGTGTACGGGCGGGAGCGGCTCGGGGAGTTCTGGGGGTATCTGGCGGGCTGGTCGTTCGTCGTCGGCAAGACCTCCTCGTGTGCGGCGATGGCGCTCACCGTGGGCGCGTACGTCTGGCCGGAGCAGGCGCACGCCGTGGCGGTCGGGGCCGTGGTGGCGCTGACCGCGGTGAACTACGGCGGTGTCCAGAAGTCCGCGTGGCTGACGCGGGCGATCGTGGCGGTGGTCCTGGCAGTCCTCGCTTCCGTGGTCGTCGTGTCCCTCACCTCCGCGAACGCCGACGCCGGGCGGCTGGACGTGGGGGTCTCCGGGGGTGTGGGCGGTGTGCTTCAGGCGGCCGGTCTGTTGTTCTTCGCCTTCGCCGGGTACGCGCGGATCGCGACGCTCGGCGAGGAGGTACGGGATCCGGCGCGCACCATCCCGCGCGCGATCCCGCTCGCGCTGGGCATCGCACTGGTGGTGTACGCGGCTGTCGCGGTGGCTGTCCTCTCCGTGCTGGGGTCGGGCGGGCTCGGGCGGGCGACGGCCCCGCTGGCCGACGCGGTGCGCGCCGCGGGTGTGCCGGAACTCGTCCCGGTCGTACGGGTGGGCGCCGCCGTGGCAGCGCTCGGCTCCCTTCTCGCGCTGATCCTGGGGGTGTCACGGACCACGCTGGCGATGGCCCGCGACGGGCATCTCCCGGGCGCGCTGGCCGTCGTGCATCCGCGCTTCCAGGTGCCTCATCGGGCGGAGTTGGCCGTCGGAGCGGTGGTCGTCGCGGTGGCCGCGACGGTGGATGTGCGGGGTGCTATCGGCTTTTCCTCCTTCGGGGTGCTGGTGTACTACGCGATCGCCAACGCGGCGGCCTGGACGTTGAGTTCGACAGTCGTGTCGCGGGTTGCGCCAGTGGTGGGGTTGGCGGGGTGTGTGACCTTGGCTTTCGCGTTGCCGTGGGTGTCGGTGGTGGTGGGTTTGAGCGTGCTGGGGTTGGGAGCAGGCGTATATGGGGTGAGGAGACGGCTGTCGCGTGCTGAGCACTAGCAGGCGGGGCTCCGTACGGAGGGCTCAGCACCGAGGCTCGGCGCAGAGGACACGTGTAGGAGGTGCGGGTCGTGCGGGTCGGCCGCGCCCCGCAGCGGAGCCGCAAATGTCACAGCCCCGCGCCCCTCCCGGAAGGGGCGCCCTCCAGTCGAAGACTGAAACTCCGCTACGAAGCCCGCGCCGCCCCCGTGCGTATGCGGAAGTCGGCCCACGGCTCCAGATCCGCGCCGTCGTGGGACTCGTCGTACCAGCCCGTGCCGTTGAGCCAGGTGCGGAGCCAGGCCGTGAGCGTGGGGGCGTCCACGTACCAGGCGTGGTCCGCCTCGTCCGCGTTGGGCTCGAAGAGGAGGACGGTGGCGTCCGGGGTGCGGCAGTCCACGCACGCGTACATACCGCAGCCCCAGTGGGATATCGGCAGGACGCCCTCGGGCCAGGGCCATTCAGGGTCCTTGCGGCCGCTCTCACGATGGGCGAGGTACTGCGCGACGACGGCAGGCTCGCCGGACGGCGGGCTGTCGAGCAGGGGGAGCAGACCGTACTCCGGGCCGAATCCTCCGTCGCCTATCCGCAGATAGAGGGCGGCGAGCAGCGGCGGGACGGTGAAGCCCAGGGTGGACTCCGCACGGGCCAGCGTCGCCGCGTCCACGGGCTCGGGGAGCGAAGGCCAGCCCCACGGCCGGGAGTTGCGCGCCTCGGCGGAGACACTTGCCAGCAACTGCTCGATCTCGGTCATGCATTCATGATGCAGGCCGCCACTGACATTCGGGCAGCCTGTGGATAACCCTCATTCGAGGCGGACGGCGATGCCCTTTTCCTCAAAGAACTCAAGGAGTTCCTCGAACGTCCAGGGCCGCTGACCTGTGAGCGGGACGAGGCCGAGGCAGGTACGGGCGACCTCCGCGTCGTGCCAGACGAGGGTGAAGGGCCACCGGGCACCCCAGCGGCCGCGGAGGCAGTCCGCGAGCGCGTCCGGCCCCCAGCCGAAATAGCCTCCGGGCCCGTTCACCGCCTCGCCCAGCGCGCAGAAGAAGCCCGGCAGGTCGGTGATGCGGCGGCCGTGGAGGTGAAACGTGCCGCCGGCTTCCGCGTCGGGCCCGTCCGGCTCGTGATGGTGATGGTCCAACGCCATGCTCAGCCAGTGGCGGCGACCCTCCACGCCGCACCGGGCGATCGAGGCGAGCGAGTCCCCGGACAATCCGTACGACTATCCGCAGTGCCCGCCGCTCTCCCCGGGCTACCGACTGCTCGGTGCACAGAGCGAACCATGGGGTGCCACGCGCGCGCGTGAGGGCCTTGCTCAGCTCCCCCTCGGGGGCGCAGCCGATCAGTTCGTACGTCCCGCGCGCGGGAGGCGGCGGATCGCCGAAGAGGTTCTCGGCGTCCGCGCACAGGGCCCAGATCTCGTCGGCCTCGTCCGCGGCACCGTACGCCGCCAGGGCGTACTTCGGCGGCTCCACCTCCGGAGCCGCCCTACCAGCGCGTCGACGCGAACGGCTGGTCCGTACGTACGATTTCGCGCCCCAGCGGGAGCAGCGAGACCGGGATCAGCTTGAAGTTGGCGAGCCCCAGAGGGATGCCGATGATCGTGATGCACTGGAGGAAGCCCGTCACGATGTGGGCGAGGGCGAGCCACCAGCCTGCGAGGATCACCCACAGGATGTTGCCGATGAAGGACGGCGCGCCCGCGTCACGGCGCTCGACCGTCGTCCGGCCGAACGGCCACAGTGCGTAGACGGCGATGCGGAAGGCCGCGATGCCGAACGGGATGCCGATGATGGTGATGCACAGCAGCACGCCAGCGAACATGTAGCCGAGGAACAGCCAGAAGCCGCTCAGGACGAGCCAAATGATGTTCAGGATTGTCTTCACTGGTTACGACCTGCCATCTGCTCGAGCCGGGCGATGCGCTCCGCCATCGGCGGATGCGTAGAGAACATCTTGGAGAGTCCCTGACCCGGACGGAAGGGGTTGGCGATCATCATGTGGCTCGCGGTCTCGATACGCGGCTCCGGAGGTAGCGGAAGCTGTTTCGTGCCGGCCTCCAGCTTGCTCAGGGCGCTCGCGAGGGCCAGCGGGTCGCCGGTGAGCTGGGCGCCTGACGCGTCCGCCTCGTACTCCCTGGAGCGGCTGATGGCGAGCTGGATGAGGGACGCGGCGAGCGGGCCCAGGATCATGATCAACAGCATGCCGAGGATGCCGGGGCCGTCGTCGTCGTTGGATCGCCCGATCGGGATCAGCCAGGCGAAGTTGACCAGGAACATGATGACGGAGGCCAGGGCGCCCGCGACGGACGAGATCAGGATGTCGCGGTTGTAGACGTGGCTCAGTTCGTGGCCGATGACGCCGCGCAGCTCGCGCTCGTTCAGGATGCGCAGGATGCCCTCTGTGCAGCACACGGCGGCGTTGCGCGGATTTCGGCCCGTCGCGAACGCGTTCGGGGCCTCCGTCGGGGAGATGTACAGCCGGGGCATGGGCTGGCGGGCCTGTGTGGAGAGCTCGCGGACCATTTTGTACAGAGCCGGGGCTTCGAACTCGCTCACCGGGCGCGCGCGCATCGCGCGTAGAGCCATTTTGTCGCTGTTCCAGTACGCGTACGCGTTCGTGCCGATCGCGATGACGAGTGCGACGACGAGGCCCGTACGCCCGAAGAAACTGCCGATGCCGATGATGAGTGCGGACAGTCCCCCGAGGAGTACGGCGGTCCTGAGCCCGTTGTGCCGGCGGTGCACGGTACGCCCTCCAAGTCGTGCGGCAGGGGAACCCTTTGCTTGTCGATCTCTGACGTCACTGGTCCGTGGCTCCACGGTCCAGTGGACCCTCCCGTACTGGTCAACGCCAGGCGGGAGGCACTAGTTCCCTTGTGCGCGCGGCGACGCGCGTGGGCCGTCCGGGTGATGAGGGGGGACATCGCACGCGCGCGTGGGGCTCGGATGCTCCACGCGCGCGTGCGCACGCTCTGGGACAGCTGCGGTCAGAAGAGGCCGGTGTCGGAGAAGCGCAGGACCAGTTGGGGTGCTCCGGAGAGCGCGATGCCGAGGACGGCGGTCAGGGCGATCGCGGCCGTGAGGGGAGCCGGTACGCGGTGGATCTCGGGCTCGCCCTCCGGGGCGCGGAACAACAGGGTCGTCCACTGGAGGTAGTAGAAGAGCGCGATCACGACGTTGACGGCCATGACCACGGCGAGCCAGCCGAGGCCCGCGTCGACGGCGGCCGAGAAGACGGTGACCTTCGCGAAGAGGCCGATGATGCCCGGTGGCAGGCCCGCGAGGCAGAGCAGGAAGAAGGCGAGAACGAGCGCCGCGAGGGGCCGTGAGGCGTACAGGCCCCGGTAGTCGCTGACGCGGTTCAGCGGCTTCGTACGGGCCACCAGGGCGGCCACCGCGAAGGCGCCGAGGTTCACCGCGGCGTACATCAGGGCGTACGCGACGGTGGAGCCGATGGCCTTCTCGGCGTCCTCGGAGTACGCGGCGGCGGCGATCGGCACCAGGAGGTAGCCGGCCTGGCCGACGGAGGACCAGGCGAGCAGGCGGACCGCGCTGTACGCGCGCGTGGACTGCTGTCTGAGGGCGCCGACGTTGCCGACGGTCATGGTGAGCGCGGCCAGGGCGGCGAGTGCCGGGCCCCAGACGTCCGCGTACGACGGGAGGGCGATCACGGTGACGAGGATCAGCCCGGAGAAGCCGACCGCCTTGCCGACGACCGACAGATAGGCCGCGACCGGAAGAGGCGCTCCTACGTAGGTGTCGGGTACCCAGAAGTGGAAGGGGACGGCGGCGGTCTTGAAGGCGAAGCCGACGAGGGTGAGGACGACGCCCGCCTGGGCGAGCGTCTGCAACTGGTCGTCCACGTTCTCGATCCTGGTGGCGATCTCCGTGAGGTACAGGGTGCCCGTCGACGCGTAGACGAAGCTGATGCCCATGAGGCTCACGGCGGTCGCGGTGACCGAGGACAGGAAGAACTTCAGGGCCGCTTCGGAGGACTTCCTGTCGCCGTGCTTGATGCCCACGAGGGCGAAGGCGGGCAGGGAGGCGACCTCCAGGGCGACGATCAGGGTCGCGAGGTCGCGGGAGGCGGGCAGCAGGGCGGCGCCCGCGGCGGAGGAGAGCAGCAGGAACCAGAACTCCCCTTCGGGGAGTTCCTTGTTTGCGTCCTTGAGGGCGGTCATCGAAAGGAGCGCCGCGAGGAGTGCGCCGCCGAGGACGAGGAACTGGATGACCAGCGTGAACCGGTCCGCGGTGTAGCTGCAGACCTCGGCGTCGCCCGTCAGGCAGAAGGTGGAGCGGTCGCCGTCCAGGAGGGGCAGCAGCATGAGCGCGGAGGCGGCGAGTCCGGCGACGGAGACCCAGCCGAGCAGGGCCTTCCTGTTGTCTCCCACGAACAGGTCGGTGACGAGCACCACGAGTCCGACGACCGCCGCGATGGTGGGCGGCGCGATCGCGAGCCAGTCGACGGACTGGACCAGGGACTGGGCCTGGGAGCTCATCGGGTGCCTCCTGCGAAGAGCTGCTGCACGGCCGGGTCGGTCAGGCCGAGCAGTGCCTTGGGCCATAGCCCGGCGATGACGGTCAGGACGACGAGCGGCGTCCAGGCGGCGAACTCGTACGACTGGACGTCGGCGAGCTTCGGCCCCTCCTGCGGGACCGCGCCCATGCAGACGCGGCGGACCACGACGAGCATGTACGCGGCGGTGAGCAGGGTGCCGAACACGGCGATCGTCATGAAGGTCAGGAACGCGGGGCGGCTGAGGCCGTCGGCGGGGTCGAACGCGCCGAACAGGGCCAGCATCTCGCCCCAGAACCCGGCCAGGCCGGGCAGTCCGAGCGAGGCGACGGCGGCGAAGGCCAGCAGGCCGCCCAGCCTGGGAGCCTTGCCGTAGAGCGCGGCGCCGGTCTGCTCGGCGAGCGTGTCGAGGTCGGTCGTGCCCGTGCGGTCCTTGAGCGCGCCGACCAGGAAGAAGAGCAGGCCGGTGATGAGGCCGTGGGCGATGTTGGCGAACAGCGCGCCGTTCACGCCGGTCGGGGTCATCGACGCGATGCCGAGGAGCACGAAGCCCATGTGGCCGACGGAGGAGTACGCGATGAGGCGCTTGAGGTCGCCCTTCGCGCCCTGCTTGGCGAGGGCGAGGCAGGCGAGGGATCCGTAGATGATGCCGACGACCGCGAAGGCGGCGAGGTAGGGCGCGAACGTGTTCATGCCGTCCGGCGTGATGGGCAGCAGGATCCGGACGAAGCCGTACGTGCCCATCTTCAGCAGGACGCCGGCCAGCAGGACCGAGCCGACGGTCGGGGCGGCGGTGTGCGCGTCCGGCAGCCAGCTGTGGAGCGGCCACATCGGCGTCTTGACCGCGAGCCCGATCCCGATCGCCAGAACGGCGATGACCTGCACGGATGTGGTCAGCGCCGGGTGATTGTCAGTGGCGAGTGCCACCATGTCGAATGTGCCCGCCTTGATTCCGATCAGGAGCAGGCCCAGCAGCATGACGACGGAACCGAGCAGTGTGTAGAGGATGAACTTCCAAGCGGCGGCCTGCCGTTGCTCACCGCCCCAGCGGGCGATGAGGAAGTACATCGGGATGAGCACCATCTCGAAAGCGAGGAAGAACAGCAGCAGGTCGAGGACGGCGAAGGTCGCGAGGGTGCCGGACTCGAGGACGAGGACGAGTGCCACGAATGCCTTCGGGGACGGGCCCGACGGCATTTTGAAGTAGGAGTACAGCGCGCAGAGGAAGGTCAGCAGCGCGGTCAGCACGAGGAGGGGGAGCGAGATGCCGTCGATGCCGAGGTGGATCCGCACGTCGAGTGCGGGGATCCAGCTGATGTCCGTCGTGGCCTGCATCTGCTGTGTTTTGGCCGGAGTGTCGTGGTCGAAGCCCAGCGTGAGGACGATCGCGGCGATGAGTACGGCGCCGGTGACGGTCACGCCGTGCCGCAGCACGGCCTGTTCGGGCGACTTCCCCTTCAGCCCGGGCGGAGCCGGCAGGAGAGCCGCGGCGGCGCCGATGAGCGGGCCGACGACGATGAATGCCAGAAGGACCTGCATCACGGATTCACTGATATCGATCACGCCTGCTCACGCTCCCGCTGTGGCGACGAGGAGGGCGGCGACCACCAGGACGACGGTGCCGGCGAGCAGCGCGCTCACATAGGTCTGCACATTGCCGGTCTGGGCACGCCGGACGGCCGTGCCGAGCCAGCGGGGCAGGGCGCCCGCGCCGCGTACGTAGGTGTCGACGACCTCGCGGTCGAGGAACCGGACGAGCGTGGCGGCGGCCTGGACCGGGCGGACGAACAGCGCCGCGTACACGGCGTCGAGGTGGAAGCCGACGGCCGCGTGGCGGTGCAGCGGGCCGAGCAGGAGGCGGCCCGGGTCCGCCGGGTCGGGCGCGGAGGCCACGTCTCCGTACGCGGGCGCGTGGCTGGCGATGGCCTCGGCCTCGACGAGTCCGGCGTCTCCCTCGGGGTGGGCCGCGACCGCGCCCATCGGTACGCGGGCCGCCATGGCCATGGTGTGCCGCCAGGCGCCGTACGTGATGATGCCGCCGACCAGAGCCACACCTGTGCCCAGCACGGAGGTGGTGAGGGTCGGGGTCAGGTCGCGTCCGTCGAACCACTCGGGCAGCGGGCCGGTGGCGAGTCCGAAGGCGAGCGACGGGACGGCGAGCACCCAGAGGACGGCGTTCATGGCGATGGGCTGCCTGCCGTGGTCGGGGGCCTCCGGTCCGTGGCCGCGGAAGACGAGGAGCCACAGGCGCATCGCGTACGCGGCGGTGAGCAGGGCCGTGACCAGGCCGGCGACGAGGACGATCCAGCCGACGGCGCCGGGGATGCCCTCGGCGTGGCCGGTGGCGACGTGCTCGGCGGCGCCCAGGACGGCCTCCTTGGTGAAGAAGCCGCTGAAGGGCGGGATCGCGGCGAGCGCGAGGAGCGCCACGGTCATCGTCCAGTACGCGTCGGGGACGCGGGCGCGCAGGTCCTTCATACGGGACATGGCGGCCAGCGAGTTGGTGCCGGCGGCGTGGATGATCACGCCTGCCCCGAGGAACAGCAGCGCCTTGAAGGCGCCGTGCGAGAGGAGGTGGAAGACGGCGGCACCGCGGTCGCCGACGGCGAGGGCCCCGGTCATGTAGCCGAGCTGGCCGATCGTCGAGTACGCGAGGACACGCTTGATGTCGTCCTGGGCGAGCGCGGCGAGGGCAGACCCGGCCATCGTGACGGCGGCCATGACGGCGAGGACGACGAGTGCTGCCGAGGAGGCGGCGAAGACCGGGAGGAGCCGGGCGATGAAGTAGACACCGGCGGCGACCATCGTCGCGGCGTGGATCAGCGCGGAGACGGGGGTGGGACCCGCCATCGCGTCGGGGAGCCAGGTGTGGAGCGGGAACTGCGCCGACTTGCCCGCCACGCCGGCCAGGAGCAGCAGGGCGATCAGGGTCGGGTGGTCGAGTCCGCCGCTCGCGACGTTGCCGAGGATCTTCGTGATGCGGAAGGACCCGGCGTCGGTGGCGAGCGCGAACAGACCGATCAGGAAGGGGACATCACCGAGCTTGGTGACCAGGAAGGCCTTGATGGAGGCAGCGCGGGCCTCCGGGGTCTCCCAGTAGTGGCCGACGAGGAAGTACGAGCAGATGCCCATGATCTCCCAGCCGACCAGCAGCACCATCAGGTCGCCGGAGTAGACGACGAGCAGCATCGCGGAGGTGAAGAGAGAGACGAGAGCGGCGTACGAGGGGTAGCGCGGGTCGTCGCGCAGGTAGCCCGTCGAGTAGATCTGCACGCAGGTGGCGACCAGGCCGACCAGCACGGCGACGAGGGCGGCGAAGCCGTCGACGTACAGGGCGAGTTCGATGGGGACCGAGCCGGTCGGGGTGAGCTCGGTGGCCGCGTTCACCGCCTGGTCGCCGCCCTGCCGTACGGCGACGACGACAGAGAGCCCGAGGGCCGCGAGCGGGGGCAGGACGGCGAGGGGGCGTACGAAACCGGGTGCCGTGCGGCCCAGGAGCAGGCCGGCCACGGCGCCGAGGAACGGAAGGAGGGGGACGAGGACGGCGAGGGTGGTCGTGGTCACGCGGTGGCCTCAGCCTTCTCGGCCGGTTCGGGACGGGCGGCGCCGGAGTCGTCGGGCTCGGAGTCGTCGTCGGTCTCGGCGGTGTCGCGGAGCTTGTCGATGTCCGCGGTGCCCCGGTTGCGGTGGACGGCGAGGACGATCGCCAGGCCGATGCCGATCTCGGCGGCTGCGATGGCGATGGTGAACAGGGTCAGGGCCTGGCCGGAGTGGAGGGTGTCCTGGGCGGTCTTGCTGAGCCAGACGTCGAAGGCGACGAGGTTCAGGTTGACGGCGTTGAGCATCAGCTCGACGGACATCAGGACCAGGATCGCGTTGCGGCGCGCGAGGACTCCGTACAGGCCCGTGGAGAAGAGGAGGGCGGAGAGCACGGCGGGATAGGCGAGGTGCATCAGCGGGCGCCTTCCTTGTCGCTCCGGGGGGTGTCGTTTCCGGGGCCGTCGTTCCGGGGGCCATGGTTGCGACTGCCGTCGATTCGGGTGCCGTCGGGCCGGGGGCTCGGCGCGCTCGTGGTGGTCGCCGCGTTCGCCTTCGCCTTGCGGGACAGGACGATCGCGCCGACCAGGGCCGCGAGCAGCAGGACCGAGAGGGCCTCGAAGGGGAGCACCCAGCTCTGGAAGAGGCTCGCGCCGGTGACCTCGGTGGAGCCGGCGGCGGCACCATCCAGGTCGATCCAGGTCGTCCGGAAGGCGTCGACGACGACCCAGACGAGGGCGGCGGCCGCGGCGATCGCCACGGTCAGGGCGGCCCAGCGGTTGCCTGAGTCGGCGTCCGGGGAGCGGCCGATGGGGGCCCTGGTGAGCATCAGACCGAAAAGGAGGAGTACGACGACTGAACCGACGTAGATGAGGACCTGTACCCAGGCGATGAACTCGGCCGTGAGGAGGAGGTATTCGACGGCGAGACCGCCGAGGGCCACCACCAGCCACAGGGCGGCGTGCACCAGCTGTCGCGTGGTGACCGTGACGACCGCGGCGCCGAAGGTGACCAGGCCGACGAGGAGGAAGGCGATCTCGACGCCGGTCGGGGAGAGGAAGCCTTGGGATTCGGCGGCGGAGGAGGTGGTCGTGGCGTGGGCCGCCATTGCGGTGGCTGCGGCGAGAGTCACGATTCACCGTCCTGCGGATCGGTGGGCCCGGCCTGCGGGGCGGAGCCGGGCTGGGTGCCGGTCTGGGTGCCGGGCGTGGCTCCCTGGGCTCCGGGTTCGGGTGTGGATTCGGGCTGGGCTGCGGCGGCGGCCAGCTTCTCCGCGGATTTGCGGGCCGCGGCGATCTCCTTCGGTTCCTCGGCGCCGGGGTCGAGGGCCGGCGGGGCCGGGACGGTCCACATCCAGTCGCGGAGTTTGTCGCGCTCGTGGGTGAGTTCGTGGATGTCGGTCTCGGCGTACTCGAACTCGGGGGACCAGAAGAGGGCGTCGAAGGGGCAGACCTCGATGCAGATACCGCAGTACATGCAGAGGGCGAAGTCGATGGCGAAGCGGTCGAGGACGTTGCGGCTGCGCTCGCGGCCACCGGGGGCGGCCGGCGGGACCGTCTCCTTGTGGGAGTCGATGTAGATGCACCAGTCCGGGCATTCGCGGGCGCACAGCATGCAGACCGTGCAGTTCTCCTCGAAGAGGCCGATGACGCCACGGGTGCGGGGCGGGAGTTCGGGCTGGGCGTCCGGGTACTGCGCGGTGACGGTCTTCTTCGTCATCGTGCGGAGGGTGACGGCCAGGCCCTTGGCGAGGCCGGAGCCGGGAATGCGGGGACGGGAGGGCGGGAGGGACTCAGCCATGGTTACGAGATCACCACCTTCACGACGCCGGTGAGGGCGATCTGGGCGAGGGAGAGGGGGACGAGGAGGGTCCAGGAGAGCTTCTGGAGCTGGTCCTCGCGCAGGCGGGGGTAGGTGACGCGCAGCCAGATGACGACGAAGGCGAGGACGGCCGTCTTCAGCAGGGTCCAGACCCAGCCGAGGCCGTCGGCGTCCCATGGGCCGTGCCAGCCGCCCAGGAAGAGCACGGTGGTCAGGCCGCACAGGACGACGATTCCGGCGTACTCGGCGAGGAGGAACAGCGCGAAGCGGAGGCCCGTGTACTCGGTGTACGCGCCGAAGATGATCTCCGAGTCGGCGACGGGCATGTCGAAGGGCGGGCGCTGGAGTTCGGCGAGGCCCGCCACGAAGAAGACGATGGCGCCGACGATCTGCCAGGGCAGCCACCACCACTCGAAGGCGTCGACGATGCCTGGGAGGGAGACCGTGCCCGCCGCCATCGCGACCGAGGCGGCGGTGAGCAGCATCGGGAGTTCGTACGCGAGGAGTTGGGCGGCGGTGCGGAGGCCGCCGAGGAGGGAGAACTTGTTGGCCGAGGCCCAGCCCGCCATGAGCGAGCCGAGGACGCCCACGCCCATCACGGCGAGTACGAAGAAGATGCCCGCGTCGATCACCTCGCCGACCGCGCCCTCGCCCGGGCCGATCGGGATGGCGAGGAGGACGAGGAGGTACGGGAGGAGGGCGACGGCGGGGGCGAGCTGGAAGATACGGCGGTCCGCGCCCGCGGGGACGATGTCTTCCTTCTGCGCGAACTTCACGCCGTCCGCGACGAGTTGGGCCCAGCCGTGGAAGCCGCCCGCGTACATGGGGCCGAGGCGGCCCTGCATGTGGGCCATCACCTTGTGTTCCGTCTGACCGACGATCAGCGGGAAGGTGAGGAACACGACGAAGACGATCAGGAGTCGCAGGGCGACGTCCAGCGCGTCGTTCACTGCCGGCCTCCTGGGGGTGTTTCGTCGTCGGTGGGGCTGGGGTCGGGGATAGGGCTGGGGCTGGGGGTGGAGTCGGCTTCAGGAGCTTCCGTGGGCTCGGTTGCCTCGGGTTCCGGAGTGGTCTCGGGCTCCGGTGCCGACTGC
The DNA here is from genome assembly GCF_044456225.1 of Streptomyces sp. NPDC050988. Classification (NCBI taxonomy): domain Bacteria; kingdom Bacillati; phylum Actinomycetota; class Actinomycetes; order Kitasatosporales; family Streptomycetaceae; genus Streptomyces; species Streptomyces sp. NPDC050988. Next base: position 66,462 of record NZ_JBITFQ010000041.1, on the reverse strand, counting down.
TCGGTCGGCGGCGGCTTCTCCGTGGCGGTGTCCTGGTCGGCCTCGTCGAAGGCGGGGCGTGCGTGGTGCCAGGGGGCGTCCGAGCTGCGGGGGCGTGCCGGGCCCTTCGGCTGATCGTCGTCGGCTGGGTCGGCGGGTGGGGCAGGAGTGCCAGGTGCGGCAGGTGTGGCAGGCGCCTGGCGTTGTGACGCCGAGCCTTCGCCCGCGCTGCGCGCTCTGCGGGGGGACGTTGGCGCCGGGGTCGGTGCCGACTCTCGTGCTGGTGCCGGTGCCGACTCTGGTGCCGGTCCGGCTTCGGAGCGCGCGGGCGATTCCGGGGCCGGAGCAGCCTCCGCAGCTTCCGTGGCCGGGGAATCGGTGCGGCGGCGCTGTGTCGCCGAGCCCTCGCTCACGCTGCGAGCCCGACGGGCCGTCGGCCGGACCTCCGCTGCCGCACCGCCGCCCTCCGCGGACGCGACACCGCCAGCCTGCACACCACCGGACGCGGCACCCGCAGCCTGCACACCACCGGACGCGGCACCCGCAGCCTGCACACCACCGGATGCGGGACTCTCAGGTTGCGCACCCGCAGACGCGGCACCCCCAGCAGCCGCGCCCGGCGCAGCCGTCTGGCTTGCCGAGCCCTCCCCCGCCGTGCGGGCTCGCCGCACCGGGCGGTCGCCTGCGGCGCGTGCGGTGCCTCGGGCCGGGCGGGCCGGGGCCGGGGGGAGTTGGCCCTTGAGGGGGCCCCACTCGTTGGGGTCGGGGACTCCCGGCGGGAGCATCTGGCGGCGCTTGGGGCCGCCGTGTTCCGACTCGCCCGGTTCCTTCGCGCCCGGCCAGGCCTTGGCCACGCGGGCGGCCAGGACGAAGTCCTTGCGGAGGGGGTGGCCCTCGAAGCCCTCGGGGAGGAGGAGCGGATCCAGGCCGGGGTGGCCCTCGAAGGTGACGCCGAACATCTCGTGGGTCTCGCGTTCGTGCCAGGCGGCGCCCGCGTAGACCTCGACGGCGGAGGGGAGTACGGGGGCGTCGTGCGGGACGGTCGTCCGTACGAGGAGGCGGCGGACCGGAGCGAGGGCGACGACGTGGGCCGAGACGCGGAAACCGGTGCCGGGTTCGTCGACGGCGCTCAGCCAGTCGAAGTACGTACAGCCGAGTTCGTCGCGCGCGGCTTCCAGGGAAGCGAGCCAGGACGTCGGCGGCACGTCGACCGTCAGGACCTCGTACGACTCCTCTGCCGTGGTGTCCGGGCCGAAGAGGTCCTCGACGGGGGCGGGGAGCCAGCCGGTCATCGGGCGTCCCCCGTGGCCGACGGCCCTGTTGAGGACGGCACTGTGGAGGACGGCTGCGCGGACGGCGGCTGTACGAGGCCGCTCTGGAGGGCTGCCGTGGAGGGGCGGGAGGTTCCGTAGCGCTCCCCCAGCGACTCCCGGGCGATCTTCTCCTGGAGCTTGAGGATGCCCTGGAGGAGGGCCTCGGGCCGGGGCGGGCAGCCGGGGACGTACACGTCGACGGGGATGATCTGGTCGACGCCCTTCGTCACGGAGTACGAGTCCCAGTACGGGCCGCCGCAGTTGGAGCAGGCGCCGAAGGAGATGACGTACTTCGGCTCGGGCATCTGTTCGTACAGGCGCTTCACGGCCGGGGCCATCTTGTCGGTGACCGTGCCGGACACGACCATCAGGTCGGCCTGGCGGGGACCCGGCGCGAACGGGATGACACCGAGGCGGATGAAGTCGTGGCGGGCCATCGACGCCGCGATGAACTCGATCGCGCAGCAGGCGAGACCGAAGTTGAAGACCCAGAGCGAGTAACGGCGGCCCCAGTTCAGGACCACCTTCATCGGCTCGGGGGCCAGGCGGGCGAGCGCGCCCAGGCGCTTCGGTTCCGGCAGGAGCACGGGCTCGGAGGTCGCGTCCGGCTGCGGACGGGTCACGTCCATGTGAGGACGCCCTTCTTGTATGCGTACAGCAGGCCCACGGCCAGGAAGCCGAGGAAGATGAACATCTCGACGAGCGTCGCCGCGCCGTAGCCCGGAGCGGCGAAGACCGTCGCCCAGGGGAAGAGGAAGATCGAGTCGACGGCGAAGATCACGTAGAGGAAGGCGTAGACGTAGTAGCGGACCTGGGTGTGGGCCCAGCCCTCGCCGACGGGGTCGACGCCGCATTCGTACGTCATGAGCTTCTCGGGTGTCGGAACGACGGGCCGCAGCAGACGGCCCGCTCCGAAGGCGACGGCGACGAACAGCACGCCGACCACGGCGAGCAGTCCGACGACCGAATAGGACTCGAAATAGTCCGCCGCGAGGACGGTCCCGGCTGTCTCGGCGGCCCCAGCGGTCCCGGTCGCCACGACCATGGTCGGTTCCGGCACGTCCGCCCCTCGCTCCCTGACCTCGTCTGACCTCGTACGACCCCATACTGACTACGCGCCGACTACGCGTGCGCCCTGCGATGCGCCGCGTTCGACGATCTGTACGCACCGGAGTCTAGGGCCTGATAAAGAGACGGTAAGCAGCCCGTCACGGGTAGGCATGATGCGACGGCTTTCCCGGGCACCACTTCGGCTGCCTTCAGGCCGTCTCCCGGCCGACTCCCAGCAGTCTCCCGACCGACTCCCGGCCGTCTTCCGGCCGGCGCTCCCGGGCACCCTCCGGCCGGTCTCCAACCGGAGGATGGTGGGGTTTACCCCAGGGGATCCGGGCGGTCCGCCTCATGGCGCAGCGGCCCGTGGCCCGGCAGGCTGACGCCTATGACCGAACGCATCCTGGCCGCCGACACTCCGGACGGCGCCACAGACCGGCCGCCACCCGCGCGCTTCGCGTACGACCGGCACACCTGGAAGGAGATCGCGCATCTCCTGGCCAACCTGCCGGTGTCGCTCGTCGGGTTCACGTACGTGGTGACCGTGCTGTTCACGGGTGCCTTCCTGACCCTGACGGTGATCGGGTTTCCGCTGCTCGCGGCCGGGCTGATGGGCGCCCGCCAGCTGGGCAAGCTGGAGCGGGGCCGGGCCAGGGGGCTGCTCGGGGTGCGGGTGGACGAACCGAGCCCGCTGCCGTTGCGCGGGCGGGGCGGGTTCTTCGCACAGCTGTGGATGGCGCTGAAGGATCCGGTCGGCTGGCGCACGGTGCTGTACGAGTTCATGCGGCTGCCGTGGGGCGTGGTCACCTTCACCGTCACCCTCGTCTCGTTGTTCGTGCTGTGGCCGGTGCTTCCGTTCATCGCACGGGGACTGGCCAACGCGGACCGGGCGATGGTGCGCGGGCTGCTCTCGCCCTCGGACGAGCTGGAGCGGCGGATCGCCGAGCTGGAGTCCGACCGGGGAGTCGTCGTCGACACGGCGGCTGCCGACCTGCGGCGCATCGAGCGCGATCTGCACGACGGGGCGCAGGCCCGGCTGGTGAACCTCGCGATGGGCCTCGGTCTGGCGAAGGAGAAGCTGCTGGAGGGCCAGGCCGACGAGACCGTCGCCGCCATGGTCGACGAGGCGCACGGCGAGGTGAAGCTGGCCTTGCAGGAGCTGCGGGATCTGGCCCGCGGCATCCATCCCGCGGTCCTCACCGACCGCGGTCTGGACGCCGCGCTGTCCTCGGTCGCCTCGCGCTGCACGGTGCCGGTGAAGGTGACCGCCGATCTGCCGACGCGGCCGGCCGCGGCCATCGAGGGCATCGCGTACTTCACCGTCTCCGAGCTCCTGCAGAACGTCAGCAAGCACAGCGGGGCGCGGTCCGCGTCCGTCGACGTGTGGCGTTCCGACGACCGCCTCCTCATACAGGTCTGGGACGACGGCCGCGGCGGGGCCGCCCTCGACGGCGGCACGGGAATGGCGGGACTCGCGGACCGGCTCGGCGCGGTGGACGGCCTGTTCGTCATCGACTCACCGGTCGGGGGTCCGACGACGATCACGGCCGAACTCCCGTGGCGGGACCGGGAACCGACCGAGTAGGCGGAACCGATGGAGCGGGCTGAGCAGGCGGAGCGGGCGAAGCGCGAGGAGTGGGCCGAGCAGACGGGACGGGCGTGGATGCGGGCCTCGCGTCTTCCGGTCCCGGCCTGCACACGGCTGCCTGCACACACGTGCCCGGCCTGCACGCACATGCCTGGCCTGCACGCGCCCGCCCACACGCACGTGCCCGATCTGCACACTCCCGCCCGCACACACCTGCCCGGCCGGCACACGCCTGCCTGCACGCACATGCCTGGCCCGCACACACCCGCCCGCACACACGCGCCCGGCCTGCACGCACATGCCTGGCCCGCACACACCTGCCCAGCCGGCACACACCCGCCCGCACACACCTGCCCGTCCGTATTCATGCCGGTCACCACCGTGGGCCCCGCACGCTGCGCAGCCCCAGCCGTCCCCCGACCCCAGCCCCAACCCCGACCCCAGCCCCGACTCGGGTGCCGACCCCCAGAAGGTAGGGAAAACCCCCGCCCCAAGACGCCGACTCGCTCCATGTCCCGGCCGCCCGGGACCGAGCACTGTGGAGTTACAACAGCGGACGAGTAGAAACGGACGGCGGCCATGGCCACGGAGTACGGGCAGGGATACGGGTGGGACGGCGGACCCGGGTTCCGCGGGGAGGGCGCCGAGGAGCGGCGACACCTGCTCCCGGCCGCGCTGCGGGCGCCGATCGAGGCGCGCAGCTGGCGTGAGTTCGGGTATCTGATGCTGAGTCTGCCGATCAGCATCATCATGTTCACCTACGCCGTGACGATGGTGTCGCTCGGCGCGGGCCTGCTGGTCACGTTCCTGGGCATCCCGGTACTCGCCGCCGGCCTCGCGGGCTGCCGCGGTCTCGGCGCGCTCGAGCGGACCCGGGCGCGCGCGCTGCTGGGTCTCGACGTCGCGGCGCCGGAGCCGTTGCGCATGACGAAGCAGGGCCCGATGGCGTGGATGGGCGCGATGCTGAAGAGCGGCGCGTCCTGGCGGCACCTGCTGTACTCGGTGCTGCACTTCCCCTGGGCCGTGTTCGCCTTCTCGGTGGCCATCAGCTTCTGGGCGTACGGCTGGGCGATGCTGACGTACCCCCTGTGGTTCTGGCTGTTCCCGGTCTACGGCGGGCAGGACGGGCTCCAGCTGTACGGGGACCAGGGGCACAGCATCTATCTGGACAACCCCTTCGAGATCACGGTGACCGCGCTGGTGGGTCTGCTGCTCACGATGGCCACGCCGTGGATCGTGCGGGCGCTGACGCAGGTGGACCGGCTGCTGGTGCACGGGCTGCTCGGGCCGTCGAAGCTGGCCACACGGGTCGTCGAGCTGGAGTCGGACCGGGGCGTCGTGATCGACACGGCGGCGGCCGACCTGCGGCGTATCGAGCGCGATCTGCACGACGGTGCCCAGGCCCGGCTGGTGGCCCTCGCCATGGATCTGGGGCTCGCGAAGGAGAAGCTCACGGAGGATCCGCAGGCGGCGGCGCGGATGGTGGGCGAGGCCCACGGTGAGGTGAAGACGGCGCTTCAGGAGCTGCGGGACCTGGCGCGCGGGATCCACCCGGCGGTCCTCACCGACCGCGGTCTGGACGCCGCGCTGTCCTCGGTGGCGTCCCGGTGCACGGTTCCCGTGCAGGTCGAGGTCGATCTGCCGGCCCGGCCGGCGCCGGCCATCGAGGGGATCGCGTACTTCACGGTCTCGGAGCTGCTGCAGAACATCAGCAAGCACTCGAAGGCCACCCGGGCCTCGGTCGATGTCTGGCGGATCGAGAACCGGCTCATGATCCAGGTGGTCGACAACGGTGTGGGCGGTGCGGATGTCGCCGGCGGCTCGGGGCTTGCGGGGCTGGCCGAGCGGCTCGACGCGGTCGACGGGATCCTCGTGGTGGACTCCCCTGCCGCCGGGCCGACCCGCATCACGGCGGAGCTGCCCTGGCGGGGGTGAGCCCCTCCCTTCTTGTTGGCCCTCCTTGTTGGCGGTGGCCCTTCTTGTCGGCGGTGGGTGTGGGGGTTTCCTTTCCCCAGCCCCCCCTTCCCGAAACTGGGGGCTCCGCCCCCAGACCCCCGTTATCTCCCCTCTCCCCTCGGTCCATGCGTCCGGCTCGCCTACTTCTCGGCTGATCGCGCCGTTCCCCGCGCCCCCTACGGGGCGCGGACCGACAACGATTCCCTCACCCACCCTCGGTTGGTCCCAAATGCTGGAATGCTGGGGGTTGACGTACGAGCGTGGGGGGCCGAGCAATCGTGGAGGACAGGGTGCGCGTGGTCATCGCCGAGGATTCAGTGCTGCTCAGGGAGGGCCTGACCCGGTTGCTGACCGACCGTGGACACGAGGTGATCGCCGGAGTCGGCGACGGGGAGGCGTTGATCAAGACGATCACGGAGTTCGCGGCGCAGGACGCGCTGCCGGACGTCGTGGTCGCGGACGTACGGATGCCGCCGACGCACACGGACGAGGGCGTGAAGGCAGCCGTGCAGCTGCGCAAGCAGCACCCGGGGCTCGGGGTACTCGTGCTGTCGCAGTACGTGGAGGAGCAGTACGCCACCGAACTCCTCGCCGGTTCCAGTCACGGCGTCGGCTATCTGCTGAAGGACCGGGTAGCCGAGGTGAGGGAATTCGTGGACGCGGTCGTCCGCGTGGCCCGCGGCGGCACCGCGCTGGATCCCGAGGTCGTCGCGCAGCTGCTCGGGCGCAGCCGCAAGCAGGACGTCCTCGCGGGGCTGACGCCACGCGAGCGGGAGGTCCTAGGACTCATGGCCGAGGGGCGGACGAACTCCGCGATCGCACGACAGCTCGTGGTCAGCGACGGCGCGGTCGAGAAGCACGTGAGCAACATCTTCATGAAACTGGGCCTGTCCCAGAGTGACGGGGATCACCGGCGCGTTCTCGCGGTCCTCACCTACCTGAACTCCTGACGACCTGACACTGTGTCAGAAATCACCGCAACGCAAGCACGAGAGCCAGGCATGAGCACGAGAACCAAAGGATGAGCATCAAGCGTCTTCACAGGTAACGCCGGGGGGCGGATAAATCATGGCAAATCAGGGTGTCCGGCGGTCTCAAAAAGGGGTCCATCGTACGAACGGTCAGGGGAAGGCGACCCTTAGCGACGTAGGGTTGGACCCGGGATGGCCTGCGGGAGGGCCGATCCCGGACAGCCGCCTCGAAGGAGGTTCACTTCAGTGACCAGTCAGGTCAGCAGTCCAGCCGAGCATGCCGACGGAAGCGTCGTAGGGGAACAGCGCAAACCGGCGGGCACAAAGGATGTACGCCGGCTGGACCGGGTGATCATCCGGTTCGCGGGGGACTCCGGTGACGGTATGCAGCTCACCGGGGACCGTTTCACCTCCGAGACGGCATCGTTCGGGAACGACCTTTCGACACTGCCGAACTTCCCCGCCGAGATCCGCGCGCCCGCAGGCACCCTGCCGGGCGTTTCGTCTTTCCAGCTGCATTTCGCCGACCACGACATCCTCACCCCCGGCGACGCGCCCAACGTCCTGGTGGCGATGAACCCGGCCGCCCTGAAGGCCAACATCGCCGACGTACCGCGCGGCGCGGAGATCATCGTCAACACGGACGAGTTCACCAAACGGGCGATGCACAAGGTCGGCTACCCCACGAGCCCCCTCGAGGACGGTTCGCTGGACGGCTACAGCGTCCACCCCGTCCCCCTCACCACACTGACCGTCGAGGCGCTCAAGGACTTCGACCTCACCCGCAAGGAGGCCGAGCGCAGCAAGAACATGTTCGCGCTCGGCCTGCTGTCCTGGATGTATCACCGGCCGACCGAGGGCACCGAGAAGTTCCTCACCACCAAGTTCGCCAAGAAGCCCGATGTCGCGGCGGCCAACATCGCCGCGTTCCGGGCGGGCTGGAACTTCGGCGAGACCACCGAGGACTTCGCCGTCAGCTATGAGATCGCGCCGGCCACCGCGGCGTTCCCGACCGGCACCTACCGCAACATCTCCGGGAACCTGGCCCTGTCCTACGGCCTGATCGCCGCCTCGGCCCAGGCCGATCTGCCGCTCTACCTGGGCTCGTATCCGATCACGCCGGCCTCGGACATCCTGCACGAACTGAGCCGGCACAAGAACTTCGGCGTACGGACCTTCCAGGCCGAGGACGAGATCGCCGGCATCGGCGCCGCACTGGGGGCGGCCTTCGGCGGCTCGCTCGCCGTCACCACCACCTCCGGACCCGGTGTCGCGCTGAAGTCGGAGACGATCGGGCTCGCCGTGTCGCTGGAGCTGCCGCTGCTGGTCATCGACATCCAGCGCGGCGGCCCCTCCACCGGCCTGCCCACCAAGACCGAACAGGCCGACCTGCTCCAGGCCATGTTCGGCCGCAACGGCGAGGCACCCGTGCCGATCGTGGCCCCCCAGACCCCCGCCGACTGCTTCGACGCGGCCATCGAAGCCGCCCGTATCGCGCTGGCCTACCGCACCCCGGTCCTGCTGCTGTCCGACGGCTACCTGGCCAACGGATCCGAACCGTGGCGGATCCCGGAGACCGACGAACTGCCCGACCTGCGCGTGCAGTTCGCCCAGGGACCCAACCACACCCTCAACGACGGCACCGAGGTCTTCTGGCCCTACAAACGCGACCCGCAGACACTGGCCCGCCCGTGGGCGATCCCGGGGACGCCGGGTCTGGAACACCGCATCGGCGGCATCGAGAAGCAGGACGGCACCGGCAACATCTCCTACGACCCCGCCAACCACGACTTCATGGTGCGTACCCGGCAGGCGAAGATCGACGGCATCGCCGTCCCGGATGTCGAGGTGGACGACCCGCACGCCGCCACCACCCTCGTCCTGGGCTGGGGCTCCACCTATGGGCCCATCACCGCGGCGGTCCGGCGGCTGCGGGCGGCCGGGGAGGCGATCGCGCAGGCGCATCTGCGGCACCTCAACCCGTTCCCCGCGAATCTCGGCACGGTGCTCAAGGCGTACGAGAAGGTGGTGATCCCCGAGATGAACCTCGGGCAGCTCGCCACCCTGGTCAGGGCGAAATACCTGGTGGACGCCCACTCCTACAACCAGGTCAACGGAATGCCGTTCAAGGCCGAACAGCTTGCCACGGCTCTCAAGGAGGCCATCGATGGCTGAGACGACCACGGAAGGCCCAGGCACGATCGAGGCGCTCACTCTGGTGCCCAAGGCCGAGGCCAGGCAGTCCATGAAGGACTTCAAGTCCGACCAGGAAGTGCGCTGGTGCCCCGGCTGCGGCGACTACGCGATCCTCGCCGCCGTGCAGGGCTTCATGCCCGAACTGGGTCTCGCCAAGGAGAACATCGTCTTCGTCTCCGGCATCGGCTGCTCCTCCCGCTTCCCGTACTACATGAACACCTACGGGATGCACTCCATCCACGGCCGGGCGCCGGCGATCGCGACCGGACTCGCCTCCTCCCGCCGCGACCTGAGCGTGTGGGTCGTGACCGGGGACGGCGACGCGCTGTCCATCGGCGGCAACCACCTCATCCACGCCCTCCGACGCAACGTCAACCTCAAGATCCTCCTCTTCAACAACCGCATCTACGGACTCACCAAGGGCCAGTACAGCCCCACCTCAGAGGTCGGCAAAATCACCAAGTCCACACCGATGGGCTCCCTGGACGCACCCTTCAACCCCGTGTCACTGGCCATCGGCGCGGAAGCCTCGTTCGTGGCACGGACCGTCGACTCCGACCGCAAACACCTCACCGAGGTCCTGCGCCAGGCCGCCGCCCACCGGGGCACCGCCCTCGTCGAGATCTACCAGAACTGCAACATCTTCAACGACGGCGCCTTCGAAGTCCTCAAGGACCGGCAGCAGGCCGAGGAGGCGGTGATCCGCCTGGAACACGGACAGCAGATCCGCTTCGGGGCACCGCTCGACAGCGGTCTCGGATCCAAGGGCGTCGTGCGCGACGCCGCGACCGGTGACCTGAAGGTCGTCACCGTCACTCCGGACAACGAGCCGCAGATCCTCGTCCACGACGCGCACTCCGCGTCCCCCACCACGGCGTTCGCGCTCTCCCGGCTCGCCGACCCGGACACGCTGCACCACACGCCGATCGGCGTCCTCAAGGCCGTCGACCGCCCGGTCTACGACACACAGATGGCCGACCAGCTCGACGCGGCCATCGAACAGAACGGCAAGGGCGACCTGTCGGCACTGCTCGCGGGCGGGGACACCTGGACGGTCGTCGGCTGAACAGCGACACTCCGCGAGGCCCGGTCCCGCTTCCTCAGGACCGGGCCTCGTCGTATGCCTGGCGCGCCTCCAGTACGGCGTCCATCCGCTCCTCGGTCCAGCCGGCGAGGGCCTTCACCTGGTCGGCGGCCTCGCGGCCCAGGTCCGTGAGCGAGTAGTCGACGCGCGGCGGGATGACCGGTTTGGCGTCCCGGTTCACGAGACCGTCGCGCTCCAGGGTCTGCAGGGTCTGGGTGAGCATCTTCTCGCTGACCCTGCCGATCGCGCGGCGCAGCTCGCTGAAGCGGTAGGGCCGGTCGAGGAGCTCGATCAGCACGAGGACGCCCCAGCGGCTGGTGACGTGCTCCAGAACGAGGCGGTACGGGCACATCGCCTCGCCGGTGTCGTACTTTCCGACCGCTTCCTTGCTGACTGCTGCTGCCTTGCTGACTGCTTCGGTGCTTACGGCCATGCCAGTACCTTACTTCAAAGTGGGTACTTTCGCAGAGTTAGTGCCACTCCTATGGTTAGCGGCGTACCCACTCACAAGGAGTTGTTTCCACCATGAGCATCGTCGTCACCGGAGCCACCGGACACCTCGGCCGTTTCGTCATCGAGGGACTGCTGGAGAAGGTCCCGGCCGACCGGATCACGGCCGTCGTCCGCAGCGAGGAGAAGGCGGCGGACTTCGCGGCCCGCGGCGTGAAGCTCGCGATCGCCGACTACAACGCTCCCGAAACCTTCGACGGCCTCTTCTCCGCCGGCGACAAGGTGCTGCTCATCTCGGGCAACGAGTTCGACAAGGGCCGCGTGGCCCAGCACAAGGTCGTCCTCGACGCCGCCAAGGCCGCGGGCGTCGCGCTCCTCGCGTACACCAGCGCCCCCGGCAGCCTGTCCGCCGCGCTGGCCGACGACCACCGCGGCACCGAGGCGGCGATCCTGGAGTCCGGCGTGACGTACGCGCTGCTGCGCAACGGCTGGTACAACGAGAACTACACCGAGAACCTGGCCCCCGTCCTGGAGTACAACGCCGTCGTCCAGGCCGCCGGTGAGGGCAAGGTCTCCTCGGCGTCCCGCGCGGACTACGCGGCCGCCGCCGTGGCCGTACTGACCGGTGAGGGCCACGAGAACAAGACGTACGAGCTGGGCGGCGACACCGCGTGGGGCTTCGCCGAGTACGCGGCCGAGGTGGCCAAGGCCTCCGGCAAGGAGATCACCTACAACTCCGTCCCCGTCGAGGCGTTCAAGGACATCCTGACCGGCGCCGGGCTGCCCGAGCCCTTCGCCGCGATCCTGGCCGGCGTCGACGCGTCGATCGAGAAGGGCGAGCTGGTCGTCGCCACCGGTGACCTGTCCCGGCTGACCGGCCGGCCGACCACGCCGATCGCGGAGTCGATCGCGGCGGCACTGAAGGGCTGACCTCCGACCCACCGGAAGCGCTCCCGTTCGCGACCTGCGGGAAGCACCCCCGTTTGCGATCCGCAGGAAGCGCCCCCGTTTGTAATGACCGTATGGCGATACGGGCATGACAGGCGGGGGTGCTCGGCGTTACCTTCTTGGAGGTTGCGCGTGGTTCGGACGCCGCGCGTCCGCGGCGGACGTCACGCGTCCGCAGCCTGGGGAGAGGGAGGGGCCGTGCCGGTGGAGTCCAAGGGCGAACAGCACATAGGTCTGGATTCCAAGGGCGAGCAGCGGATCGGTCTGCTGAACGGCTTCGCGGCGTACGGCATGTGGGGGCTCGTGCCCCTGTTCTGGCCGCTCCTCGAACCCGCGGGAGCGGCGGAGATCCTCGCCCACCGCATGGTGTGGTCCCTGGGCATCGTGGTGATCGCGCTCGTGGTGATGCGACGCTGGGCCTGGGCGGGTCCGCTGCTGCGGCAGCCGCGCAGACTGGGCCTGATCACCGTCGCGGCGGCCACCATCACGGTCAACTGGGGCGTCTACATCTGGGCCGTGAACGCCGGCCATGTGGTGGAGGCGTCCCTCGGCTACTTCATCAACCCGCTCGTCACCATCGCGATGGGCGTCCTGCTCCTGAAGGAGCGGCTGCGGCCCGCGCAGTGGGCGGCGGTCGGCATCGGCTTCGCCGCGGTGCTCGTACTGACCATCGGCTACGGCCAACCGCCGTGGATCTCCCTCTGCCTCGCCTTCTCCTTCGCGACGTACGGGCTGGTCAAGAAGAAGGTCAACCTCGGCGGTCTGGAGTCGCTGGCCGCGGAGACCGCGATCCAGTTCCTGCCCGCGCTCGGCTATCTGCTGTGGCTGTCGTCCCGGGGCGACGCGACCTTCGGCGGCGAGGGCGCCGGGCACGCGGCGCTGCTGGCCGCGACCGGTGTGGTGACCGCGGTGCCACTCGTGTGCTTCGGGGCCGCGGCGATCCGGGTACCGCTGTCGACGCTGGGCCTGCTGCAGTACCTGGCACCCGTGCTGCAGTTCCTGCTCGGCATCCTGTACTTCCACGAGGCGATGCCCGCCGAGCGGTGGGCCGGGTTCGCGCTGGTGTGGGCCGCGTTGTCGCTGCTGACGTGGGATGCGCTGCGGACTGCGCGGAAGTCGCGCACGGTTCTGCGTGAGGCTGCCGCGGTGGCGACCGCAGCGACGGCAGCGACCGCAGCAACCGCCGCGACCGTCGCCGCGACCGCCGCCGTGGAAGCGGCCCGGGAGGCGGCGGCCGCGAACCCGACCACCGCCGGCGGCACGAACACGTAGTCGGTGACGGCGTCCAGCAATGGGCGGCGTCAGTAATCCGTGTCCTTGCCGAGGAACAGTTCCGCGAAGCCGGTCGCCGCGGCGGGTGAGGCGAGGATCCGCCGCAGCCTGGCCATCGATGTGCCCGCCTTGAACGGATCGCCGGACGAGGCGCCGTGGTACACGTCGGAGAGCCACTGCGAGAACTCCTGGTACTGCCACACCCGCCGCAGACAGGCCGCCGAGTAGCCGCGCAGCCCGCTGTCGTCCCCCTTGCCGTAGTACGCGACGAGCGCGTCGCCGAGCAGCAGGGAGTCGTGGATCGCGAGGTTCATTCCCTTCGCGCCGATCGGCGCGAGGAGGTGCGCCGAGTCGCCGGCGAGATACAGCCGCCCGTGCGCCATCGGCTCCACCACGTAGTTGTGCATGGCCAGGACCCGCTTCTCGATCAGCTTGCCCTCGTTGAGCGGCCTGGCTCCCTCCGCCCCGAGGCGTGCATGGAGTTCGGCCCATACGCGCTCGTGCGACCAGTTCTCCGGGTCGTCGTCCGGCGGGCACTCCAGGTAGTAGCGGGTGACCTGCGGGCTGCGGGCCATGTGACCGGCGAACCCGCGCGGATGGATGCCGAAGACGACACAGTCGGAGGACGGCGGCGCCTCGGCCAGCAGCGCCAACCAGCCGACGCCGAAGTCGTACCGGGCGACGGTGACATGCTCCGAGGGCATACGGTCCCGGGTCACCCCGCGTGCGCCGTCGCAGCCCGCGATGAACTCGCAGTCCAGGCGGACCCGTTCGCCCGTCTCCGGATCCGTGTACGCCACCGAGGGCCGGTCCGTGTCGATCCCGGCCGGCTCGACGGCGCGGACGCCGAACCGGATGTCGCCGCCCCGGACGTCCGCGTACTCCCGCACCAGGTCCGTCACCAGCAGCGGCTGCGGGTACACGTAGTGCCGGTGACCCGACACATCGGCGTACGGGAACCTGTGGCGCTCCCCGGCGAACCGGAACTCGCACTCGGTGTGCGCCACGGTGTTCTCCAGGAGCCGGTCCGCCAGGCCCCGCTCCTCCAACGCGCGGACCGCCCACTCCTCCAAGAAGCCGGCGCGCGGCCGCTGTTCGATGAACGCCCTGCTCTCGTTCTCCAGCACCACGCAGTCGACGGAGGCTGCCCGGAGGATGTTGGCGAGGGTCAGTCCCGCGGGCCCCGCCCCCACGATGACGACGCGGGTGCGCTGCGGGTGGGCGGGGGCGGGACCAGGGTCGGGAGCGGACGGAGCGGAGGCGTCTGCGGTCATGCGAACAGTATGGCGAATCCGGTGTGGCCCGATCGTCAACTCGAAGCCGGTCGGGTGGGGTTGGCGGACGGGTCGGGGACGGCGTCGGCGGGGGCGGGGGCGATGACGGTGGCCGCGGCCGTGGTGGGTGCGGCGGGTCCGATGGGCGCTCCGGCCGTCGGCGGCTTCGTACGGCTTCCGAGGCCGAAGGACGACAGCAGCGCGCCCAGTGTCACCATCCCCACCGGGACGATCAGGGCCGCGCGGAAGGCGGAGAGGGCGGCGTCCGGGTCGGAGCCCGTGGAGGCGCCGGAGGAGGCGAGACCGTACACCGCCGTCACCGCCGAGATGCCGATCGCCGAGCCGAACTGGGTGGAGGTGTGCAACAGACCGCTCGCCAGGCCCTGTTCGGACTCCGCCACACCGTCCGTCGCCGCGATCGTGAGCGGCCCGTAGGCCAGCGCGAAGGCGGTGCCCGCGATGATCAGGGTTGGGAACATCGCCGCGTACGACCAGTCCATGCCCACGGGAAGGAAGAGCCCGTACGCGACGACCGCCAGGACGAAGCCGCCGAGGATCACCTTGGCGTGGCCGAAGCGGGTGACCAGGCGCGGGGTGAGTGTGGGGGCGAGGATCGCGTCGCAGCCCAGCACCACCAGGGCGATCGCCGTCTGCAGGGAGGACCAGCCGCGCAGTTCCTGGAGGTAGAGCGTCAGGACGAACTGGAAGCCGAAGAAGGCGCCCACGAAGAGGAGCGCGCCGAGGTCGGCCCGTACGACGGAGCCGGTGCGGAAGATGCCGAGGCGCACGAGGGGAGTGGGGGTGCGGCGTTCGACGGCGACGAAGACGACGAGCAGGGTGATGGCCGCGGCCGCCGCGCCCGCGGTCAACTGCCAGCCGTCCAGGCCGTGTTCGAGGCGGATGACGGCGAAGGCGGCGAGCAGCATGGCGGCTGCGGCGGTGCCGGCGCCGAGGACGTCGGACCCTTCGGTACGCCGCCGGGGGCGCCCGGCGCTCTTCTCGGGTTCCGCGTTCGCGTCGGGTTCCGCGTGCGTGCGTTCCGCGTTCTCGGGTTCCTCGGTGCGCGGCCGGTGCGGGATCAGGCGTATCGCCGCCACGAGCAGGGCGCCCGCGAGCAGGACCGGGGCGAAGAAGACCCAGCGCCAGCCCAGTTGGGTGAGCAGGCCGCCGATGACCAGGCCGAGCGAGAAGCCGCCTGCCGCCGTGCCCGCGAAGACCAGCAGCGCCTTGTTGCGCTGCTCGCCCTCCTCGTACGACGTCGTGATGAGGGACAGCGCGGCCGGGGTCATGAACGCCGCCGAGACGCCGGTGACGAAGCGGGCCACGATCAGCGTCCAGCCCTCCGTGGCGAAGCCGCCCAGGCCCGAGAAGGCGAGGAAGACCGTCAGCCAGGTCAGGAACATCCGGCGGCGGCCCAGCAGGTCGGCCGCGCGACCGCCGAGCAGGGTGAAGCCGGCGTAGCCGAGTACGTACGCGCTCATCACCCAGGCCGCGGTGTCGGTCGGCAGGTCGAGGTCGGATCTGATGGAGGGGATCGCCACCGCCAGCATGGCGACGTCGATGCCCTCCAGGAAGATCGTTCCGCAGAGGACGAACAGCAGGGCCCAGGCACGGGTGCCCATCACGACTCCTTGGGTCGGCGAAGGGGCGGTTACCCGAATGAGGGTCGGTTCCCTCTTGTAACCGGTGCCAGCCTGCGGCAGCATCGGCGGACATGGAAGAAGGCACTTTGGAGTCACCGAGTAAGTGCGCGGTAACCATGGACGGCGAGGACACCGATCCGTTCCAGTGGGACACCCGGGAGGACTGCCAGGTGCGGCAGATCCTCGACCGGGTGGCCGACAAGTGGTCGCTCCTCGTGATCGCCCTGCTCGACAACCGGCGGTTGCGGTTCACCGAGTTGCGGCGGGAGATCGACGGGGTGAGTCAGCGGATGCTGACGGTGACGCTGCGGCAGTTGGAGCGGGACGGGCTCGTGAAGCGGACCGTGCATGCTGTGGTGCCGCCTCGGGTGGAGTACGAGCTCACTCCCCTCGGCGGGACCCTCCACTCGACCATCCGGTCGCTGGTGGCCTGGACGGAGGCCCACCAGGGGGAGATCGCGGCGGCCCGGGAGGCTTATGACGAGCGGGTGGGGGCCGCGGGTTGAGTGGGCGGGCGGTTTTCGCCCCCGCCGCCCCTACCCATTCCCGTCCTTCTGGGGCTCCGCCCCAGACCCCGTGGGGGTGCGTTGTTGGGTGCGGGCCCGCTGTGGCTGATCGCGCAGTTCCCCGCGCCCCTAAAGACCAACCTAGGGGCGCGGGGAACTGCGCAATCTTTTGGGGGTTCGGGGGCGGAGCCCCTGAGTAGTGACGGGAATGGGTAGGGGCGGCGGGGGCGAGAAAACTCCTCAGCCAGCCCCCTCCCCGGCCAGCCGGGCCCGATGCGATCGGGCCTTCTCGCGGTTGCCGCAGTGTTCCATCGCGCACCAGCGCCGCCGCCCGGGCCGCGACGTGTCGACGAAGAGCAACGCACAGTTGTGGGACCCGCACTCACGGATCCGCTCCGCAAACGGCCCGGTGAACAACTCCACCGCGTCACGCGCGACGGTGGCCAGCAACCGCGCCCCGGTGGCCCCCGGCGCCCACCCGCGCGACCCGTCCGCCTCGACCCGGGCGGCAAGCGGCGCCCCGGCCGCGCCGGCGTTGACGACATCGAGATGACGGGCCTGGAGAGGCCGCCCATGAGCCCGGTCCGCGGCCAGCAGGAAAACCGCGTCCCGCAAGGCTCGCGTTTGCGCCAACTCCCCCTCGGTGACGGTCACTTCGAGCCCGCCGGGCAAACGGCTCCGCTCCACCCACCGCACCAGATCCGCAGGCTCGTGCAGCACCTCGAACCGCGCGAACTCCCCCGGCCCGCCCGTCGTCACGAGCTCCAGGCACAGCGCACCGGGATCGAAGCGGAACGACTTCCCCCCGTACGACACGAGAGTCAGTCCGGGCGATTTCATTGCACGCTCACTCACGTAACCACTATAAGTGGTTACCATGACAGAAACACAGCCCCAGAACCAGCCCCAGACACCCTCGTCAGCCCCGGCGCCCCTGCACTGGAAACTCGTCGTCGACGCCGCCGATCCACACGCCCAGGCCGACTTCTGGGCAGCCACCCTCGGCTATCTGGTCGAGGACCACAGCGTCCTGGTCGAGCGCCTGCTCGGCTTCGGCGCCGTACCGCCCGAGATCACCGTCGAGTCGCACGGCCGCCGGGCCTGGCGGGACGCCGCGGCCGTACGCCACCCCGACGACCCGTACGACAAGGACAGCGGCACCGGACTCGGCCGCCGGCTGCTCTTCCAGCGCGTACCGGAGCCGAAGACGGTCAAGAACCGGCTGCACATCGACGTACACACCGGGGACGGACAGCGCGAGGCGGCGGTCACGCGGCTGACCGGGCTGGGGGCGGCGGTGTTCCGGGAGGTGAAGGAGCAGGGCGGCGAGTGGGTGGTGATGACGGACCCGGAGGGGAACGAGTTCTGCGTGCACTGACACCTTCTGCGTGCACTGACACGCGGGGGCCCGCGGCGACCGGGGTGCCCGTCAGTACACGGCAACCACGGAGGTCCACCCGCCCAACCACCTGACCACCCACCCACCCGTCCGCAGCGACAGGGAACAGCCCTCTTCCACAGCTCACCCGTACTGTCACGAGCGGCCCGCGGCCAGGTGAACTCCAGGGATCCGCTATCCGAACACCCCTGACCGGATTGTGCTCTTGACGGAACGTCAACCTCAGCTTCACCATCAGGCACCCATTCCCACATGGAATTCGGAGCCCCCCACATGAAGCTCTCTGTTCCCGGACGTGTCACGGGTGCCGCGGTCATAGCCGTCGCCGCACTCCTCACCACGAGCGCGATAGCCGACGCCGCGCCCGCGCGCGTGGCCGCCGCACCGGACATACCCGTCGCCAACGTCAAGGCCCACCTCACCCAACTCCAGTCCATAGCCACCGCCAACGGCGGCAACCGCGCCCATGGCCGCACCGGCTACAAGGCGTCCCTCGACTACGTGAAGGCCAAGCTGGACGCCGCCGGATTCACCACGACGATCCAGCAGTTCACCGCGTCCAGCCGCGTCGGCTACAACCTGATCGCCGACTGGCCCGGCGGCGACGCCAACCAGGTCGTCATGGCGGGCTCCCACCTCGACAGCGTCGCCTCGGGGGCCGGCATCAACGACAACGGCTCGGGCTCGGCGGCCCTGCTGGAAGCCGCGCTGACCGTGTCCCGCACCCAGTACCAGCCCACAAAGCATCTGCGGTTCGCCTGGTGGGGAGCCGAGGAGCTGGGCATGGTCGGCTCGCGCAACTACGTCAACGGTCTCACCACCGCCAACCGCGCCAAGATCAGCGGCTATCTCAACTTCGACATGATCGGATCGCCGAACCCCGGCTACTTCGTCTACGACGACGACCCGGCCATCGAGAAGACTTTCAAGGACTTCTACGCGGGTATAGGCGTCGCCACCGAGATCGAGACCGAGGGCGACGGCCGCTCGGACCACGCCCCATTCAAGAGCGCGGGCATCCCCGTCGGCGGCGTCTTCACCGGCGCCAGCAGCACCAAGTCCGCGGCCCAGGCCGCCAAGTGGGGCGGCACGGCGGGCCAGTCGTTCGACCGCTGCTACCACTCCTCGTGCGACACGACGTCGAACATCAACGACACCGCCCTGAACCGGAACAGCGACGCCCTGGCGTACGCCGTGTGGGAACTCTCGGAGTAACCGGACCCGCTCCGGCCGGCTCCGGCAGCTCCGGCCCACCCCGGCCGACTCCGACCCGCCCGGTCTGCTCCGGCCCACCGCGACCCGTCCGTCTTCCGGGGTAGCCGACGACTGCATGCGTGTGCATATACTGCGTACGCATGCAGTCGTCGTACGCCTTCCATGACGGAGCCGCTCATGACCCGCCATTTCCTCTTCCTCCTGGGCAGCGCCCGCGACAGCGGCAACACCGAGTTGCTGGCCCGCAGGGCCGCGGAACAGCTGCCGGCCGGCGTCACACAGCAATGGCTGAGTCTTGCCGAGCACCCGGTGCCCGACTTCGAGGACCTGCGCCACGACAGCGACCATGTCCGGCCGTCCGGCGACAACACCGCCCTGCTCCTCGACGCCACACTCGCGGCGACGGACCTCGTCATCGCCTCCCCGCTGTACTGGTACTCCGTGTCCGCGCACACCAAGCGCTACCTGGACCACTGGTCGGGCTGGCTGCGCACCCCGGGACTCGACTTCAAGAAGACGATGGCCGGGCGCACCCTGTGGGGCGTCACCGCCCTCGCGCACGAGGAGGAAGAGGTCGCCGACCCGCTGATCGGCACGCTCAACCACTCGGCCGCGTACATGGGGATGCGATTCGGCGGAGTCCTCCTCGGCAACGGCAGCAGGCCCGGAGACGTCCTGACCGACTCCGCCGCCCTGGCCCGCGCCAAGACGTTCTTCGCGCAGGAGCCCCCGCTCGCCCGCTTCCCGTACGACAGCTGAGTTACGACAGCTGAGTTACGAGACGGCTGAGCTACGACGGCTGGGACCCCCGTCACCAGCGGGCCTCCGTCCCCGAGGCTGCCGTGCGCCCTACGCGGTGATGTCCTTCGCCGTGAACCGCGCCCACGCGGCCGCTCCGAACACCGCCGCGTACAGGCCCTGGAGCTGCAGGTTGCGTATCAGGTCGTCCCAGTAGACCGGGTCGCGCATGAGGTCGGCGAAGGACAGCCAGTAGTGCGAGAAGAAGTACGGCTGTATCGCGTGGAGCTGGGGGATCTGGTCGAGGATCTGCACGGTGATGAGGAGGCCGACGGTCGTCGCCATCGCCGCGATCCCGCTGTTCGTCAGGGTCGAGACGAACAGGCCGAGGGCCGCGATCCCGATCAGTGACGCGGCGACGGCCAGGGCGATCAGCAACGCCCGCCCGAGCCCTTCGCCAAAACTGATCCGCGTGCCGGAGATCGTCGTCAGCTCGCCCAGTGGGAACAGGAGCGCGCCCACGATGAGCGCCGAGACCGCCACCACCAGGGTCGCGATGACGCAGAAGGCCAGCGTGGTCGCGTACTTGGTGATCAGCAGGCGGGTGCGGCCGGCCGGGGCGACCAGCAGATAGCGCAGTGTCCCCGCGTTGGCCTCGCCCGCGATCGCGTCGCCCGCGACGACGCCGACCGCCATCGGCAGGAAGAACGGCAGTGTGGCGGCGAGCGCGGTGAAGACCAGGAAGAGTCCGTTGTTGGTGATCTGCGCGATGAAGGCGGGCCCCTCGCCTCCGCCGCCTCCGGCCGACGAGCCGTCGCTCGTCTCGATCTTGACCGCGATCCCGACCAGCACCGGCACCGCGGCCAGCACGCCGAGCAACGCGATCGTCCGCCACCGCCGGAGTGTGGTCCCCAGCTCGTTGCGCAGCAGCCCGAGGGTCCACAGAGGGGTCGGTGCCCGCGTGCCGACGGCCGTCTCCGCGGCGCCGGGCGACGGCTCGGCGAGTTCAGCCCGCGACATCGAATCCCTCCCCCGTGAGCG
Organism: Streptomyces sp. NPDC050988; assembly: GCF_044456225.1. Lineage (NCBI taxonomy): Bacteria > Bacillati > Actinomycetota > Actinomycetes > Kitasatosporales > Streptomycetaceae > Streptomyces > Streptomyces sp. NPDC050988. Next base: position 45,839 of record NZ_JBITFQ010000041.1, on the reverse strand, counting down.
CCACGAACGCGTCCTCCAGCGAGGCCCGTTCGACCCCGAAGCCCCGGACGCGGACGCCTGCCCTCACCAGCGCCGCGTTCACCTCGGCGAGCTCGCGGTCCGGTGGCTCGGCGGTCACCCGGTCCTCGGCGACCACGACATCGCTCACGCCCTGTTCCTTCAGCACCCGGGCCGCATCACCCGGATCCGGTGTCGTCACGACGAGCCGGCCGCGCGCTCCCGCCGCGAGATCGGCCACCGGCCCCTGGGTGATCAGCCGCCCCTGGGCCATCACCGCCACGTGTGTACAGACCTGCTCGATCTCGTCCAGCAGATGCGAGGAGAGGAAGACGGTCGTGCCGTCCGACGCCAACTCCCGCACCAGGGAACGGATCTCCCGCATCCCCTGCGGGTCGAGCCCGTTGGTCGGCTCGTCCAGCACGAGCAGCCGACGGGGTTGCAGCAACGCCGCCGCCAGCCCGAGCCGCTGCTTCATCCCCAGGGAGTACGCCTTCGCCTTCTTGCCCGCGGCGGCGGTCAGCCCGACGCGGTCCAGCGCGGCCGCGACGCGCGTACGCCGGGTGCGCGGGTCGGCGGTCGGGTCGGCCGAGTCGTATCGCAGGAGGTTGTCGCGGCCGGAGAGGAAACCGTAGAGAGCCGGTCCCTCGATCAGCGCGCCGACGTGCGGCAAAACGGTGCTGGTGGCGCGCGGCATGGGCTGACCCAGCACGCGCGCCGTGCCGGAGGTCGGCTCGATGAGGCCCATCAGCATTCTGATGGTGGTCGTCTTGCCGGAGCCGTTCGGCCCGAGGAAGCCGAAGACGCTGCCCGCCGGGACGGCCAGGTCGAGGCTGTCGACGGCGAGCTGTCCGCCGCGGTAGCGCTTGGTGAGGGCGCGGGTGGCGATCACGGTGTCACCCGTGTCCGCGGTCGCTGCCGTGTCCGCCGCCGTGTCACCGGCGGTCGCCGTGTGCCCGGCCTCCGCGGTGTCACCTACGTCGGCCGTGCCGCGCTCACCCGCCATGTCCCCGTCCGCGGTGGACAGTTCCGCCATCGACTCCCTCACTTCGCCTTTCCCACAAGGGGCTCCGGGACCGCGTGCGCTACTTCGCCGCGTTGGCCGCCTTCACCAGCGCGTCCTTGGTGACCGCGCCCGCGTAGACCTTGCCGTCGTCCGTGATGAGCGCGTTGACCAGGCGGGTCGAGAAGACCGTGCCCGAGCCGAACTTGCCGGTCACGTGGTCGCCCAGCGAGTCGAGGAAGCGACCCGCGTCACCCGCGCCGGAGGACTCCGACGGCATGCCCTCGCCACCGGTGTCGAACTGGGCTATCGAGCTCCAGCCCTCACCGATGACGTTCAGGCCCTGGAACTCCTTGCCCAGGTCCTCGCCGCCCTTGGGCTGTGCCCGGTCCGCCTTGTCCTCGGCCTTCGCCTCGTCGCCCTCGGTGACCTTCGTGCCCTTGGGCGGGCTGAAGTCGAAGGTGGACGCGGCCGGCTTGGAGAAGTCGACCTTGGTGAAGCCCGCGTCGATGACGGCCGCGCCGCCGCTCGCCGGGGTCAGCGTGAACTTCAGGGGCAGACCGGTCTTCGAGTCCACCGCGATGGAGATCGCGCCGACCGTCGAACCGGACGCCTTGGGCTTGATCAGCAGCTTGTAGGCGTCGCGGCCCGCGACCTGCGCCGTACCGTCGACGGTCACGGACGTCGTGTCGTCGGCCGCCTTCAGTGCCTCTTCGGCCATCTCCTTGGGCGTGGCAGGCACGTCGTCGGCCTTGTCCTTCGTCCCCTTCTCGGCGGCGCCGGAGGAGTCCTTCATGTGGTACGCCTCGTTCGACGCGCTGTCGTACGCCCACACCTCGTCGCCGTTGTGGATCACGCTGTACTCGGCGGCCTTGTCGAGCAGCGAGAGCTTCTGCTTGTCCTCGCCGTCCGACGCGACTCGCAACGTGTGAGTACCGGACGCCAGTTCAAGCAGCTTGGACGAGGGGTCCGCGGAGGAACCCGAGTCGTCGCCGCCCCTGCCCATTCCGCCGCCGAGGCTGCTCTCCAGGCCGCCGAGGTTCGGCAGGCCGAGGTCCGTGCTGATCTTCACCGTGCCGGACAGCTGCTGTACGTCCGACGCGGCGATCTTCTCGATGAGCTGCTGGGCGGTGATGTCCGGCAGGTCCGGGTCGCCGGAACCGGCGAACGCCGGGACCAGCCCGATGGTCGCCGCTGCCACCCCCAGCACCGCGACGGGGACGACGTACCGCGCGGCTTTGCGTCGGCCGGTGCGCAGGTCCTCGTTCGTGTTGTCGTCGGATTCGTACGGTGCCATGTGTGCCCTACCTCCGTTGTCGGCGGCTGATGCACTCGTCCACCCCTGGCCGCCATTGTCACCCGAACTCCTGTGAAGTGGTGTGTCCAATCTGACCAAATCGGCCGGCGGAAAGCGTCAGACCTCGGAGCCAACTCCGCGTACACCTGGGGTATGACATGGGTGGACGGCGGCTCCCCCGACCCGTAGGGGTCGTGCGGGGAAGACGCCGTCCGTGTATCTCGCCGGAGCCGGGTGAAACCCTTTCAGATCCGGGGGGATCACAGCCTGATCCCGGGTGGACGGCTTTCCGATCCTGGGTGGACGGCGTCCCGATCCGGGTGGAGGGCTTCGCGATCCGGCGGATCAGCCGGTGGTCAGCGGGCTGTTCACCGGTTCACGAACACGTAGTCCGCCCCGTACGGAACTCCCACGATCTTGCCCACCTTGCAGGACCCGGCCGGAGCGACCCCGCCCACGGTGTTCAGCCGCAGGATCTCCGCGGTGTCCGCGAGCAGCCCCCGGTGCTTGCCGGACTGCGTGGCCCTGAGGTCCAGTTCGGGGATGTTCTTGTCGCCGTTCGGGGTCTTGGAGATCAGCGCGCCGGTGACGGCGCTGCGGTCGGCCGCGATCCACTGCGGAGTACCCGAGTTGGGCTTCACGAACGAGTGCGCGATGGGACCGCCGAGCACGGCGGCCACGTCACGCTGGGCGAAGGACGTGGTGCCGTCGGCCGCCTTCTTGCACTCGTAGATCTGCTTGCCCTTGATGACGGACGCCTGGAAGTTGTTCAGCGCGTGCCGGAAGTCGAACTTCGTGGTGACCTTGTGGAGCTGGCCGCGGACGGCCCCGCCCGGGAACTCGGCGGTGTGCAGATTGGCGTAGAAGCTGCCCGGGTCCGCCTTCAGTTGGCTGAGCAGGGCGGCGTCCTTGACCTTGACCGTGCCGGTGACCGTGCGGCCCTTGGCGTTGTCCAGCAGCTTGGTGAAGTCGACCTTGACACCGCCGTTGACCCCCTTGGCGCCCTGGTGGATGTGGAGCAGGGTCGGCTTGCCGGTGCCGCGCCACTTGACGGCGACGGACACCTTGTCGCCCTTGACCTTGACGAACTCGAGTGCCGCGCCGTCCTTGTCACCGACGGCGGGGCCGCCCTGCACCGGCACCTCGTTGGCGCCGTTCAGGCTGGCGGCGAGGATGGTACCGCCGCTGCCGCCGGCGAGAGCGCCGCTCTGTACCTCGATGGACTGGCCCCCGTGCCCCGAGTGGCCCGCGCTCGTACTCTCACTCGCGCTCGAACCCTTGTCGGAGTTCCCGCTGTCGGCGACCGCCGGGATGACGGCGGCGGCGACTCCGGCCGCGGTGGCCACCGCGACGCCGGTCATGACGAGCTTCTTACGACGATGCGCGAACGTAACGATTGTCCCCATGATTCTTTTTCTCCCCGTAGTTCCACTGACGCCCCCTGCGTCAGCTTCTATGGGGGACTACGGACCGAATCCGAAATTGGACTCGTTCCAGGTCTGTGACCTGAGTCACATGCAAGGGGGATCTCGGAGAAAAGCCCGAGGGAATCTTGGGAAAAACGGGGAAACGAGCAGGTCAGCCCGCCCGGTGAACCACCGCGTCGCACAGCTCCACCAGCGCCGCCTTCGCGTCGCACTCCGGGAGCGGCGCCAGCGTGGCACGGGCGTCCTCCGCATACCGCACGGTGTCGCGGCGGGCCTGGTCCAGAGCGGGGTGCACCCGCAGCCTGGCCAGCGCCTCGGCGTGCCGCGCGTCGTCGGACAGGTCCGAGGCGAGCAGCTCCGACAGCGCGATGTCCTCGGCGAGCCCCAGCCGCTCCACGCGCTCGCGCAGCCGCAGCACGGGCATCGTCGGAATGCCCTCGCGCAGGTCGGTGCCCGGCGTCTTGCCGGACTCACGCGTGTCGCTGGCGATGTCCAGCACGTCGTCGGCGAGCTGGAAGGCGACGCCGAGCCGCTCGCCGTACTGCGTCAGCACGTCGACGACCGTCTCGTCGGCGCCCGACATCATCGCGCCGAATCGTCCCGCCACAGCGATGAGCGAGCCCGTCTTGCCGCTGAGCACGTCCATGTAGTGGTCGATCGGGTCTCGCCCGTCACGCGGGCCCGCCGTCTCCAGGATCTGGCCGGTGACCAGCCGCTCGAACGCCTCCGCCTGGATGCGTACGGCCTCGGGGCCGAGGTCGGCCAGTATGTGCGAGGCCCGCGCGAAGAGGAAGTCGCCGGTGAGGACCGCGACCGAGTTGCCCCAGCGGCTGTTGGCGCTGGGCACTCCGCGGCGCACGTCCGCCTCGTCCATCACGTCGTCGTGGTACAGCGTGGCGAGGTGGGTCAGCTCGACGACCACGGCCGAGGGCACGACACCCGGCGCGTAAGGGTCGCCGAACTGCGCGGCGAGCGTCACGAGCAGCGGCCGGAAGCGCTTGCCGCCGGCGCGCACGAGGTGCTGCGCGGCCTCCGTGATGAACGGGACCTCGCTCTTGGTGGCCTCGAGCAGTCCCTCCTCGACAGCCGCCAATCCGGCCTGGACATCGGCTTCGAGAGCCTGGTCCCGCACGCTCAGCCCGAACGGCCCGACGACGGTCACGAGGGTCTCCTGTCTGCTGACGCTCTCAGCGGCGGTCTCTGGATGCTCTGAGTGTGCTGGGCCTGCTGGGTACTACAGGTGGTGCGAATGCTGTGGGTGTTTGTCGATGTGTCGCTGCTGGCACTCAAGTCAGCGTATCCGGTCGCCTTTCGATCAGAGTGAGCGCCCGCCCGTCACCTGCCACCACCCTGCCTGACACGCTCCACCTGCCCCCTTTTGCCCCCACCCTCCAGCCGGGCGGTATCCGATCACGGAAGGTATGTTCTTGATCTGCTGATACAGCCGATAGATCCGATACAGCCGACACATGCGGTACGTCCTGAAAGCGAGCAATTTTTCAGGAAGTGATGCTTCTTGTCCCGCGACACGATCGAGTCCGACCCTGATCCGGAGCCCGATCCGGAGCCCGGTGGTCCGCCCTTGGACCCCGCCGACGACCATGCCTTCTTCGGCCAGCCCAGGGGCCTGCTCACCCTCTCGGGCCTGGAGGTCTGGGAGCGGTTCTCGTTCCTGGGGATGCAGGCGATCCTCGTCCTGTACTTCGCGGACACGGTGGCCCACGGCGGCATGGGCATGTCCGCCGGAACGGCCGCGTCCGTCTCGGCCGCGTACGGGACGCTGGTCTATCTGGTCTCGGTGGCCGGCGGCTGGCTGGCCGACCGCATCCTCGGCTCGTACCGGGCGGTCCTGTGGGGCGGCGTCCTGATCGCCTGCGGCCACTACGCGATGGCGGTGCCCACCGCGGCCATGACCTGGGCGGGACTCGGCCTGATCAGCGCGGGCACGGGCCTGCTGAAGCCGAACGTCGCCACCATGGTCGGCAAGCTGTACCGCACCGACGACGACCGCCGCGACGCCGGTTTCGCCGTGTACTACATGGCGATCAACATCGGCGCCTTCGCGGGCCCGCTGATCACCGGCTGGCTCGGCGACCACCGGGGCTGGCACTGGGGCTTCTCGGCGGCCGCGGTCGGTATGACCCTCGGTCTGATCCAGTACGTCGCGGGCCGCCGTCACCTGGCCGGGCGCAGGAACGCGGCCGAATTCGCACTGCCGCCCGCGTCCATGCGCAGGACCGTCCGCCTGATCGTCCTCGGCCTGCCGGCGGTGGCCGTCCTCGCGGTCCTGTCGGCCGCCGCCGGATGGCTGACCATGGGCCGCTTCGTGGACCTGCTGACCCTGGTCTCGGTGATCGCTCCGGTGGTCTACTTCGCGGTGATGTTCAGGAGTCCCCGGGTGACGCCCGGGGAACGGGGCCGGCTGCGCCCGTACATCGTGCTGTTCCTGGCCTCCACGGTCTTCAACTTCATCCTCTTCCAGGCGTACTCGACGATGATGCTGCTGGCCGCGTCCAACGCCGAGACGACGATCCTCGGCTTCGACTTCCCCGCCAGTTGGTACGCGTCGGCACTGGGCGCCTTCGAGGTGGCGCTCGCCCCGGTCGTGGCCGCGCTGTGGGTCCGGATGGGGCACAGCCAGCCGCACGCCTCCAACAAGATCGCGTTCGGGGTGGTGCTGGGAGGCCTGTCCTTCCTCCTGATGGTCCTGCCGACCTCCGGCCACGACAACGACGACTACCTGATGTCGGCCTGGTGGATCGTCGGCTCGTACTTCCTGCTGGGGCTCGGCGACATCCTCCTGGAGACCTCCGGCATGTCGGCCACCACGAAGCTGGCCCCACGGGCCTTCGCCAGCCAGACGATGTCCCTCTGGTTCCTCTCGCTGGCCCTCGCCAACGGCATCCAGGCCCAGACAGTGAAGCTCTACGACGACGTCTCCAAGCCCGCCTACTTCGGCGTCAACGGCGCGATCGCGGTCGCCGCCGGTCTGCTCGTGATCGCCGCCGCGCCCTGGCTGCGCCGCACGATGCACCCGGTCCACTGAGACCCCACAGGCCCTGGAGGTCACCGCCATGCGCATCCGTACGTCCTTCCCCTACGAGACGACTCACCAGGACCTCCGCGTTCCCCTCCCGGACGGAACCAAGCTCTACGCGCGCGTGTGGCGCCCGCTCACCGACGAACCCGTACCGGCCCTGCTCGAATACCTGCCCTACCGCCTGACCGACTGGACGGCCCCGCGCGACTGGCAGCGCCACCCCTGGTACGCGGGACACGGCTATGCCTCCGTACGCGTGGACATCCGGGGGCACGGGAACTCCGAGGGCATGCCCGGCGACGAGTACTCGGCGACGGAGCTGGCCGACGGGGTCGAGGTCGTCAACTGGCTCGCGGCCCAGCCCTGGTGCTCGGGCAAGGTCGGCATGTTCGGCATCTCCTGGGGCGGCTTCAACTCCCTCCAGATCGCGGCCCTCGCGCCCGAGCCGCTCAAGGCGGTCGTCACGGTCTGCTCGACGGACGACCGCTATGACAACGACGTGCACTACATGGGTGGTTCCGTGCTCGCCGTCGACATGCACGCGTGGGCGGCGACCATGCTCGCGTTCGTCTCCCGCCCGCCGGATCCGGTCTACGCGGGCGAGGTCTGGCACGACCTGTGGGTCAAACGACTGGAGACCGTCGATCCGTTCCTGCACACCTGGCTTGCGCACCAGACGAGGGACGACCACTGGCGCCGCGGCAGCGTGTGCGAGGCCTACTCGGCGGTCCGGGCGGCGGTGCTCGCGGTCGGCGGCTGGCACGACCCGTACCGGGACGCGGTCCTGCGTCTGGTGGAACACCTCCCGGCGGACCGCGTACGGGGGATCGTCGGGCCGTGGTCGCACCAGTACCCCGACCGGGGGCTGCCGCCCGGCCCGGCGATCGGTTTCCTCCAGGAGACGCTGCGCTGGTGGGACCACTGGCTCAAGGGCAAGGAGACCGGAGTCATGTCCGAGCCGCTCCTGCGCTCGTACGTCAGCGACTCCCACCCGCCCGCCACGGTGTACCCGACGCTGCCGGGCCGCTGGGTGGGCGATCCGGCCTGGCCCTCTCCTCTGGTGGCCCCGGTGACGTACGCCCTTCAGGGCGAGCCCGTGGTGGTGCGGTCGCCTCAGCACACGGGGGTGGACGCGGGCCGCTTCTTCCCTTTCGGCAACGACGCGGACCTGCCTCCCGACCAGCGGGACGAGGACGCGAGATCGGCGTGCTTCGACTTCGAGGTCCCGGAGGAGATCTGGGTGCTGGGCCGCCCGCGGGTGAGGTTGAGGCTCACTACGGAGGCGGCGCGTGGACAAGTAGTGGCCCGAATCTGCGACGTGGCTCCCGACGGGTCCTCGACCCTCGTCACCCGGGGCGTCCTGAACCTGTCAGCCCGTCATGGCCGCGACCAGGTGGTTCCGTGGAAACCGGGCTCTACGGAGGATGTGGCTTTCGACCTGAACGCGATCGGGCACGCCTTCCCTCCGGGCCATCGCGTCCGTCTCGCCGTCTCCTCCGCGTACTGGCCCTGGATCTGGCCCCAGCCGGGTTCGGAGGCGGGCTTCACTCTCACGCCCTCGGGGAGCGTGCTGGAACTCCCGCTCCGCGTACAGGAGTCGGACCCGTCCATCTCCTTCGAGGAGCCGGAGCAGGCGGCGCCCATGGGGGTCAACTTCCCCGCGACACTGGACGAGCCGCGCCCCGAGCGTCTCGTCGTCCGCGATGTCGCCAAGGGCGAGTGGCGTCTGGAGGTGGACCCGCGCTACGGAGGCACCCGTGTGTATCCCGACGGCCTCGAATTCACCGAGGAGGCCCTGGACACGTACACGATCGTCGAGTCGGACCCACTGTCGGCCCGGGCCCGCTCGGACTGGTTCGTCCGGCTGCACCGGCCGGACCTGCCGTGGGACGCGAGCGTCGAGGCGCACTCCGAAACCACCTGCGACGAGGCGGACTTCATCACCTCGAACGAGGTGATCTGCAAGGACGGTGACGAGGTGGTGTTCCACCGCACCTGGGAGAAAAGGATTCCGCGGACCGCGGGGTGAACTCGTACGCTCCCCGAATGACCGAGAACGCGTGTGCGGGCCCCATGACCGCGTACGTCTATGTGGGGCCCGAAGACATAAGGGAGGCCGTCCGGCCCGGCGCGGGCGGCACCCGGATCCGGACCCGGGCCGACCTCGACGCCTTCCTGTCCGCCAGCCCCGCCGACGAACTCGACGAGCCGTTCACCTTCGTCGTCGACGCCTCCGTGACCCTGCGCCTGGCCCCACGCCGCTCCGAGCACGTGGCCTGCGCGGACGGGAAACCGGTGCGCGCCGCCGGGAAGTTGGGCTTCGCGAGGACCTCGTCCGGCCGGGCGGTCACGTACGCGAGCAACCCGTCACCTACCGCCGCTGCGCGTCCTGCGCCGAGTGGAACTCCGTACAGGACGCCCATTTCGTCTGTGCCCTCTGCGACGCCGACCTCCCGGCCGACCACCGCACCGGCCCGACGGACCTCGCGCTCCTCGCCGACGAGGAGGGCAATTCGGTCAGGATCACGGTCCTCGGCCGGCACCCGCTGATGACGGTGGAGCGAGGACCCGTCGATTCCCATTCGGCTCACGGGAGAACGGGATTGCCACAAGGTGATCGTGGAGGACGACACGATTTCCATGGCCCCGGTGTGCGTTCCCGTCGATCTTCCCCGGAACTGGATCGACAGCCACCGGCAGAAACTGCGTGACGTACTCACTCTCTGGAACCCAGAAGGCTGAACTCTCCGGCACCTCGAAGAGCAGAGAGAACGTTTCTGGACAAGTAGTCCCTTATGCCGACTGGGCGGACATCCCGACTCCGCCCGACTTGCCCGTATTAGGCACGTGGCGCACCTAATTCCCCACCTGTGCACGTGAATTGGGTCACGTCCGCTCGGGACGGCCGCTTTGCGGAGCCGGTCGATTCACCTTTGCTCAAAGCAAGTTGAACTTCACCTTCCGAATGGATCAAGAATTACCATCTGCCCCGAACAGGCAAATGGCATCTCCATGTGAATTCTGGGCTTGTTCACGGCATGTGCTCTCGCATACGTTCACGTCACTCCGGATGGACCGCCTAATCCTGCCGCCGCCCGGAGATCCCAACCACCCATTCACTCGCGTACGGCAGGAGCGGGGGACCCAGGTAGGCCGCCGGTCCGGATTCCGGAACGGCTCGGGGTGAAGCCGCGTGCACCATGCGGCCGGGCAACTCCCGCCCGAACCCGACAGCTCACCTCGCAGGCGTCGGAGAGGAAACGCGCCATGGCCGCACGAGGCAAGCACCGCCGCACCAGAATGAACACCCTCACGCGCGGCATCGTCGCCGCGGGAACCGGCGGAGCCGCGCTCGCGCTCCCCATCGTGGGCGCGACCGGCGCCCACGCCGCACAGCCGACGCAGGCCGCCCAGGTCGCACCAGCCGCGGTCCCGCAGGTCTCGCTCATCACCTACAAGGTGGTCGCGGGCGACACCCTGACCAAGATCGCCAAGAAGCACTCCACGAGCGGCGGCTGGCAGAACCTGTACAAGGCCAACCGCGCGGTCATCGGCGACGACCCGGCGGTCATCCGCCCAGGCCTCAAGCTGACGGTCGGCACGAAAAACGCCCAGAGCTCGGCAAAGACGGCCACTGCCACCAAGGCGTCCACCGCGTCCGCCGTCACCCCCGCCGCCGCGAAGACGTACACGAACGACCTCGACGGCTGGATCAGGGAGTCGCTGGACATCATGGCCCAGCAGGGCATCCCGGGGTCGTACGACGGCATCTACCGCAACATCATGCGCGAGTCGTCGGGCAACCCGCGGGCCATGAACAACTGGGACTCCAACGCGGCCGCGGGTACGCCGTCGAAGGGGCTCCTCCAGACCATCGACCCGACCTTCAACGCCTACCACGTGGCCGGCACCTCGATGGACCCCTTCGACCCGGTCGCCAACATCACGGCGGCGTGCAACTACGCCGCCGCGAGGTACGGCTCGATCGACAACGTCTTCGGGGCCTACTGAGCGGGCCGGTTTCGGGCCGGTACCGGGGCGGTATCGGGCCGACCGGTGCCGGGCGTGCCCGTGGCCAGGGAAACGGTGCCGGGTGTGCCCGCGGCGAGGGAGACCGACCTCTCCGCGGGCACGCCCGGCTTTCTCCTGACGCAGACCCCTGACGCAGAACTAGGACCGCGAGCCGAAGAGCCGTTCCAGTACCACCGCGATGCCGTCCTCCTCGTTCGAGAGGGTCACCTCGTCGGCCACCGCCTGGAGTTCGGGGTGGGCGTTGGCCATCGCGACGCCGTGGGCCGCCCAGTCGAACATCGGAATGTCGTTGGGCATGTCACCGAAAGCGATCGTGGTGGCGGGAGTGAGGCCGAGGTGTTCGGCCGCCAGGGCGAGACCCGTCGCCTTGGTCACTCCACATGGCTGGAGTTCGACTGTGCCGGGGCCGGACATCGTGACCGTGGCGAGGGAACCGACCGCTCCGCGGGCCGCGGACGCCAACTCGTCGTCGGACAGCAGGGGATGGCGCAACAGCACCTTGCTGATGGGTTCCGTCCAGAGGTCGTCGCGGCGCAGGACCCGTACCGCGGGGAGCGTCGGGTGCGGCATCTCGTACCCCGGCTCGATGAGCGTGAGGCCGTCGACCCCGTCCTGGTCGACCGCGGCGTACAGGTCCCCGACCTCTGCCTCGATCTTGCCGAGCGCCGTCTCGGCCAGCTCACGGTCGAGGGTGACCGACCACACCATGCGCTCGGCGCCTGCGTCGTACAACTGCGCCCCCTGACCGCACACCGCCAGTCCCCGGCTGCCCAGTTCGTCCAGCAGGGGGCGTACGCGAGGTGCCGGGCGCCCCGTCACCACGAGGTGCCTGGCACCTCTCCCGATTGCCATCGCCAGCGCGGCGCGTGACCTGTCCGAAAGGGTGTCGTCGCCTCGCAACAACGTCCCGTCCAGGTCAGTGGCGATGAGTGAATATGCGATCGGTGCGGCCATGATCAGAGAATACGGATCGAACGCCCCAACGACTCGACGGGAACCGGACGTCGTCCGGTATCTCGTCAGGCACAGAGGTCGTCACAGGCACCATCCGTCGGCCGATCGGAGGCAAATCGCAGGCGAAGGCGAACAGTTGGCCATGCCCTGCCCGCTCCCCCGCCCCCGGTCAACCGGCCCGTCGCCCGCCGCCGGGTCCCATCTCCCGGTGCCCCGCCCCGTCCCACGGACGCGGCACCCGCGCGCCCTTCGTGCCGCTCGGCGGCGTCGGCGACGGGTCGATGCGTGCGCGCACGAAGCGGAGGTTCCGTTCAGCCGCGCGCCCCCACCAGATGCCGGACCAACCGCGGTGAGGCGAACTCCGTCCCGCACACGAACCGCATCACGGGACCGTACGAAGCCGCCGCCGGCAGCCCCGTGAAGTACAGCCCGGGTACGGAGGACCTGAACCCGGCGCCCAGCTTCGGTGTCCCCCGGCTCACCGCCAGCTCCGTACGGAGTTCGTGCCCGAGGAAGTCCATCGCGGCGAGGTCGACGCGGTATCCGGTCGCGGCGACGACGTGGTCCGCGGAGAGTTCCTCGACGCGTCCGGCGAGGGTCTGGACGGCGAGGGCCGGGTGGCCGCCCGCCGATCCGGAGCGGACGATCCGCGACACCTCGCTCACCCGTACCTTCCCCTCGAACCGCTCCCGCAGCCACCAGGCACCGAGAGGGCCGAGCACCCTGCGGACCAGGAAGTGCCGGGCCTGCGGCGGCAGATGGCGGTACGGGTGGGGGTAGTAGCTGAGGGCCCACAGCGACCAGGCCCGGCCGAAGGGCGACTCGGGTCGCAGCCGCGGCTGCGACCACGGGGGCGCGCCGAAGGCGACCGATCCCTTGCCGCGCGCCACCACGCGCACCTGCGCGCCCGCCTCCGCCGCGAGCGCCGCCGTCTCCAGGGCGGACTGGCCCGCGCCCACGACGATCAGCTCCTTGCCGGAGAACCGGGACAGGTCGTGGAGCTGCGAGCTGTGCGAGACGGGCCCCGTGGGGGTCGGTCCGTCGGGCGCGGCCGCGGCCAGCTCGGGCGGCAGATGCGCCAGCCCCGACAGCCCGGTCGCGACGACGACCGCCCGCGCGGTGAACAACTCCCCGGAGTCCAGCTTGAGTTCGAAGCCGCCCGAGCCGCGCCGACCGCCCCCCGGGCCACCCCGATGAGCGCCCCGCCCGGCATCCCCCTGGTCGCCCCGCCGGTCGACCGAGACGACCCGCACCCGCTCCAGGTCCGGCACGAGCTTCTGCCGGAACCACTCCCCGTAGGCGACGAACGTCTCGACCGGGACGATGTCCTCGTCCGTGACGAGTCGGCGGATGCCGGCCGCGTCGCAGTAGTCGACGAGGTTGTGCCCGGGCTGCGGGGCGTCGATGTTCGAGGCGGCCGGGGTCGACTTCAGCAGCATCCCCTCAGGCATGTGCGCACGCCAGCTCACCATGGGCTCACCGAACACCCGTACCGGAATGCCGCGCGCTCGCAGATGCGCGGCGGTGGACAGGCCGAAGGGCCCGGCACCGATCACTGCCACCGGCTCCATCACGAAGTCCCCTCCCCAGGACGCTGCTTCGTCACTTCGTGGTCAACACCAACGTGCGTGTGCTGTGTACTGCCGTGCGTGTGCTGTGTACTGCTGGCTCGTGGCCGAAGAGGCCCTCACCCCGTGCTCGGACGGGTGCTCCGGCGGCTGGTCCGCCACAGCTGGTACATGTGCTTCACTCCGGGCCGCACGAAGCGCGCGAGCATGGTGAAGAAGGGCCGCAGGTCGTCCGCCGCCAGCCAGGCCAGCTCCGTGCCGCTCGCGTGGGCCGGGGCGTGCGGTGTCGTGTAGCCGCTGCGGCGGTACGCGAGCAGGGCGGGCAGGTCGATGTTCTCCACGATGTACCGCCGGCCCGCGAGCTGTTCCCCCTCCGGAACCGTGCGGCCGGTCAGGTCCAGATGCATGGCACGGACGACGTCGATCCCCGACTCGTTCTCGAAGAGCCGGAACTGTGCGCCCATCCGCGGGTTGAAGTCGAGCAGTTTGTACTGGCCGTCGCGCCGGTCGAAGCGCAGGTCGAGGTCGATGACGCCGCTGAAGCCGATCTGTTTGATGAAACGCGCGGCGATGTCCGCGAGTTCCGGATTGTCGACCACGTACGCGTTCGCCGTCATCCCCGCGTGCGGCGGCCAGGAGCGGACCTTGACGCCGGTGAACATCGCGAGCGGCGTCGAGTCCGCGTCGAAGTACGCGTGCACGATCCAGTCCTCGGCGTCCTCCCTGGGCAGATACTCCTGGAGGATCACCCCGGGGTGCTCGCCCCAGTCGCGCGCGAGCGCGAGCAGCCCCTCGCGGGTCTCGATACGGGTCGTCCCGCTCACGGCGGGTCGTGCGCGGCGCACGAAGGCCTCGCGGTTCTTGACCACGAGCGGGAAGACCGCCTTCGCGGCGAAGTCCTCGATCTCCTCGTACGACTCCGGGCAGGCGGACTCCGGGCTGGGTATGCCGTGCTCCAGGCAGAGTTCGCGCAGGCCCTGCTTGCTGGCGAGGCGGCGCGGAAGGCCGGCCTCCACTCTGGGAAACAGGAAGCGGTCCGCGAGCTCCGCCTGGTGCTCGGCGATCAGCACCGCGGCCTCCTCGTCGGTCGGGATCAGCACGGTGGGCCGGCCGATCCGGCGCCCCACGCGCAGCAGCCCCTCGACGAGCCGCTCCGGCCGCTCCGTCCCCGTGGTCGGCCAGACGAACGCCTGCCGCAGATGCCGCGAGGCCGCGGCGGGCGTGTACCGGTCCTCCGTGATCGCGTACATCGGTACGCCCAGGCGCCCGAGACTGCGGATCGCGCCCACTCCGCCGTGGTGCAGCGGGTAGTCGCCGAACTTCACGATCAGGCCCGGCACATCCCGGTCCAGGTCGAAAGGCACGTCGAAAGGCATGCCTGCGGAGCTTCTGGCCACGGGTCCCCCCACGTGTCCCCCTACGGACGCGGACCCAACTCGCCCGTGTCCCCCGCATGGACGCTAAGCCGGAATCGACCACTCCGCCCCGGGCCCCAATCGGACATTGCGAACTCTTGCGAACCCCTTAGAACGGACATTGCGAACCCTTTAGACACTGCCCAAGAAGGGCAACTCCCCCGTAACGTGTGCCCCACCCACACGGAAAGCGAGGCAGCACCCCATGCCCCCCTTCGATGTCACCGAGGGCGATCCCTTCGGCCCGCACAATCTTCCGTACGGCGTGTTCTCCCTCGACGGCTCCAACAGCGGGCCCGTCAGCGGCTCCGACAGCGGCTCCGGCCGGCGGAGCGTGGGCGTCCGGCTGGGCGACCACGTGCTGGACGCGGGGGCCGCGGCCGTGGAACTCGGCTCCCCGTACGCCGCCCTGCTCGCCCGCCCCTCCCTGAACCCACTGCTCGCGGCCGGCCGCACGGCCTGGTCGGACGTGCGGCGCGCGATCACGGCGTGGGTGACGGTGCCGGCCCACCGCGAGACGATCGCGCCCCTGCTGCACCCGCTCTCCGAGGTGACGCTCCACCTCCCCTTCGAGGTCGCCGACTACGTCGACTTCTACGCCTCCGAGAACCACGCCCGTAACGTCGGCCAGATCTTCCGCCCCGACGCCGAGGACTCCCTCACCCCCAACTGGAAGCATCTGCCGATCGGTTACCACGGCAGGTCGGGCACCGTCGTGGTCTCCGGGACCGAGGTCGTACGTCCCTCGGGCCAGCGCAAGGCCCCGGCCGATCCGGCGCCGGTCTTCGGGCCGTCCGTCCGGCTGGACATCGAGGCGGAGGTCGGCTTCGTGGTCGGCACGCCCTCCGCGATGGGCACGGCCGTCCCGCTGAGCGACTTCCGCGACCACGTCTTCGGGCTCTGCCTCCTCAACGACTGGTCCGCCCGCGACCTCCAGGCCTGGGAGTACGTCCCCCTCGGCCCGTTCCTCGGCAAGTCCTTCGCCACCTCGGTGTCGGCCTGGATCACACCGCTCGACGCCCTGGACGACGCCCGGGTCGCGCCCCCGACACGTACGCATCCGCTGCTGCCGTATCTGGACGACTCCGACGACGCCTCGGAGGACCCCGGCGGCTATGACCTGCGCATCTCCGTCGCCATCAACGGCCACGTCGTCTCCGAGCCGCCCTTCTCGACGATGTACTGGACGGCCGCCCAGCAGCTGGCCCACATGACGGTGAACGGCGCGTCGCTGCGCACGGGCGACCTGTACGGGTCGGGCACCGTGAGCGGGGCCTCGGACGACCAGCGGGGCTCGCTGCTGGAGCTGACCTGGAACGGGCGGGACACCCTCGACCTCCCCGACGGCAAGCGCACCTTCCTGGAGGACGGAGACACGGTGACGCTGACCGCGTGGGCTCCCGGGGCGCATGGCACGCGGGTGGGCCTCGGCGAGGTGAGCGGGCGGGTGGCGGCGGGCGCGTAGCGGATGCGCCCGCGGGCGCGTCCGGCTGCGGGCGCGTTCGGCTGCGGGCGCGTTCGGCTGCGGGCCTGCCTGCCCTGCCTGGCCGGGGCGGCCTTTGTGGTGGGGCGCGTCGGTGTTGGTGTTCGCTGACGCGGGGTTGTTCGGATCTGCGGGGCGGTGGGGGCTGGTCGCGCAGTTCCCCGCGCCCCTTAAGGGGCGCCTGCTTAAGGGGCGCCTGCCGAGGCGGCTCCCTCGGGCAGGTGCCCCCGTTCTGGCACTCGTCCCACGTACGCGGCCAACTGCAGCCAGCGAGCACGACGAACTCTCGGAACACGGGACAGGCTAGGACAGCGGGACAGGCTGAAGAGCTGGGGCGCAGCCCCGCTCTTCAGGGGCGCGGGGAACTGCGCGACCAGCCCCCACCGCCCCGCACCCGGAGCCGGACCTATGTCCAGTCCTCCGGCTCAGGCTCCGCTTCCATCTCGGGCCAGTACAACCCGGGGTCGCCGTCGCTCCGGGGCGCCGGGACCGACCTCTCGCCGCTCCCCGAATCCCCCGCTCGCCCAGCGCCAGGGCCCGAGCCGGAGCCCGGGCCGGAACCGGAACCGGAGTCGGAGCCCGAGTCGGAGCCCGAGGGCCGCTCCAAGGAAGCGAGCACCCCGATCACACCCTCCCCGTAAGTCACCAGCTTCTTCTCGCCGATCCCGCTGATCCCGCCCAGCTCCGCGACGGAGCCGGGCCACACCGTGGCGATCTCCCGCAGCGTGGCGTCGTGGAAGATGACGTACGCCGGAACGCCCTGTTCCTTGGCCTGGCCGGCCCGCCAGGCACGCAGGGCCTCGAAGGCGGGAAGCAGCTCCGGAGCAAGCTCGGCCGCCGCGGCCGCCGCCTTGGCCTTGCGCTCGCTCCGACCGGAACCGGACGAGGAGGACGAGGAACGGGAAGTCACCGGCTTCGGCGGCTCCTTGCGCAGCGGCACCTCCCGCTCGCGCCGCAGCACGGTCCCGCTCGCCTCGGTCAGCACCAGCGTGCCGTACTCACCCTCGACCGCGAGGAGCCCCTGGGCCAGCAACTGCCGGACGACACCGCGCCATTCGCCCTCGGCCAGTTCCTCGCCGATGCCGAACACGGAGAGCTGGTCGTGGTCGAACTGGATGACCTTGGCGCTCCTGCGTCCGAGCAGGATGTCGACGATCTGGATCGCCCCGAACTTCTGCCCCCGCTCACGCTGCAGCCGCACCACCGTGGACAGCACCTTCTGGGCCGCGACCGTGCCGTCCCAGGTCTCGGGCGGGAGCAGGCACGTGTCGCAGTTCCCGCAGGCCGGGGCCTCCGGGTCCTGGCCGAAGTAGGCGAGCAGCTGACCGCGTCGGCACTGGGCCGTCTCGCACAGCGCGAGCATCGCGTCGAGATGCGCGGCCGCCCGGCGCCGGAACGCCTCGTCGCCCTCGCTCGACTGGATCATCTTGCGCTGTTGTATGACGTCGTTCAGGCCGTAGGCCATCCATGCCGTGGACGGCAGTCCGTCTCGGCCGGCGCGGCCGGTCTCCTGGTAGTAGCCCTCGACCGACTTCGGCAGGTCGAGGTGGGCGACGAACCGGACGTCCGGCTTGTCGATGCCCATCCCGAAGGCGATGGTCGCGCACACCACCAGGCCGTCCTCGCGCAGGAACCGCGACTGGTGGGCGGCGCGCGTGCCGGAGTCCAGACCCGCGTGGTACGGCACCGCCGCGATGCCGTTGCGGGCGAGGAACTCGGCCGTCTTCTCGACCGAGTTGCGCGACAGGCAGTACACAATGCCCGCGTCGCCCGCGTGCTCCTCCTTCAGGAAGGACAGGAGCTGCTTCTTCGGGTCGGCCTTCGGCACGATCCGGTACTGGATGTTGGGCCTGTCGAAGCTCGCCACGAAGTGACGGGCGTCCGGCATGCCCAGGCGCTGGGTGATCTCCTGGTGCGTGGCGTGCGTGGCCGTCGCGGTCAGCGCGATCCGCGGTACGTCCGGCCAGCGCTCGCCCAGCAGCGAGAGCGACAGATAGTCGGGGCGGAAGTCGTGGCCCCACGAAGACACGCAGTGCGCCTCGTCGATCGCGAAGACGGAGATCTTTCCGCGCTTGAGGAGGTCGAGCGTGGACTCCAGGCGCAGCCGCTCCGGCGCGAGGTAGACCAGGTCGAGCTCGCCCGCGAGGAACTCGGCCTCTACGGTGCGCCGCTCGTCGAAGTCCTGCGTGGAGTTCATGAACCCGGCGCGCACGCCGAGCGCCCGCAGAGCGTCCACCTGGTCCTGCATCAGCGCGATGAGGGGTGAGACCACCACGCCCGTACCCGGTCTGACCAGGGCCGGGATCTGGTAGCAGAGCGACTTTCCGCCGCCGGTGGGCATGAGGACGACCGCGTCCCCGCCGCTCACCACATGCTCGATGACGGCTTCCTGCTCGCCTCGGAAGGCCTCGTAACCGAAGACCCGGTGGAGCGTGCCGAGCGCTTCGCTCTCCGCCACCTCTGTCATCACACCCGTCCCGCCCATCGTCCCGTCCCCCGTACGTCGTGCCTCGACCACTGCCCCCACGATAGGGGTCCGCACCGACAGCCTCAGAGTTATCCACAGGCTGCGACGGAGTATCTGCGCACCGCACCCGCCGACGCGCCGCGAAACTCCTCCATCTCGCCCCGAAAAACGCTTCGGGCCCCGGCTCCCAAAGGAACCGGGGCCCGAAGAACACCAGGTCAGCGAACGAAGACGCCCGCCTGACCGGCCAGATCAAGGAAGTACTGCGGCGCCACACCCAGTACCAGCGTGACCGCCACGCCCACCCCGATCGCCGTCATCGTGAGCGGCGACGGCACGGCGACCGTCGGCCCCTCCGGACGGGGCTCGCTGAAGAACATCAGCACGATCACGCGGATGTAGAAGAAGGCCGCGATGGCCGACGAGATCACACCGACCACGACCAGCGCGCCCGCGCCGCCCTCGGCCGCCGCCTTGAACACGGCGAACTTCCCGGCGAAGCCGGAGGTCAGCGGGATGCCCGCGAAGGCCAGCAGGAAGACCGCGAACACGGCGGCCACCAGGGGTGACCTGCGTCCGAGGCCGGCCCACTTGGACAGGTGCGTGGCCTCGCCGCCCGCGTCCCGTACGAGGGTGACCACCGCGAACGCGCCGATCGTCACGAACGAGTACGCGCCCAGGTAGAAGAGCACCGACGAGACACCGTCCGGCGTGGTCGCGATGACACCCGCGAGGATGAATCCCGCGTGCGCGATCGACGAGTACGCGAGGAGCCGCTTGATGTCGGTCTGGGTGATCGCGACGATCGCACCGCCCAGCATGGTGACGACCGCGACGCCCATCATCACCGGCCGCCAGTCCCAGCGCAGGCCCGGCAGCACGACGTACAGCAGCCGCAGCAGCGCGCCGAAGGCGGCCACCTTGGTCGCGGCGGCCATGAAGCCGGTGACCGGGGTCGGCGCGCCCTGGTAGACGTCCGGGGTCCACATGTGGAACGGCACGGCGCCGACCTTGAAGAGCAGGCCCATAACGACCATCGCGGCGCCGATGAGCAGCAGCGCGTCGTTGCCCATGGTGCCGGCGAGTGCCGGGTTCACCGTCCCGATGGTGCCGTCGACGACCTGCGCGATCGTCGCGTACGACACCGAACCGGCGTAGCCGTACAGCAGGGCGATGCCGAAGAGGGTGAACGCGGAGGCGAAGGCGCCGAGCAGGAAGTACTTGACCGCGGCCTCCTGCGACATGATCCGCTTGCGGCGGGCCACGGCGCAGAGGAGGTAGAGCGGCAGCGAGAAGACTTCCAGGGCGATGAACAGCGTCAGCAGGTCGTTCGCCGACGGGAAGACGAGCATGCCGCCGATCGCGAAGAGCAGCAGCGGGAACACCTCGGTCGTGGTGAACCCGGCCTTGACCGCGGCCTGCTCGCTGTCGCTGCCCGGCACGGACGCGGCCTGCGCGGCGAACGAGTCGACGCGGTTTCCGTGCGCCACCGGGTCGAGTCGCCGCTCGGCGAACGTGAACACGCCGAGCACACCGGCCAGCAGGATCGTGCCCTGCAGGAACAGCGCGGGCCCGTCGACCGCGATGGCGCCCATCGCGGCGATACCGGCCTTGGTGGTGCCGTATCCGCCGGCCGCGAGTCCCACGACCGCGGCGAAGGCTGCGGCGAGGGCGACGACGGACACGAACAACTGGACGTAGTAGCGGGACTTCCGGGGCACGAAGGCCTCGACCAGGATCCCGATGATCGCCGCACCGATGACGATCAGGGTGGGCGACAATTGCCCGTACTCGATCTTCGGCGCGTCGATCTTGGTGATCGGATCCGCCGCCGTTGTCCACAGGCTGTGGACGGCTGTTGCGCTCACGGTGCGGCCTCCACCTCGGGCTGGGGGTCCTTCTTCTGTACGTCGGACATGGTCTGCTTGACCGCCGGGTTGACGATGTCGGTGATCGGCTTCGGGTAGACGCCGAGGAAGATCAACAGAGCGATCAGCGGGGCGACCACCACGAGCTCCCGCACCCGGAGGTCAGGCATCGCGGAGACCTCGGGCTTCACCGGGCCGGTCATCGTCCGCTGGTAGAGCACGAGCGTGTAGAGCGCGGCGAGGACGATGCCGAACGTGGCGATGATCCCGATGGCCGGGTAGCGCGTGAACGTGCCGACCAGGACCAGGAACTCACTCACGAACGGCGCGAGCCCCGGCAGGGACAGCGTCGCGAGGCTGCCGATCAGGAAGGTGCCGGCGAGCACCGGGGCGACTTTCTGCACCCCTCCGTAGTCGGCGATCAGGCGCGAGCCGCGCCGCGAGATCAGGAAGCCCGCCACCAGCATCAGCGCGGCGGTCGAGATCCCGTGGTTGATCATGTAGAGCGTCGCGCCCGACTGGCCCTGGCTCGTCATGGCGAAGATGCCCATGATGATGAACCCGAAGTGGGAGATCGACGCGTACGCCACCAGCCGCTTGATGTCCCGCTGGCCGACCGCGAGCAGCGCCCCGTAGATGATGCTGATCAGGGCGAGTACGAGGATGACCGGCGTCGCCCACTTCGAGGCCTCCGGGAAGAGCTGGAGGCAGAAGCGGAGCATCGCGAAGGTGCCGACCTTGTCGACGACCGCCGTGATGAGGACGGCGACCGGGGCGGTGGCCTCACCCATGGCGTTGGGCAGCCAGGTGTGCAGCGGCCACAGGGGCGCCTTCACCGCGAAAGCGAAGAAGAAGCCCAGGAAGAGCCATCGTTCGGTGTTGGTCGCCATGTCCAGCGTGCCGTTGGCCCGGGCTTCGGCGATCTCCTGGAGCGAGAAGTTTCCGGCCACTACGTAGAGACCGATCACGGCGGCCAGCATGATCAGGCCGCCGACCAGGTTGTAGAGGAGGAACTTCACGGCCGCGTACGAGCGCTGGGCCGCCGCGTGCTCGTCCGAGCCCGCGTGGGCACGGTCTCCGAAGCCGCCGATGAGGAAGTACATCGGGATGAGCATGGCTTCGAAGAAGATGTAGAAGAGGAAGACGTCGGTGGCCTCGAAGGAGATGATCACCATCGCCTCGACGCCGAGGATCAGGGCGAAGAAGCCCTGGGTCGGGCGCCACCGGCTGCTGTTGGTCTCCAGGGGGTCGGCGTCGTGCCAGCCCGCGAGGATCACGAACGGGATCAGCAGCGCGGTCAGCGCGACCAGCGCCACCCCGATGCCGTCCACGCCCAGTTCGTACCGCACCCCGAAGTCCGCGATCCAGGCGTGCGATTCGGTGAGCTGGTAGCGGTCGCCGTCCGGGTCGAAGCGGATCAGGACGACCAGGGCGAGTACCAGGGTGGCGAGCGAGACGATCAGCGCCAGCCACTTGGCGGCGGTGCGGCGCGCGGCCGGCACTGCGGCCGTGGCGATGGCCCCGATCGCCGGGAGCACCGCCGTCGCTGTCAGCAGAGGAAAGGACATCGGTATCAGACCGCCCTCATCAGCAGGGTCGCGGCGATGAGGATCGCAGCACCGCCGAACATGGAGACCGCGTACGACCGCGCATAGCCGTTCTGCAGCTTGCGGAGCCGTCCGGAGA
This sequence comes from Streptomyces sp. NPDC050988, assembly GCF_044456225.1. NCBI lineage: Bacteria > Bacillati > Actinomycetota > Actinomycetes > Kitasatosporales > Streptomycetaceae > Streptomyces > Streptomyces sp. NPDC050988. The sequence goes on along the minus strand of NZ_JBITFQ010000041.1, from coordinate 23,602 downwards.
GGCCGCCCATCGAGGCCGCCGTGCCGTTCACGACCCCGTCGACCAGGGTGTGGTCGACGTACACCAGGGAGCGCGTGAGGTGCTCTCCGCCGCGTACGAGGACGACGTGGTTGAAGTCGTCCTGGAGGAGGTCGCGCCGGGCGGCCCGGGTGAGCAGGGAGCCGCGCGGGGCGAGCACCGGAACGGGACGGCGCCCGTACTGGGCGTAGGCGAGAGCGACGCCGATGACGAGCACGACCATGGTGGCGAGCGTGACCGTCGTCGCGCTGACCGGCGGGTGGCCGTGCGCGTGCTCGGTGACGGGCTCCAGCCAGTGCACGAAGCGGTCGCCGATGCTGAAGAACCCGCCCGCGAAGACCGATCCGAAGGCCAGCACGATCATCGGGATCGTCATGGACCTCGGGGACTCGTGCGGGTGCGGCTCGTGGCCGTTCTCGTCGGGCTGCCAGCGCTTCTCTCCGAAGAAGGTCATCAGCATCACGCGCGTCATGTAGTACGCGGTGATGGCCGCGCCGAGCAGGGCCACGCTGCCGAGGATCCAGCCCTCGGTGCCGCCCTTGGCGAAGGCCGCCTCGATGATCTTGTCCTTGGAGAAGAAGCCGGACAGGCCCGGGAAGCCGATGATGGCCAGGTAACCGAGACCGAACGTCACGAAGGTGACCGGCATGTACTTCCTGAGGCCGCCGTACTTCCTCATGTCGACCTCGTCGTTCATGCCGTGCATGACCGAACCGGCGCCGAGGAAGAGCCCGGCCTTGAAGAAGCCGTGCGTCACCAGGTGCATGATCGCGAAGACGTAGCCGATGGGGCCGAGGCCCGCCGCGAGGATCATGTAGCCGATCTGCGACATGGTCGAACCGGCAAGCGCCTTCTTGATGTCGTCCTTGGCGCAACCGACGATCGCACCGAAGAGGAGCGTGACCGCTCCGACCACGGTGGTGACCAGTTGGGCGTCCGGCGCGGCGTTGAAGATGTCGGCGGAGCGGACGATCAGGTACACGCCCGCGGTCACCATGGTCGCGGCGTGGATGAGGGCCGAGACCGGGGTCGGGCCCTCCATCGCGTCCCCGAGCCAGGACTGCAGCGGCACCTGGGCGGACTTGCCGCAGGCGGCGAGCAGCAGCATCAGGGCGATGGCGGTCAGCTTGCCCTCACCGGTCTCACCGGTGGCCTCCAGGACCGGCCCGAAGGCGAAGGTCCCGAAGGTGGTGAACATCAGCATGATCGCGATCGACAGGCCCATGTCGCCGACGCGGTTGACCAGGAAGGCCTTCTTCGCGGCGGTGGCGGCGCTGGGCTTGTGCTGCCAGAAGCCGATCAGGAGGTACGAGGCGAGGCCGACGCCCTCCCAGCCGACGTACAGCAGCAGGTAGTTGTCCGCGAGGACGAGCAGGAGCATCGCCGCGAGGAACAGGTTCAGATAGCCGAAGAAGCGGCGGCGCCGCTCGTCGTGCTCCATGTACCCGATCGAGTACAGGTGGATCAGCGAGCCGACGCCCGTGATCAGCAGCACGAACGTCATCGACAGCTGGTCGAGCTGGAAGGCCACGTCCGCCTGGAAGCCCTCTACGGGGATCCAGCTGAACAGATGCTGGCCCATGGCCCGGTGTTCGGCGTCCTTCCCCAGCATGTCGGCGAAGAGGATCGCGCCGATCACGAAGGAGACGGACGCGAGAGCCGTACCGATCAAGTGGCCGACGGCGTCCAGTCGCCGGCCGCCGCACAGCAGTACGGCCGCTCCGAGCAGAGGCGCCGCCACAAGCAGCGCAATCAGGTTCTCCACGATTCAGCGACCCCTTACAGCTTCATCAGGCTGGCGTCGTCGACCGAGGCCGAGTGGCGGGAACGGAACAGCGACACGATGATCGCGAGCCCGACCACGACCTCCGCGGCGGCGACGACCATCGTGAAGAAGGCGATGATCTGGCCGTCGAGATTGCCGTGCATCCGGGAGAAGGCGACGAACGCGAGGTTGCAGGCGTTGAGCATCAGCTCGACGCACATGAACACCACGATCGCGTTGCGCCTGATCAGGACGCCGGTGGCGCCGATCGTGAACAACAGGGCGGCGAGGTAGAGGTAGTTGACGGGGTTCACTTCGCGGCCTCCTCTTCCCGCTCTTCGCGGCCGAGCCGCTCCTCGGAACGCTGCTCCAGGGCCTTGAGGTCCTTGATCGCCTCGTCCGACACATCGCGGATCTGCCCGCGGTCACGCAGTGTCTTGATGACGGTGAGCTCGGACGGGGTGCCGTCCGGGAGAAGACCGGCGATGTCCACCGCGTTGTGCCGGGCGTAGACGCCGGGGGCGGGCAGCGGCGGGAGCTGCTTGTTCGCCCGTACACGCTCCCCGGCCAGTTCGCGCTGGGTCTTGGCACGCTCGGTGCGCTCGCGGTGGGTGAGCACCATGGCGCCGACGGCGGCCGTGATGAGCAGGGCGCCGGTGATCTCGAAGGCGAAGACGTACTTCGTGAAGATGAGGGCCGCCAGGCCCTCCACGTTGCCACCGGAGTTGGCCTGGGTCAGGCCGTTGAACTCCGACAGCGACGCGTTGCCGATGCCCGCGCAGAGCAGGATTCCGAAGCCGAGGCCGCACAGGAGGGCCAGCCAGCGCTGGCCCTTGATGGTCTCCTTCAGGGAGTCCGCCGCGGTGACACCGACGAGCATGACCACGAAGAGGAACAGCATCATGATCGCGCCGGTGTAGACGACGACCTGGACGATGCCCAGGAAGTACGCGCCGTTGGCGAGGTAGAACACCGCCAGGATGATCATGGTTCCGGCGAGGCAGAGCGCGCTGTGCACGGCCTTCTTCATGAAGACGGTGCACAGGGCGCCGATCACCGCGACGGTGCCGAGGATCCAGAACTGGAAGGCCTCGCCGGTGGACGTCGAGTAGGCCGCGAGGGAGTTGGCGTGGGCGGCGAGTTGCGCGCTCATGCGTCCGCCCCCTCGTCCTCGGGCTTCTCTCCCTTGGAGACGGCCACCTGGGGCACCGTGCCGGGGGCGGCCTCCGTGACCAGGCCCCGGTAGTAGTCGCCCTCGTCCATGCCCGGGAAGATCGAGTGCGGTGACTCGACCATGCCTTCCTCCAGGCCGGCGAGCAGCTGCTCCTTGGTGTAGATGAGGTTGGCGCGGCTGCTGTCGGCCAGTTCGAACTCGTTCGTCATCGTCAACGCGCGCGTGGGGCACGCCTCGATGCACAGGCCGCACAGGATGCAGCGGGCGTAGTTGATCTGGTAGACGCGGCCGTACCGCTCGCCCGGGGAGTAGCGCTCCTCCTCGGTGTTGTCCGCGCCCTCCACATAGATGGCGTCCGCGGGACAGGCCCAGGCGCACAGCTCGCAGCCGACGCACTTCTCCAGGCCGTCCGGATGGCGGTTGAGCTGGTGCCGGCCGTGGAACCGCGGGGCGGTGGTCTTCTGCTGCTCCGGATACTGCTCGGTCAGCCGCTTCTTGAACATGGCCTTGAAGGTCACGCCGAAGCCTGCGACGGGATTCTGGAAACCGGGTTTGGTCTCCTTCTGCTCATCAGCCATCGGACGCCTCCTTTCCGTCACGAGGTCCATCGGATCCGTCACTGTCAGTATTCACGCCACCACTGACAATCAACTCCCGCTCCCGGCGCGGACGTCGCCGGGGCACCGGCGGCAGCTCCTGTCCCGGCAGCGGCGGTACGGGGAATCCGCCCGCCATCGGGTCGAAGGCGACGGGTTCGTCCGGCGTCTCCTGGGCGTCCTTGCGGTCGCGGTACATGTCGGCGATGAAGGAGAGCAACAGCAGCACAAGGACCGCGCCCGCCACGTACAGGGCGATGTCGGCGAAGTCGTAGTTCTCGTTCCGCAGGGTCCGTACGGTCGCGACGCACATCAGCCAGACCACGGAGACCGGGATGAGGACCTTCCAGCCGAGCTTCATCAGCTGGTCGTAGCGGACGCGGGGCAGCGTGCCGCGCAGCCAGATGAAGAAGAACAGCAGCAGCTGCACCTTGATGACGAACCAGAGCATCGGCCACCAGCCGTGGTTCGCGCCCTCCCAGAAGGTGCTGACCGGCCAGGGAGCCCGCCAGCCGCCCAGGAAGAGCGTCACGGAGACCGCCGAGACGGTCACCATGTTCACGTACTCGGCGAGCATGAACAGCGCGAACTTGATGGACGAGTACTCGGTGTTGAAACCGCCCACCAGGTCGCCCTCGGACTCCGGCATGTCGAAGGGGGCGCGGTTGGTCTCGCCGACCATCGTCACGATGTAGATCAGGAACGACACCGGCAGCAGGATGATGTACCAGCGGTCCTGCTGCTGGGCGACGATCTCCGAGGTCGACATCGAGCCCGAGTACAGGAACACCGACGCGAACGCGGCGCCCATGGCGATCTCGTACGAGATCATCTGCGCGCAGGAGCGCAGACCGCCAAGGAGCGGATACGTCGACCCGGAGGACCAGCCCGCGAGCACGATCCCGTAGATGCCCACCGAGGCGACCGCGAGGATGTAGAGCATCGCGATCGGGAGGTCGGTGAGCTGCATCGTGGTGCGCTGGCCGAAGATCGAGATCTGGTTGTCGGCCGGCCCGAAGGGGATCACGGCGATCGCCATGAAGGCCGGGATGGCGGCCACGATGGGCGCCAGGATGTAGACGACCTTGTCGGCGCGCTTGACGATCAGGTCTTCCTTGAGCATCAGCTTGATGCCGTCGGCGAGCGACTGGAGCATGCCCCAGGGGCCGTGCCGGTTGGGGCCGATGCGCAGCTGCATCCAGGCGACGACCTTGCGCTCCCACACGATGGAGAACAGCACGGTGAGCATCAGGAAGGCGAAGCAGAAGACCGCCTTGATGACGACGAGCCACCAGGGGTCGCGGCCGAACATGGAGAGGTCCTCAGCGGCCAGGTACACGGGCGCGGCGAGGTTTCCGGTCATGCCTCCACCTCCTTGGGGGTCTCGGCGGCGAGCGTCGCCGGGCCGATGCGGACGAGTGCGCCGGGCAGCGCGCCCGTGTCGGAGGCGACGCCTCCCCCGGCGGAGTTCAGCGGGAGCCAGACCACGCGGTCGGGCATCTCGGTGATCTGCAGCGGGAGTTCGACCACTCCGGAGGGGCCGGTCACGGCGAGCAGGTCGCCGTTCTTGACGCCCGCCTCGGCGGCCGTGGCGGCCGACACGCGCGCGTGTGCGGCGTGCCGCGTACCGGCGAGTGCCTCGTCGCCCTCCTGGAGACGGCCCTGGTCGAGCAGCAGCCGGTGTCCGGCGAGCACGGCCTCACCCGAGGCGGGCCGCGGCAGCACAGCCGCGGTCTCCATGGGTTCGCCGGCCCGCGCCCCGTCCCAGGTGCCGAGCCGGTCCAGCTCCACGCGCGCGGTGCGCAGGTCCGGCAGCCCCAGGTGTACATCCATGGCGTCGGCCAGCATCTGCAGGACGCGCCCGTCGGTGGGCGACACCCGGCGGGTCAGCTGCTCGGGCTTGAGCGCGGACTCGAAGAGGCGTGCGCGGCCTTCCCAGTTGAGGAAGGTGCCCGCCTTCTCGGCGACCGCGGCCACCGGGAGGACGACGTCCGCCTGCTCGGTGACCTCACTGGGGCGCAGTTCCAGCGACACCAGGAAGCCCACCGCGGACAGTGCTTCACGCGCGCGTGCCGGGTCGGGAAGGTCGGCGACCTCGACGCCCGCGACGACGAGCGCGGAGAGCTCACCGGTGGCGGCGGCCTCGACGATCTGTCCGGTGTCACGACCGTGGCGGTGCGGCAGAGCCGCGAGTCCCCAGGCCAGCGTGACCTCGTCCCGCGCGCGCGGGTCGGTGGCCGGGCGTCCGCCGGGCAGCAGCGAGGGCAGCGCCCCCGCCTCGATCGCGCCGCGCTCCCCGGCCCGGCGCGGGATCCACACCAGCTGAGCGCCGGTCGCGGTGGCGGCCCGTACGGCGGCGGTGAGCCCGCCCGCCACGGCGGCCAGCCGCTCGCCGACGACGATCACGGCGCCCTCGGTGCGCAGCGCCTCGGCGGCCCTCGCCCCGTCGCCCTCCAGGCCGGCCCCGGAGGCGAGCGCGTCCAGCCACTCGGTCTCGGTGCCGGGGGCGGCCGGCAGCAGCGTGCCGCCCGCCTTCTCCAGGCCGCGGGTCGCGTGCGTGGCCAGCGAGAAGGTCTTCTGCCCGTGTCCGCGCCAGGCCTTGCGCAGCCTCAGGAAGACTCCGGGCGCCTCCTCCTCGGACTCGAATCCGGCGAGCAGGACGGCGGGTGCCTTCTCCAGCGCGGTGTACGTGACGCCCGTACCGTCGAGGTCACGTCCGCGTCCGGCGACCCGGGCGGCCAGGAACTCGGCCTCCTCGCCGCTGTGCACGCGCGCGCGGAAGTCGATGTCGTTCGTGTCGAGGGCCACGCGCGCGAACTTGCTGTACGCGTAGGCGTCCTCGACGGTCAGCCGGCCGCCGGTGAGGACACCGGCGCGGGAGCGGGCGGCCAGCAGCCCCTGGGCCGCGGCCTCCAGAGCCTCCGGCCAGGAAGCGGGCTCCAGCTCACCGGACTCGCCGCGTACCAGCGGGGTCTGGAGCCGGTCCCGCTGCTGGGCGTACCGGAAGCCGAACCGTCCCTTGTCGCAGAGCCACTCCTCGTTGACCTGGGGGTCCGGGGAGGCGAGGCGCCGCATGACCTTGCCGCGCCGGTGGTCGGTGCGGGTCGCGCAACCGCCGGAGCAGTGCTCGCACACCGAGTGCGACGAGACGAGGTCGAACGGCCGCGAGCGGAAGCGATACGCCGCCGAGGTCAGCGCGCCGACCGGGCAGATCTGGATCGTGTTCCCGGAGAAGTACGACTCGAACGGGTCGCCCTCACCGGTGCCGACCTGCTGGAGCGCGCCCCGCTCGATCAGCTCGATCATCGGGTCGCCCGCGATCTGGTTGGAGAACCGGGTGCAGCGGGCGCACAGCACGCACCGCTCGCGGTCGAGCAGCACCTGGGTGGAGATCGGCACGGGCTTCTCGTACGTACGCTTCTTGCCCTCGAAGCGGGACTCGGAGTGGCCGTGCGACATCGCCTGGTTCTGCAGGGGGCACTCGCCGCCCTTGTCGCAGACCGGGCAGTCCAGCGGGTGGTTGATGAGCAGGAGCTCCATCACACCCTTCTGGGCCTTCTCGGCGACAGGAGAGCTGAGATGGGTCTTGACGACCATCCCGTCCGTGCAGGTGATCGTGCAGGACGCCATGGGCTTGCGCTGGCCCTCGACCTCGACGATGCACTGACGGCAGGCGCCGGCCGGGTCGAGGAGCGGATGGTCGCAGAAGCGGGGGATCTCGATGCCGAGCTGTTCGGCCGCGCGGATGACCAGGGTGCCCTTGGGCACGCTGATCTCGACGCCGTCGATGGTCAGCGAGACGAGATCCTCCGGCGGAACGGCCGCCTCCCCGCCTCCGGAGGGAGCGCTCGTGGTTACCGTCATGCGTTCACCTCCGTGTGCTTTTCCTTGTCGGCCCAGGCCGTCGACTTGGCGGGGTCGAAGGGGCAGCCCCGGCCGGTGATGTGCTCCTCGTACTCCGCGCGGAAGTACTTGAGCGAGGAGAAGATCGGCGAGGCGGCGCCGTCGCCGAGGGCGCAGAAGGACTTGCCGTTGATGTTGTCGGCGATGTCGTTCAGCTTGTCGAGGTCGGACATGACGCCCTTGCCGGCCTCGATGTCGCGCAGCAACTGCACGAGCCAGTACGTCCCTTCGCGGCAGGGCGTGCACTTGCCGCAGGACTCGTGGGCGTAGAACTCGGTCCACCGCGTGACGGCACGGACGACGCAGGTCGTCTCGTCGAAGCACTGGAGTGCTTTTGTGCCGAGCATGGAACCCGCGGCGCCCACTCCTTCGTAGTCAAGAGGGACGTCGAGGTGCTCGTCGGTGAACATCGGGGTCGAGGAGCCGCCCGGCGTCCAGAACTTGAGGCGGTGTCCCTTCCGGATGCCGCCGCTCATGTCGAGGAGCTGACGGAGTGTGATGCCGAGCGGGGCCTCGTACTGGCCGGGGCTGGTGACATGGCCGCTGAGGGAGTAGAGCGTGAAGCCCGGGGACTTCTCGCTTCCCATCGACCGGAACCATTCTTTGCCCTTGTGCAGAATCGCGGGAACCGACGCGATGGACTCGACGTTGTTCACAACAGTTGGACAGGCATAGAGGCCCGCGACGGCAGGGAAAGGGGGACGAAGTCGCGGCTGTCCACGGCGGCCTTCGAGCGAGTCGAGCAGTGCGGTCTCCTCACCGCAGATGTACGCGCCCGCGCCCGCGTGCACGGTGAGCTGGAGATCGAGCCCGCTGCCCAGGATGTTCTCGCCCAGGTAGCCCGCCGCGTAGGCCTCGCGTACGGCCTCGTGCAACCGCCTGAGCACGGGGACGACTTCACCACGCAGATAGATGAATGCATGCGACGACCGGATCGCATAACAGGCGATGACAATGCCCTCAATGAGGCTGTGCGGGTTCGCGAAGAGGAGCGGGATGTCCTTACAAGTCCCCGGCTCTGATTCGTCGGCGTTGACAACTAGATAGTGAGGCTTTCCATCCCCCTGGGGAATGAACTGCCACTTCATTCCGGTGGGGAATCCCGCGCCGCCACGGCCGCGCAGACCGGAGTCCTTCACATACGCGATGAGGTCGTCCGGCGACATCGCGAGCGCCTTGCGCAGGCCCTCGTACCCGTCGTGCCTCCGGTACACGTCCAGCGACCAGGACTTGTCCTCGTCCCAGAAGGCCGACAGCACCGGTGAGAGCAGCTTCTCGGGGCTCGTCTCCCCCCCAGCCTCGGGCTGGGAGGTGCCCCCATATTGAGTGGACACGGTCATCACTCCCCCTCCTCGGCTACGGGCCCGGCCGGGTGGTCCGGGTCTGAGGCCGACGTGTCCTGCGGCGCGTCGTGCGAACTGAGGTGCTCGGACGGGGACGGGTCGTGCGGCGGCTCGTCCTGGGGAGCGCCGGACCCTCGTGGGTGCACCACGCGCGCGGGGCCCGTCTCCCCCTTGGCCAGCCGGAGGCCGATCAGCGAGGCGGGGCCCGCGGCGCCGCTCGCCTCGACCGCGCCCTCGCGCTCGTCGGGGAAGCCCGCCAGGATGCGGGAGGTGTCCTTGAACGTGCACAAGGGGGCACCGCGCGTCGGCTCGACCTGTGTTCCCGCGCGCAGGTCGTCGACGAGGCGCTTCGCGCTCGCCACGGTCTGGTTGTCGAAGAACTCCCAGTTGACCATCACGACCGGCGCGAAGTCGCAGGCCGCGTTGCACTCGATGTGCTCCAGGGTGACCTTGCCGTCGTCGGTGGTCTCGCCGTTGCCGACACCGAGGTGGTCCTGCAGCGACTCGAAGATCGCGTCGCCGCCCATGACCGCGCACAGGGTGTTGGTGCAGACACCCACCTGGTAGTCACCGCTCGGCTTGCGCCGGTACATGGAGTAGAAGGTCGCGACCGCGGTGACCTCGGCCGTGGTCAGGTCCAGCATCTCCGCGCAGAACCGCTGCCCGGTGCGCGTGACGTGGCCCTCCTCCGACTGCACGAGATGCAGCAACGGCAGGAGGGCGGACCGGGAGTCCGGGTAGCGGGCGATGATCTCGCGCGCGTCCGCCTCCAGCCTGGCTCGAACGTCGTCCGGGTAATCGGGCGCGGGCAGTTGGGGCATGCCCAGGCTGACGCCCTCGGGGGTCGTGGTCACCGGTCGACGCCTCCCATCACGGGGTCGATGGACGCGACGGCGACGATGACGTCGGCGACCTGGCCGCCCTCGCACATCGCCGCCATGGCCTGCAGATTGGTGAAGGACGGGTCCCGGTAGTGGACCCGGTAGGGGCGGGTGCCTCCGTCGGACACGACGTGCACCCCGAGTTCGCCCTTCGGCGACTCGACGGCCGCGTACGCCTGTCCCGGCGGCACGCGGAACCCTTCCGTCACCAGCTTGAAGTGGTGGATCAGGGCCTCCATGGAGGTGCCCATGATCTTCTTGATGTGGTCGAGCGAGTTGCCGAGGCCGTCGGGGCCGAGCGCGAGCTGGGCGGGCCAGGCGATCTTCTTGTCGGTGACCATGACCGGGCCGGGCTGCAGCCGGTCCAGGCACTGCTCGACGATCCGCAGCGACTGGCGCATCTCCTCCAGACGGATCAGGAAGCGCCCGTACGCGTCGCACGTGTCGGTGGTCGGCACGTCGAAGTCGTACGTCTCGTAGCCGCAGTACGGCTGCGCCTTGCGCAGGTCGTGCGGCAGGCCGGCCGAGCGGAGGATCGGGCCCGTGGCGCCGAGGGCCATGCAGCCGGCCAGGTCGAGATGGCCGATGCCCTGCATACGGGCCTTGAAGATGGGGTTCCCGGTGGCGAGCTTGTCGTACTCGGGAAGGTTCTTCTGCATCTTCTTCACGAACTCGCGGATCTGGTCCACCGCACCCGGGGGCAGGTCCTGGGCGAGGCCGCCGGGCCGGATGTACGCGTGGTTCATGCGCAGGCCGGTGATCAGCTCGTAGATGTCGAGGATCAGCTCACGGTCACGGAAGCCGTAGATCATGATCGTGGTGGCGCCGAGCTCCATGCCGCCGGTGGCGATGCACACCAGATGCGAGGAGAGCCGGTTCAGCTCCATCAGGAGCACCCGGATGATCGTCGCGCGGTCCGGGATCTGGTCCTCGATGCCGAGGAGCTTCTCGACGGCCAGGCAGTACGCGGTCTCGTTGAAGAACGACGTCAGGTAGTCCATGCGCGTCACGAAGGTCGTGCCCTGTGTCCACGTACGGAACTCGAGGTTCTTCTCGATGCCGGTGTGCAGATAGCCGATGCCGCAGCGGGCCTCGGTGACCGTCTCGCCGTCGATCTCCAGGATGAGCCGGAGCACGCCGTGCGTGGACGGGTGCTGGGGGCCCATGTTGACGACGATGCGCTCGTCGTCGGCCTTGGCCGCGGTCTGGACGACCTCGTCCCAGTCACCGCCGGTGACGGTGTAGACGGTGCCCTCGGTGGTCTCGCGGGCAGATGCGGCAGATGCGTGCGACGTGCTCATGAGTACGACCTCCGCTGGTCCGGAGCCGGGATCTGGGCGCCCTTGTACTCGACGGGGATGCCGCCGAGGGGATAGTCCTTGCGCTGCGGAAAGCCCTGCCAGTCGTCCGGCATCATGATCCGCGTCAGTGCCGGGTGGCCCTCGAAGACGATGCCGAAGAAGTCGTACGTCTCGCGCTCGTGCCAGTCGTTCGTCGGATAGACCGTCACCAGGGACGGGATGCGCGGCTCGCTGTCCGGGGCGCTGACCTCCAGGCGGATCAGCCGGTTGTGGGTGATCGAGCGCAGGTGGTAGACGGCGTGCAGCTCGCGGCCCTTGTCCTGCGGGTAGTGGACCCCGCTCACTCCGGTGCAGAGCTCGAAGCGCAGGGCAGGGTCGTCGCGCAGGGTCTGGGCGACCTGGAGCAGGTGCTCGCGGTCGATGTGGAAGGTCATCTCGTCGCGGTCGACGATCGTCTTCTCGATCGCGTTCTCGGGGACGAGACCCTGCTCCTCCAAGGCGCCTTCGAGCTCGTCGGCGACCTCGTCGAACCAGCCGCCGTACGGGCGGGAGGCCGGTCCCGGCAGCCGGATCGAGCGGACCAGGCCGCCGTAGCCGGAGGTGTCCCCGCCGTTGTTGGCGCCGAACATGCCGCGCTGGACGCGGATCTCCTCGCCGCCGTCGCCCCGCTGGCCCGGGAGGTTGGAGGCGCCGAGGTCCTTCTCGGGGTTCACCCCGTTGCCGTTCGCGTCGCTCACCGCAGCAGGCCCTTCATCTCGATGGTGGGGAGCGCCTTGAGCGCCGCTTCCTCCGCCTCGCGGGCCGCCTCCTCGGCGTTCACGCCGAGCTTCGAGGACTGGATCTTCTGGTGGAGCTTGAGAATCGCGTCCATCAGCATCTCGGGCCGTGGCGGGCAGCCGGGCAGATAGATGTCGACAGGGACGATGTGGTCGACGCCCTGCACGATCGCGTAGTTGTTGAACATGCCGCCCGACGAGGCGCAAACCCCCATGGAGATCACCCACTTGGGGTTCGGCATCTGGTCGTAGACCTGCCTCAGGACCGGCGCCATCTTCTGGCTGACGCGTCCGGCGACGATCATCAGGTCGGCCTGGCGCGGCGAGCCGCGGAAGACCTCCATGCCGAAGCGCGCCAGGTCGTAGCGGCCCGCGCCCGTCGTCATCATCTCGATGGCGCAGCAGGCGAGGCCGAAGGTGGCGGGGAAGACGGACGACTTGCGCACCCATCCCGCGGCCTGCTCGACGGTGGTCAGCAGGAAGCCGCTCGGCAGCTTTTCTTCGAGTCCCATGCTCAGTGGCTCCTCTGTCCCCTATACGGGGCTCAGTCCCTTGCGGGGTTCAGTCCCATGCGGGTTTCAGTCCCATTCCAGGCCGCCTCGCCGCCACACGTACGCGTACGCGACGAAGACGGTGAGCACGAAGAGCAACATCTCCACGAGCCCGAATACCCCGAGTGCGTCGAACGTGACGGCCCAGGGATAGAGGAAGACGATCTCGATATCGAAAATGATGAAGAGCATCGCCGTCAGGTAGTACTTGATGGGGAACCGCCCGCCGCCGGCCGGCGTGGGGGTCGGCTCGATACCGCACTCGTAGGCTTCGAGCTTGGCCCGGTTGTATCGCTTTGGACCGATAAGCGTGGCCATGACCACGGAGAAGATCGCAAAGCCTGCCCCGAGGGCTCCCAGTACGAGGATGGGCGCATACGCGTTCACCGCTCCTCGCTCCTCTCAGTCGGCATTGACTGCTGGCGGTTGCATCAGGCGTTGCCCCCTGCCCCACGTACCCCATGAACCTCATGAGGCCCACGAGCCTCGTGCGGCTCCACGAAGATCGCGAACATGTGAAGCAGGTCACAAGCCCAACTGCCCCGCATCTTATGCCTGCGGGTCTGTGATCTGCGACACGGGGTACGACAACGTCTTTGTGATCTCCACCACCCGGCGAAGGATCATGAAGTCGGATGAGTGCCGATCTTCGCACGAGAAGCGTCCGAGTGATCACCAGAGGTGACATTTTCGCCCGTCATCGCTGGTCCGGGCTTCGGCGCACTATCAAGGCGGCGAGATCCAAGGCAAATTGGCTTTGGACATCGGCGCTTGGTAGAGGAACTCGTTCACACTTCGGGGGGAGTTGGAGTGCCCGGTGTGGACGACCCGGGTGCACGCATCGCGCGTGCATCCGTTCACGAGCGGAACGCGCCCGTCGGCCCGACCTTCACAGCTCCCCCGCCCCACGCGCGCGACACCGCCGCAGGGGCAACCGTTCCGTGACGTGCGTCACATTGGTAACAGCCGGGAAACAACCGGGCTTGGCCAACCGCTCCAACGAGTGGTAGGTCGCGGGCAATTCGGGCGTAACAGGGAAACGCCGTGATCACAGGCTTGACGGCCGGTGTCCGCAATGCCCGTTACGGCGTCAATAAGGAACGCCACGCCCGGGATTCGGGCGACCCGTTGAACAACTGTGGCGCACCACACGTTTCTTGAAGGTATGGAGGAGCCCCTGATACCGGTTGTCCCTATGTCCCACACCGCTCACATACGCAGCCACCGGAAACCCCGGCCTCGCAGCAGCTCAGCGCTCGCGATGCGCGCCGGAGTTGCCGGTGGCGTCCTCAGCACCCTGGCAGTGGCGGGTGCGGCCGGATCGGCGAACGCTGCCGAGCCGGTCACCCAGACCATGGAGCTGCCGACCCTCACGTCCGACATGACCGCTCAGGTCGCCGAGTCCGCGGAGGTCACCCAGCAGGCCGCGGCCGACTACCAGCTGCGCGCCGAGCGTGACGCGGCCGCCGCCAAGGCCGCCAAGCAGGCCAAGGCGGACCTCGCCGACGCGAAGAAGAAGGCGGAGGCCAAGAAGAAGGCCGAGGACGCCCGCAAGGCCGCCGCCGAGCGCGCCACCCGGTCCTCCGAGCGGACCACGCTCACGTCGACGTCGGCCGACAGCGACGTCCCCGCCCCCGCGAGCGGCAGCGTCGGTACGGTCATCAACTTCCTCAAGGCGCAGCTCGGCGACGCCTATGTCATGGGCGCCAGCGGCCCGGACGCGTGGGACTGCTCCAGCCTGGTGCAGGCCGCGTACAAGCAGGTCGGCGTGGACCTGCCGCGCGTCTCCCAGGACCAGTCCGTGGCCGGCACCCCGGTCTCGCTGTCCAACGTCCAGGTCGGCGACATCCTGTACTGGGGTGGCGCGGGCTCGGCGTACCACGTGGGCGTCTACATCGGTAACGGTCAGTACCTGGACGCCGCGAACCCCTCGAAGGGTGTCGTCATCCAGGACCTGTCGGGCTACCCGGCGAGCGGCGCGGTACGCGTGCTCTGACCTCCGGCCGGGCTCTCCAGGCCATTGGCCGGGCCTCTCCGGCTCTCGGCCGCGCAACGTGAGGGCCGCTTCCCCGAGAAGGGGAAGCGGCCCTCAGGCGCGCCTCAGGGGCCTCGTCAGCCCCAGCGGGCGGCCGGCCCCGCTGGGAGTACCGAAGAAGGCCGGCTGTCGTCTGCGGCGCCGTCGTGGCTGATCGCGCAGTTCCCCGCGCCCCTTCGGGGCGCGGCAGTACGACCCTGTCGGTGGGTCACGCCCTCGGGGCCACCTTGGAGAGGCCGTTGATGATGCGGTCCATCGCGTCGCCGCCCGTCGGGTCGGTCAGGTTGGCCAGCATCTTCAGCGTGAACTTCATCAGAACGGGGTGCGTGAGACCCCGCTGCGTGGCGATCTTCATGACCTTCGGGTTGCCGATGAGCTTCACGAAGGCGCGGCCCAGCGTGTAGTAGCCGCCGTAGGTGTCCTTGAGGACCTTCGGGTAGCGTTGGAGTGCGAGTTCGCGCTGGGCGGGGGTCGCGCGGGCGTGCGCCTGGACGATGACGTCGGCGGCGATCTGGCCGGACTCCATGGCGTACGCGATGCCCTCGCCGTTGAAGGGGTTCACCATGCCGCCCGCGTCACCGACGAGCAACAGGCCCTTCGTGTAGTGGGGCTGGCGGTTGAAGGCCATCGGGAGAGCGGCGCCCCGGATCGGGATCGTCATGTTCTCCGGGGTGTAGCCCCAGTCCGCGGGCATCGAGGCGCACCAGGCCTTCAGGACCTCGCGCCAGTCCAGCTCCTTGAAGGAGGACGTGGTGTTGAGGACGCCCAGGCCGACGTTGGACGTGCCGTCGCCCATGCCGAAGATCCAGCCGTAGCCGGGCAGCAGCCGGTCCTCGCCCGGGCCGCGCTTGTCCCACAGTTCCAGCCACGACTCCAGGTAGTCGTCGTCGTGACGCGGGGACGTGAAGTACGTACGGACCGCGACGCCCATCGGACGGTCCTCGCGGCGGTGCAGGCCCATCGCCAGCGACAGCCGGGTCGAGTTGCCGTCGGCGGCGACCACGAGGGGCGCGTGGAAGGTGACCTCGCGCTTCTCCTTGGAGTCGGCGTCGCCCAGCTTCGCGTGCACACCGGTGATCCGGCCCGTGCGGTCGTCGATGATCGGGGCGCCGACGTTGCAGCGCTCGTGCAGCCGCGCACCCGCCTTCTGCGCCTGCCGGGCCAGCTGCTCGTCGAAGTCGTCCCGCTTCCGTACGAGTCCGTAGTCGGGGTAGGCGGCGAGATCCGGCCAGTCCAGCTGGAGGCGGACGCCGCCGCCGATGATGCGGAGCCCCTTGTTCCGGAGCCAGCCCGCCTCCTCCGAGATGTCGATGCCCATGGAGACGAGCTGTTTGGTGGCGCGCGGCGTCAGCCCGTCACCGCACACCTTCTCCCGCGGGAACGCGGTCTTTTCGAGGAGCAGGACGTCCAGTCCGGCCTTGGCCAGGTAGTAGGCGGTGGTGGAACCGGCTGGCCCGGCCCCGACGACGATCACATCGGCGGTGTGTTCGGAGAGGGGCTGGGACTCGGTCACGGCGGGTTCTCCCCAAGTCTCGAAGGCTCTAGGTCTCTAGGTCTCGAAGTGCGAAGTCTCGAAATCCGCGTGCTGAGGGGCACGCGACATGGGCAGTCTATGCAGCGGTACTGATCACCTGGCTGAAGGGCTGCCCCGTGAACCGAGCTCTCCCCGTGGTACACCTGCGCGTCCCGACCGACGAGGACGCGTTCGCCTGGCACCGGGTCTTCGACGACCCGGACGTGATGGAGTTCCACGGCGGAAAGCCGGCCGAGCTGTCCTTCTACGAGGAACTGACCGCCAGGCAGCGCCGGCACGATGCCGAGTACGGATTCTGCTTCTGGACCATGCTCGACGAGGAGGGCCAGGTCATCGGCTTCACCGGCGCCCAGCCGTGGCCGCGCGAGTGGGGGCCGAAGGGCGAGATCGAGATCGGCTGGCGGCTCGGGCGCAGGCACTGGGGCAAGGGGTACGTCACCGCGGCCGCGCGGATCACGCTCGAACGGGTCCGCGCGACGGGCGTGCCCAGCGTGGTCGCCATGGTCAACTCCCGCAACGAGCGCTCGATCGCGGTGACCAGACGCCTCGGCATGGAACTCGCCGAGACGTTCACGACGGAGACGTCGGACCAGCTGGGGCACTGCTACCGGCTGGCTCTCTGACGGTTTCCGGCCGGGCGCCCGCCTGATTCCAGCCTGAGTCCCGCCTGGTTCCCGACTGGGTCCCGTTCGGTTCTCGGGGGCTGCCGGGGGCGTTCGGCCGGGCTTTCCGACACCTTCCGGCACGGCTCGGCAGGGCTTACCCTGCCGGTACCGCTGGGGGTGACGTCTGTGCGCATAACACCCAAGACACCCGAAGTGCGCGTACCGCGGCTCGTCGGTCTGATGGCCGTGGACGCGCGCGAGACGGCCGAGGCCCGTGGGGTGCTGCTCGCCGCGCCGGATCGGCCCGACTTCCATCTGACCGTCGTCGATTACGTCGTACGGCAGTATCCGTTGCCGGGGTCCGAGGTGCCTCGGGGGGCGGTCGTCACTGTGTGGTTCGACTTCGGCGAGGGGGAAGGCGGGGGCGGGGCGGGTGTGCGGGAGCCTCGGCGGGGTGGGCCGCCGGCCGGGGGGTTGTATCGGGAGCTTGATGAGCCGGGGGATCCGTTTGTGGTGCTGCGGTAGTTGCCGGGGGCTGCGGGTTGTGGTGACACCGCGGGCCGGTGGGGGCTGGTCACGCAGTTCCCCGCGCCCCTAAAAGACGAAAGATTGCGCAGTTCCCCGCGCCCCTGAAAGACAAAAGACTGCGCCGTTCCCCGCGCCCCTTAAAGCTCCCCGTGCCCCTGGAAGTAGCGGCTTACGGGGTCTGCTTGTAGCCCCTGTGCAGGGCCACTACCCCGCCCGTCAGGTTGCGCCAGGCCACCCTCGACCAACCTGCCTTCGTGAGGCGGTCGGCGAGGGCGGGCTGGTTGGGCCAGTCGCGGATGGATTCGGCGAGGTAGACGTACGCGTCGGGGTTGGAGGAGACCGCGCGGGCGACCGGTGGGAGGGCGCGCATCAGGTACTCGGTGTAGACCGTGCGGAAGGGCGCCCAGGTCGGGTGCGAGAACTCGCAGATCACGACGCGTCCGCCGGGCTTGGTCACCCGGTACAGCTCGCGCAGCGCGGTGTCCGTGTCCTGTACGTTCCGCAGGCCGAAGGAGATCGTCACCGCGTCGAAGGTGTCGTCCTTGAACGGCAGCTTCGTGGCGTCCCCGGCCGTGAGCGGCAGCCAGGGGTGGTTCTTCTTGCCGACCCGAAGCATCCCGAGCGAGAAGTCGCAGGGAACGACGTACGCACCCGTGCGCGCGAACGGCAGCGACGAGGTGGCCGTGCCCGCCGCCAGGTCGAGGATCTTCTGCGCGGGCCGCGCGTCGACCGCCTTCGCGACCTCCTTGCGCCACACCCGGTCCTGGCCGAGCGACAGCACGTCGTTCGTCAGGTCGTAGCGTTCCGCCACGTCGTCGAACATCGAGGCGACTTCGTGCGGCTGCTTGTTCAGGGATGCGCGGGTCACGCCCCCATTGTGGCAGTACGGGCCGGGTGACTCTCCAGCACCCGGCCCGTACGCCGGTCAGAACGCCGCCGCGAGGACGGCTCTCACAAGACCCTCAAGCCCTCCAAGCCCCCAAGCCCCTCAGGGCAGCAGCCTCGGCTTCTTCTTCGCCGCCACGTCCTCGACCCAGCCGCAGAGCAGGATGAACACGGCGATGAGGAGCCAGCCGATGCCGAACATGAACCACTGGCTCTCCAGCGGCAGATACGTCTCGAAGGCAGGCACGTTCCAGAACTGGTCGATCAGCGGGACGGCCAGGATCAGTGCGATCTCGTGCCAGAGGTAGAGGGTCACGGCGCGGGCGTTGAAGATCGTCACGATCCGGTCGAGGCGTTTGAAGCGGGCCAGCCCGGCGAAGTCGATCCGGAAGTGCGCCTTCGCGTACATCAGGAGCGTCACGAACCCCGCCGACCAGAAGGCCTGCGCGAGCGGGATGTCGTCGAGGTCGTACGAGCCCGTCTCGGCCTGGTGGGTGAAGGCGTACCAGCCGGCGTAGCCGATCGCGGCGAGCGAGAGGACGACGACGGCGAACGGCTTCAGCCGCTGCAGGACGCCGTCGCGGTGCGCGAAGCCGAGGATCCAGCAGAAGAGGAAGGTGGCCAGGTCGGTCAGCGCGCTCCCGAAGCGGTTGTCCGGCGGCTCCCACAGGAAGTGGACGACCAGGATCGGGGCGAGGGAGAGGACGAGGACCGCGACCGGGGCCAGCCGGAACACCCTCAGGAGAAGGGGCGAGAGCAGGACGAACCACAGGTACGTCCGCAGGTACCAGAGGATCTCCCAGGCCTGCTCGCCCCACGCGTTGCCGGGCGGGTCGCCGAGCGGCACGATCCAGTAGACGATCTGCCAGCCGGGCATCCAGTCGTGGATCAGCATCGCGACCACGACGAAGAAGCCCCAGAACCAGAACGGCGGCAGGAGCCTGCGGATCCGGCTCCTGATCACCTTGAGGGCCGGCCGCTCCAGCGACTTCGCCATCAGCGTGCCGGCCAGCGCGAACATGATCCCCATGGAGGGGAAGACCATGCCCGCCCAGGCCCAGCCGAAGGTGTGGTACGTGACGACGCGGACCAGGGCGACCGCGCGCAGGGTGTCGAAGTAGCGATCGCGGGGCTTGGCCTGTGCCTCGGGGGCGGCCGCGAACTCCGGTTCCACCGGCGGTGGTTCCAACGGCGTTGGTTCCACCGGCGGCAGCTGCGCCGTGTCGCCCGACACCTGTTCCGGTTCCGGTTCCGGTTCCGGTTCCGGTTCCGGCGCGGGGTACGCCGCGTAATCCGCCGACGCATACTCCGGTACGTACTCCGGTGCGTACCCCTGCTGCTCCTGGCCGGCGTACTGCTGGGGGTACGGCAGCCCACCGTACTGCGGCTGCCCGTACGGCTGTTGCTGCTGGCCGGACCCGTAACCGGACCCGTGGCCGTAGCCGTAGCCGTGTCCCTGTGGTTGCTCCTGCGGGTAGCCCGGCTGATCCGTCCCCCAGCTCATCAGCCGACCCCCGCCGGCGTGCCGACCTCGCCCGTGCGCTTCAGCTTCTGCCAGCGCAGACGGCCGCCGGTGAGGGCGGTGATGCAGGAGTGGATGAGGACGAGGTACATCATCTGCCGGTACGCGAGTTGCTGCAGCGGCATCATCAGCAGGTAGCGGTACTTCTCGCGGTCCAGCCGGAACGCGTAGGCCGCGCAGACGAGTTGGATGCCCAGGACGGCCAGCCAGGCGAGCAGGGCGGCCTTGAAGTCGATGAAGATCATCGAGTAGGCGGTGAACACGTCGATGAGCGGGGCGAAGACCGGCGTGACGATCTGGAAGATCACCACCAGCGGCATGCCGACCCGGCCGAAGCGGCCCGAAGGGCCCTTGTCCGTAAGGGACTTGCGGTGCTTCCACAGTGCCTGCATCGTCCCGTACGACCAGCGGTAGCGCTGTGACCAGAGCTGCTTGAGCGAGGCGGGCGCCTCCGTCCAGGCCCTGGCGTGCTCCTGGTAGACGACCCGCCAGCCGCCGCGGTGCATCGCGATGGTGATGTCGGTGTCCTCGGCGAGCGTGTCCTCGCTCATGCCGCCGACCTCCAGGACGGCGTCCCGGCGGAACGCGCCGATCGCGCCCGGGATGGTGGGCATGCAGCGCAGCAGGTCGTACATGCGGCGGTCGAGGTTGAAGCCCATCACGTACTCGATGTGCTGCCAGGCCCCGATGATCGTGTTGCGGTTGCCGACCTTGGCGTTGCCCGCGACCGCGCCGACCTCCGGGTCAGCGAAGGGCTGGACGAGCTGGTGCACGGCGTCCGGCTCGAAGACGGTGTCGCCGTCCATCATCACGACGATGTCGTAACTGGCGCTGCGGACACCGTTGTTGAGGGCGGCGGGCTTGCCCGCGTTCTCCTGGCGGATGACCCGGACGTTCGTCATGCCGAAGGACCGTGCCGCATCGCGCGCGATCTGGGACGTGTCGTCAGTCGAGCCGTCGTCGACCACGATGATCTCGATCGGATGGGTGCTCTTCGCCAGCGACTCAAGGGTGTTGGCGATGCACTCCTTCTCGTTGTACGCGGGCACGATCACGCTGACGGGCTGTGTGACGGTCGGCCCCCAGCTGAACCGGCGTTTGTTGCGCTGCCGGTAGTGCCTGCGGGCGAGGATCAGCATCATCCCGAAGCGGCCCATGACGGCGACGCCGACGACGGCGAGCCCGGCCGCGAGCCCCGGTACGGTCCACTCGGCGACGGCGACGGCCGCGACGAGGGCCTTGCCTTCGTAGAGAGTGGTGCCGGTGGCGGTGCGGTGGGCGGCCTGGAGACTGTTGACTCCCCCCGCCTGACCCGCCTGGCCCAACTGACCTTCTTGCCCCGGCTGTTGACCCTGCTGGCCCTGCTGGCCGCCGGGCACCTGACCGCCCGCCTGCTCACTCTGCTCGCTGCCGGGCTGCTGACCGTTCTGGGCGGCCTGGCCGCTCTGAGCGTTCTCGGCGTTCTCGGCGTTCTGACCGTTCCCCTGCCGGATCGCGCCGCTGATGGTGGTGAAGGTGTAGCCCTTCGCCTTCATCTTCTTGATGTACGTCCCGAGCGCCTTGACCGTCTGGGAACGCTCGCCGCCCGCGTCGTGGAAGAGGACCGAGGCGCCCTTGTTCTTCGACGGCGTGGCCCATTTGATGATCTTCGAGACGCCCGGCCGCTTCCAGTCGTCGCTGTCGGTGTCGACGAAGACGCTGGTGTAGCCCTCCTCGCCGAGCTTCTTGTAGACGGGCCAGCTGTAGTTGTCGATGGCGTCCGCCTCGGAGGAGTACGGAGCGCGGAACAACGTGGTCGTGATGCCCGCCGCACCCGCGAGCGCGAGCTGCGTCTGGTCCATCTCGCGGGCGATCCGGTCGTCGCTCTGGTAGGAGAGGTCGACGTGCGTGAAGGTGTGGATGCCGATCTCGTTGCCCTGGTCCACCAGGTCCTTCACGATGCTCGGATACCGCGAGACCATCGAGCCGACCACGAAGAACGTGCCCGGGACGTCGTTCGCCTCCAGGATCTTGAGGATCTGCGGAGTCCAGGTGGGGTTGGGACCGTCGTCGAAGGTCAGCGCGATGGTCTTGTCGGGGACGGACTGGCTCTGGGCCTCTCCGCCCCGGAAGGAGAGGATCGGTCCGCCGTCGAGGACCTTGTCGGGGACCTTGCTCGAACTGGCGTTGCTGCGTACGCGCTCGTCGCCGCCGACCTCGGCACGCAGATAGCCGTCGAGCAGCATCACGCTGGTGAGTGCGAGAAGGAGCAACAGGGCGAGGATGACACGCGGTTTCTGCAGCGCCGCGGCCTTGCCCGCAGCCCGTGTCATGCGGGACGGGGCGCGCCTGCGGCCGCGCGAGGGCGTCGTGGTAGCCATGAGTGTGAGTGCGTTCCGGTCAGTTGGCGTCCGCGGCCGCCGAGGCGGATGCGGACGGAGCGGAGACGGAGGCGGGGTCAGCGGATGCCGACGGGGCGGCGGTGGGCGCGGCTCCGGCCGGCGGGGCGCCGGTGGCGACGCCCGTGGGCGGGACGCCGGTGGGCTGCGCGGGCGGGCTGCCGGTGCCGCCCTGCGGCTGGGCACCGCCGCCGGGCCGGGAGTTCTGGTTGCCCGGGCCGCCGCCCCCGAAGGGCAGCAGCGAGGACGGGGAGAGTGAGGGGCCCCAGCCCATGAACGCCATGCCGAGCACGACCGCGTACCCGATGCAGACGACGCCCAGGAGGAGGCCGATCCGGCGCAGCAGCTTCGCTCTGCGCCCGGAGTTGTCAACGAACACGGGACCGTCTTCGGACCCGTTGGACCCGTTGCCGCGTTTGCGGCGGCGGCCACGCCCAGCGGCGCGGGATTCGATGGCAGGCTCGGAATGCATTCCCCGGATATTAGGCAGCCTTTATGTGTCCGAAACTCTGATTTCCTTGTGAGTGGGCCATGAGAAATGCCTGATCCTGTCGTTTCCCTGAGAGAGTTCCGCTCGGCTTCGTGGACCGCGGTCGCCTGTGAGACGTTTTCAGTCCACGACGTGAACCAGAGAGCGGTGCATACGCAATGCGGAGTTTCCTCAAGCCGACTGCAGGGTTCGTCTGTCTGGCGGCCCTGACCTGCGCCGGGTGCTCCTCGGAACCGGACTCGGAGTCGTCGTCATCGTCGTCCTCACAGCCATCGGCGGCGGGGGCCTCGCAGTCGCCGTCGGCCTCGGCCTCGGCGGTGTCGGCCACCACGTACGCCCCGTACGTCAGCGCCACCACCGCCTCCGACAACGACTCGGCCGGCTCCCCGGCCACGTACAACCTGGCCTTCGTCATCGCGGGCGGCAGCAGCTGCACGCCGAAGTGGAACGGCACGACGGCCATCGGCGACTCGGCGGTCAAGTCCCGTATATCGGCGCTCACGGAGTCCGGCGGTGCCGTGCGCGTCTCCTTCGGCGGCGCCTCCGGCAAGGAGCTGGCCTCGACGTGCGACAGCGCCTCCGAGCTGGCCGAGGCCTACGGAGCCGCGCTCGACGCCGCCGGGGCGACGGAGGCCGATTTCGACATCGAGGGCAAGCAGTTGACCGACTCCGACTCGGTCGCGTTGCGCTCCGAGGCGATCGCCCTGCTCCAGAAGGAGCGCTCCGATCTCGCGGTCACCTTCACGCTGCCCGTGATGCCGTCCGGGCTCGACGACGACAGCCTGGCGCTGCTGGAGTCCGCCAACGACAACGGCGTCCAGGTCTCCACGGTCAACATCATGACCATGAACTACGGCAGTTCGTACGACGAGGACATGGGCGACTACGCCGAGACGTCGGCCGAGGCCGCCCACGATCAGCTGGAGGACGTCTTCGGGCTGTCGGACGACGGGGCCTGGAAGGGGCTCGCCCTCACCTCGATGATCGGCGTCAACGACGTGGACAACGAGACGTTCTCCCTGTCCGACGCGGCCCAGGTTCGCTCGTTCGCGGAGGAGAAGGGGGTCGCGTGGGTGTCGATGTGGTCGACGTTCCGGGACCAGCCGTGCGAGGGGGACGACGCGTCTTCGGATGACGCGTCGACGAATTGCAGTGGGGTTGACCAGGGGGCCGGGGATTTCGCCGAGGCGTTCACCGGGTGAGTTCGTTGCTTTTCGGGTGCGGGTGGGTGGGGGGGGGGGGGGGGGGGGGGGGGGGGGGGGGGGGGCGGGGGGGCGCGGGGGGGGCCCCGCGCCCCCCCGCCCGGCGGCCGGCCCC
>NZ_JBITFQ010000040.1:0-92120 GCF_044456225.1 Streptomyces sp. NPDC050988 | reverse complement strand
GGGGGGGGGGGGGGGGGGGGGGGGGGGGGGGGGGGGGGGGGGGGGGGGGGGCGGGCCCCCCCGCCCGGGGGGGGGGGGGGGCCGCCGCCCCCCCCCCCCCCCCCCGCCCATGCCGCATCGTCAGGCCCTAGGTGGGTTGCCCTCGCGGCCCCACCGGGTCGCCCAGTACAGATCCCGCACTGGCACGTATTCCTGGAACGCCTTCATGGCCTCGGTCTGTGCGTTGCGCTCTGCCTTGGTCAAGACCGGCGGCTCTTCCCCGGGAGGGAGGGGCTTGGGATCGCCCATGATCTTCCGCAAGATCTCGTAGGCCCCGCTCATCCGGTTCAGGGCGTCCCTGTACCGCGCTTCCAGTTCCTCGTACGACTCGCTCATCTCGTTTTCCTTCCACCCTGCTTGGGGGAAGTGGACCGGGAAGGCCCGTCCGCGGCAAGGACTTCCGCGAAACGGGTGCTGAGGACCGGGGAGCCAGCGGCGCCATTGTGGGCATCCGGTTCACCGGGAACCCGCTTCGTGCGTACGGCGCGACGCGTCATGCCAACTCCTCTGAATAGTTGTGATGTTGCGGTGGCGCTCGCCCCCGGCTGCACGGCACAGCACTGCACGACCGGAAGCGGGAATCTGGTCAGACGGCCGTCGGCACCGCTCCATGAAGTAGGCGAGCGCCTGCTGCGCCTTGAGGCGGTCGAGGCACGGCTTGCAGACGTAGACCGGGGCGGGTTGTCCGTCCCGCTGAAGAGGGCCGAGCCAGATCACCGGCACTGCGGTGCGCTGCGCGTGCACCTGAGCCAGCAATCTCCGGTGGTCCATTGCCACGCCACGGGAGCCTTTTCCTTTCCTGGGCATTCGGGACGGTCGAGCCGGCCGTCCGGCAGTTGGATGCCCAGCTCCAGAGCCGGAACGGCGGGCCCAGATGGCGCACTTCACCCAAGACCCGGTCGCTCGCTCCCAGGTATCGGGCGCAGTAGGCGCACACCATCGCCATCTGCTGACGGATCGGAGGCTGGCGACGTTCGGGAGAGATGTGGTCGTCGCCGTCGGGGTGCTCACTCGTCGCCCTCGATGAGGAGTTCGGCCCAGACCTCTTTGCCCCACGGGCGCTTGCCTGAGCCGTGCAGGTCATAGCCCCAGCGGTCGGCGACGGTATCGATGAGGAGCAGGCCACGCCTTGACTCGTCGGCATCATCTGACTCTGGGTTGAAGAAGCAGCGAGGAAATCACGCGCTCCAGAGAAGCGCTTGTGCAAGAACTTGAACATCAACTAAAGTCTGTTCGGTGGTGCAGTGCTCCAATCCGAAGTCGGACCAGAGGAGTCGTCCGCATGAGTGTGTCTCTTTCCCCCTGGGCGACCGAGGTGTTCGGCAAGCAGGCGCTGGCAGTTCGAGCAGGCGTTGGCCAGGCCCTACGGAACATGCAGGCCAACGCGCAGGCTGCACAGGAGCAGGCGGAATCGCGTACCAACCACACGTACGGCTCGGCTCGGTGGCAGGGGCAGTTCGAGCGGGTGTGGGAGGAGCTGAAGGATCTGCCGGGAGCCACTCCCGTGAAGCCGTTTGGGTTCCCGTTCGAGCTGATGGTGGTCGGGAACGGTCTGCTCTATCCGTTCCTCTACTCGAAGACCTTGTCGGACGTGCGCACGGCGCGCATTCCGCGTGAGTCCCGGTTGGTGAAGGAGCTGTTCACGTTCGCACCCGGCCCGGCTGAGGTGCAGAGCGCGTTCGAGTTCGAGGGCTTCGAGGAAAGCGGTCAGGTTGTGGAGCCGCGAGGTGGTCTCGCATCTGTGCCACGAGGCACCCGTCTGATTCTTGTTCCCTTCGCCTGCAATGCCTCCGAACTCCTGGAAGCGTACTGGGGCATTGCGGCGCTGGGTGCTGAGCGGCGCCTGGTGTGGGAGTCCGTCCCTGAGCCTCTCGCCCTGCCTGACACTGTCACGTCCCACGGACAGCACGTGAGGAGCATCCCCAAGCAGGCCACGGCGTCCGAGCGAGAACTGACCAGCTTCGACGGCGGAGCAGAGCCGACCCTTACGCTGTCGTCGCGTGCGAACGTTGATCAACAGCGCGACGTTCCGCCGCTGACAGAAGCAGAGCCAGCCGACGACCAGACCAGCGAAGATGATGCGAACCAATAAGCAAGACCTCATCCCGGGCCTGGAGGAGCGGGGCACCACGCCCCGTGCCATCTCGGACGGCTTTGATCCCGCTCGGCTGACACAGGCACGTCGGCTGGCTGAGAAGACGAAGAAAGACGTCGCGAATGCCCTCGGGGTGACCCCGGCGGCGGTGGGCCAGTACGAGACAGGGGTGTCCCGCCCCCGCCCGGACCTCATCCCCCGTCTTGCCGAAACACTCGGCGTACCGGCCACGTTTTTCCTGGTCGGCCGTCCAGTAAGCCGGCTCGACGCCTCTATGGCCCACTTCCGCAGCTTGCGCAGCACGCCGAAGTCCCAGAGGGAACGAGCTCTCGCCTTTGCCGAACAGGTATGGGAACTCACCTACGCCCTGGAACGGCGGATTCAGCTGCCCTTGGTGAACCTGCCCGGTTTCGCCGGGGGCGAGGTCCACCCCGGAGCCGAACTGCCCACGAATCCTGCTGGGGCAGCACAAGAGCTCCGTCGCCGTTGGGGCATGGGGGACGGGCCCGTCACCCACCTCGTCCGACGCATGGAGTCCCATGGCATCGTCGTCGTGATGCCTCCGGCATCCGACCCCTCGGCCGCCACCGTGGACGCCTTCTCCACCCGAGCGGCACGGCCCCTCGTGGTCCTCACAGCCAACCGAGCCGACGACGTCTACCGTCATCGCTTCACCGCTGCCCACGAACTCGGGCACTTCGTACTCCACGGCGATGCCACTGGAGACAGCCGTCAGGAGAAGGAAGCCGACGCCTTCGCCGCCGAGTTCCTCACTCCCCAAGACAGCGTCCTTCCCCTCTTGCCCAAGCGGATGGACCTCGCACGACTAGCCGAACTTAGGCAGGTCTGGGGCGTCTCCATCCACTCACTCGTCTACCGGTGCCGTGAACTTGGGCTCATCTCCGATGCCACGACCAGCCGCACGTACCAACGCTTGCGTGCACTGGACGGCCAGCCGGGTTTCATCCCCGAGTCGGTCTCGAACTACTCCGGCGAACAACCGTCTCTTCTGCGCCAAGCCTTCGAACTGGCCTGCAATGAAACGGATCTGTCGGTAGCTAAACTGGCGCATGAGCTGGCCTGGACGACCGAGCGCGTCCGAGAACTGCTCGATTGCCAGGAACAGCGCCCGGTGCTACGCCTTGTGCAATAGCGAATCAGTCCATACGAGCCGCTTCGTACAGCCCACATCGACAGACAAGGTCCTGCCAGGACTCGTAACCCGTCAGATCTCCTTGAACGTTCCGTTTATGCCGAGTTCTTCTAGGCGTCGCTGGATCTGCTCGGCCTCATCAGCCTGTATGACCAACTGGAGAGTGCCCTGCAGATAGCTGATCTGCCTTTCGTCCAGGGCCATGTAGAACGCCCGGAAGAGTGCGGCGAAACCGTCGGCGCTGTCGCCGTTGGCCAGGAGGTTCTTGGTGAACGAGAAGGCGACCTGCCGGTCCCTGGCCTGCTCCCTTTGCGGAGACTGGTCCGGACTCGGCCCATCGGTCTCGCGCTGCCTGGGCACGCTCGGTGTGTTGACAGCTGAGCTGCCTGGCTTGCGAGTCGAGACGATTTCGACGGTGCCGTCGGCTGTCAAAGAGCATTGACCTTCGTGAGCCGGCTGGTCGCAGTCGGCGCACTTCTTGGGATGTGGCTTGGCGAGGCGCAGGCCCGTGCTCGCGAGGTTGACCTGTCCGGGTGCTGTGACCTCTACCTCGGTGCCCGCTCCATCGACGATGCTCAGCAGGCCCTGGCTGACTGCATCGTAGATCGCCTGTTGAAGGTCGCGGTCACCGCCGAACAGCAAAGGCAATCGGGGGGCGCTGTAGAAGGCGGCTCGGATGTCGGAGAGGGTTTTGCCGTAGTCGTGGTCGCGAAGGTTGTGCAAGAGGGCCTTTGCGCTGAACTGGCCGGTGTCGAAGACCTTGTCCCGAGCAGCGAGGCCCTTCCAGACGAGCATGCCGTCGAGGGCGGTGATGTTGTCCTTGTCGAATGTAAGCTGGTCGAGGTATCGCTCCCCGTCCGGGTCGGGCTGGGCCAAGTAGGCAACATGCTGGTACGCCCGCTTGAGCGCCCTCTCCAGCTGAGTCTTGGCCTCGGCGAGCTCCTTGGCACCGATGGTCTTGAGTTCGTCGTCGTTCTGAATCTCGGGCGCCTGCATGGCCTTCTGCCTTGACAGGTACTCCACCGCCAAGTTCCTGGCCAGAGCGCGCTGCTGGGTGTTCACCACGGCATATACCGCGCTGCTCGCCCACTGAACGGGGAGTTGCTGCGCGCCTTGCCCGAGCCCCATGGCGACGGTGAGTGCCTCAAGGGTCGGTTTCTCCATGCCGTTGCGCAGGCTGTACTGCGCCGGGTCGAGGACGATGAGCCGGGTGGTGTAAGCCGTGTCTAAGCCGGCCGTGGCAAGGACATCGGCAGGACTGCGTTGGGGGTCCGCCGGGACGAACTGCAGATCACGGAATGGACCGCTGCTCGCCAGCCTCTTCGCGATGTCGGCGATGACCTGGTCGCGTTCGGTCTCGGTGATGGTGCGCCGGATGTTCTTCACCAGCATGCGGTGTGTGAGTCGGGTGGAGAGGAAGTAACGGGCTGGCCTGTTGTTTCCCTGACCGGGAGTGATGTCGAGCGCGCTCATCCCTTGGTTCGGGTTGACCAGCTCATCGACGACGCCGTCGGCGTCGGTCACGGTGTACGTGGCCTCCGGTACGCCGGTGGCCGCCTTGACCTCAGGAGCACTGGCTCCGCGGCCACGCCCCGGGCGCAGGGTGCCGACAACGCTTGCCAGGAAGATGAAGGTGGCCGCCCGTTCAGCCGCGCGCGGATTGCTCGTGCCCCAAGAGCTGATCTGCCGTTCGAGATCCTGGCGGCGTGCTGTGCCTGACGAGCCGTCGTGGTTGACGACCTCGATCTCGGCCAAACTCCGATAGTTCGCGATGGTGCGGTCGTCCTCGACTAGGCCGCTGCCCAGGAGCGCCTCTCGGACGGTGCTGTCCGACAGCGGCAGGTCGCCGGGGCCTATGAGAGCCGGCACCCACTCGCCTGACTTGCCGCGCTGCTGCAGGGCATAGACCGTGGCGGCGAAGATGCGGATCGTGGACCGGACCCGTTGGAATCCGGTGACCTTGCTCCACTCCTCCTGCGCCAGGCTCATCAGCATGGGATGGAACGGGTAGCAAGATGTCATCTCCGCGCGCCAGTTGCGGCGCCACGCGGCGCCTATCGGGTCCCAGACCTGCTTGCTCCAGGTCTTGTCCGTCAGAACTTCCTTGTAGAGCGCAGCAGTCGCCGCGAGTACCTCACTTGCGGGTTCGGCGTCGAACAGCCGCCGGCGGAGGATGTCTGCGAAGTCGCCCACGCCGGTCACGGTGGTCGGCAGACCGTTGCGGTCAAGCTGGCTGTTCAGATCGTCGCGGCGGGCCTGAGCGGCAGACGAGAGCGCGGTCTTGTCGGTGTCGGAGGCGATCATCACGACCAGCATCGCGACATGGGGGACATCATTGATGACATCGAGTAGCGCCCGTAGGAACGCCATGTCCTGGGCCGCCAGGTCGGTCTGGTTTGCGCCGTCCAGTCCGTTGCCGATGTAGTCGAGAACCTCGTCGACGATGATCAGCACGGGCCGGTTCACTGCGCTGATGGCCTCAGCGATCTTGTGTTTGTCGCTCCAGAACCGCCGGTAGCGTTCGAAGAGAGTGTAGTCCTTGGAGAAAAGACGCCACAGGAAACGCTCGTAGAGGTTGACCGCGGGCCCATCCAGCTCCTGTACCCCGACCCCTGGGGTCATGTTGTCGCAGGGCAGCACGACGACATGCGGACGTCCGAGGCCGTCAGCAATCGGGTGGCCGATTCTGGCCCTCGCGCGCTCGGTCACCTTCTGACCAAGCTCGGTTCCCAGCAACGCCCTTGGATTGGCGGCAAGATGGTAGGCACCGATGCAGGCGTGCGACTTACCCCCGCCCATGCCCTGGTCGAGTCGGGTGACTGCTCGGGCTTTCAAGTAGTCGTCACCACCACCGACGCGGACTGCGATTTCAGTGAGCAGGTCAATGAGCCGCTCGGTCGGGTGCGTGATGTCACCGTAGTAGTCGGCGTCGGCATAGGGCGGCCGGTCAGCTCCCGTGGCGTGAACGGCTCGGAACAGCGACATCTGTACGTCATCGATCTGCCCGGAGGCGCTCCGGATCTCCTGGCGCAGTTTGAGTGCCTTCCACCACGGCGTCACGCTGGTCGTCACAGCTGCTCTCCTGGGCTGGCGGATCTGAGGATCACGGTGGTGGTACTGGTCGTCATCACACGAGCCGCAACTGGGCGTTGCCGATCAGTTGGAGCTGAGTCTTTTCGTAGTTGCTCGCTTCCACGGCCTCGGCGGCACCGACGACGCCGGTCCGGTTGCGCAACACACGGGTGAAGCGGACGGAGTCGGGGTCGTTGACGGGAAGTCGGTCCGCGAGGAACTGGACGGCGGCCCACAGGAAGGTGTCGTCAGCTGCATACTCCGTGGCCGCCATTACCTGGCCCATGGCCTCCAGCCCCTCCTCCGAAGCAGCTGCGAGCGAGAGGGCGATGTCGATGACTGTCGAGTCTTCGTCGATCTTGCCGTTGTATTCCCGGGAGGTGACGAACCGGACACCCTTGTCGGCATCGGGAACCAGGTCCCGTATTGCTGCCAGGTCGAGCGAAGAAGCCAAAGCCTGCCAGCGCAGTTCGGACTTCGCCCGAACCTGCCGGTCATAGAGAGTGATCCACCACAGCGCGAACCGCGTCCGGGCATCAAAGGTCTCCAGCGGCTGGTGGCTAATCTCGACGGCCATGGCCTCCTGGACTGCAGCTCGCGCCAGCGGAAGAAACGTATAGATGTCGACGGGTTCGCCCTTGGCATTGAGGATCTCGTGGTAGCGGCCGACGACCTCCATGGCTGGTCCGGCAGCGGCCATCAACATGTCCGCCGGGGCCAGGCCCCACCGCTCCCAGTCCGGGTAACGCCGCTTGATCTCGGCCTTGATCTCGGACTCGACCGCGCCCTTGCGGCCTGCCGGTCGGTCGGTCGGGGCCGGGCGACAGGCCATGGTCAGGGTCGTCTCGATATTGGCCTTACCCTGCTGCCCACCGGACTCGGTATTGGCTGGCCATGAACCGGTCATCACCAGCCCGGCTCGCTCGATCGAGTGCAGCAGGCGCTGCCACACCTCAGGTTCCCCGTGGCCGAAGACGATCGTGACGACGCCGTCATCCCGGACGACCTGCCGCATCTGAGTGAAGGCTTCGGTGATTAGGGCGTCGTAGTGCTCGCGGGTGCGGTGTTCGTCAGGGGCTTCGCCCCGAACCCGCTTGACGATGATTTCCTGGCTCTTGTCCTGGCAGCCGTACGGGTCGGCAGTGATAGCGAGTTCCGGCCAGGTGTTGTGCAGGCATCGCTTAGCCCACGTGAAAAAGAGATCGGATGCGTCCGCATACGCGATCATCTGGTCGTACGGAGGGTCAGTGACGACTGCGGTGAAGGTGCGAGGAGGGAAGGCCAGAGCGGTGGCAGTTCCTCGCTGCACAGAGGCCGACGTGCCGCACAGGTCGGAGAACAGATTGCGACAGGCGGCCAGCACGTTGTCCGAGATCGAACTCCACGTTCCGGGGCCATCGCCGATGCCAGCTTCGAAGAAGTCGTGGGAAAAGGTGATCGACCCTTCATTGACGAACAGATCCCCGACCTGTGCACCGCCCTTGCTCTGGAACCGCGCGCCACGGGTGGACCGCCGCAGTTTCTTCACCACGACCGCAGTCGCGTACCCAGTCAGGGCCCGCACGTATTCCCGCGACAGCCCGGCGGCGGCCAGCTCTTCACCAAGCTCATTGATGATGCGCGCGAGCCGCACGTAGGAAAGGGTCTGACGGCCGACCATCAAGTCGCCGTAAGTCTTCGCCCCATAGATGCTCGGGCCGATGATGTTGTTGTTGCCCGGTGCGATGCCCTCTTCCGGAACGGCGGGCAGGAACGGGCTGAATGCTGCCTCTGTAGCCAGCGCCCGCCCGGCCGCAGCGACAGCCTCGCGCTCTGTGCCCGTGGGGCGGCGGAAGGTTTTCTGGCTCTTGACGTCGATGTCCGCAGCGAGAACCAGGACGTCCTGGCCTTGTCCCTCTTGTAACTGCCGGCGGTGTACTGCAAGCGGGTGGACGTGATTACAGAACACGCAGATCGCACTTTTCCCCGCCACCTTCTTGCCGTTCACTACGGCGTTGGTCAGCGTTGGCGTGCGAGCGGGCCTTCCGGAGGTCACGACCGCCTCCCACGTGCTGGAGGCCCGGTCCGCCTCGATGTAGAATGAAACGGCCTCTCTGTCGCCACGGGCTGGCATCAGCTCGTAGGAACCGATGAGCGGGAACCGGCGGTGGCATTCCTGGCAAGGGATAGTTACGGACCATAAGTAGCCCCACGGCAGGGCTCCGTTGTGTCGGGGGTAGACGTCGCTCATTGAGGCCGCGTGACGGGTCTGTATCTCTGAGAACAGCGATTTGAGGTCGCTGAGCAATCTGTC
Organism: Streptomyces sp. NPDC050988; assembly: GCF_044456225.1. Lineage (NCBI taxonomy): Bacteria > Bacillati > Actinomycetota > Actinomycetes > Kitasatosporales > Streptomycetaceae > Streptomyces > Streptomyces sp. NPDC050988. The sequence continues at coordinate 83,468 of NZ_JBITFQ010000040.1, read as the reverse complement.
CGTACGGGACATGAGTAGGTGGTCCCGCTCTTCCCCGAACGGCAGCTCGGGCTCATCGCTCCAGTCAATGAACGGCGCGGAGGTGAGCAAGTGGCTTGCGAGCGCCGCGACTGGGCTGTAGTCGACAGCGGATGCTTGGACGCCCAAACGTGCCGACTCCAGGGGAATCATGCCTCGTCCTGAGAAGGGGTCCAGAGTGGTCGCGCCTTCAGGATTCGCCTTGGCGATCTCGGTTTGAAGATCGCCCCATGCGGCATAGCGCCCCTTCATGGCCTCTCGGACCAGATTCTGCAGCCTGGTCCGTTCTGCAGTGTTGTCTGGCCACGGCAGCAGGGAACAGATGGTGGCCGCTTTGGCCTGAGCGGTGGGTCGCTTTGCGAACCACATGAACAGGGAGATCTCGCTGTTGCCCGAGCCCCAGCCTTTGTCACTGTTGGCCGATACCTCTGCGCTGGGAAACCAGCGTTCAATCATGCGGGTCATGTGTTACTCCCGGGGGCGTTCTTGAGGCTGGTGCCCGGGACGCGGAACACCGCGTTCCCGGTCATGACGTTCGCGAAGAGGGTGGCGGGGTCTTGATAAGCACCGAAGAACCGGCCCTTGCCGTCGGCGCACTGGTCGATGACGTAGAGCCAGTACTCCTTGCGGTGCTGGGTCGCGATGAGGACTTCGTTGCCTGTCATCCGGATGCCGTCGCTGGCCGCGCTGCCCAGCACGCCCTTGACCTCGACATGGCGGACCTGGCTGTGGCGGCGGGCCTCCAAGTCGTAACCACGGCCCTCGGTGTGGACATCGGCCACGGTCCAGCCGTCGTCCTCAAGGAGTTGCTGCACGTGCCGCATGGAGACCAACTCGGCGTCGATCTCGGCCTGGACGCTGAGGTCGGCGGTGGCTAGGACGCGGATTCGACCCACCTGCTTCGGCTCGGTCAGATGTACGTCCGCGAGGCGCTCCAGCTCTTTGAGTCGCCGAGCGGTCTGGTCCTGAAGTCGGTGCCGCAGCTCAAGGCGGGCAAGGCGGTCACCGATACCGTCGGTTAGGCTCAGCGGCAGGTTGGTCAGGTCACGGCGGGCCTGAGCGAACCAGTCGGCGCGCACCTTCCGGTGCTCCGTGACGGTCGCGGCGGCTACTTCGTGGGCAGCTGTGAGCGCATGGCTCTCCCGAGCCGGATGTGGTGAGCCGCCGTGTTGGTCGGTGGGCACGAGGTTGGCCAGGGACTCCCATCGCACCGGGCGGGCATTGCCACTGTCGTCCACCTTGATCAAGGTGGCCCATATGCTGGCGCGTTTGCCGTTGCTCTCGGTCATCGTCGCCTCGTATGCGTACAAGTCGTACGGGGTGAGGCTGGTGGGGTCGGATGCGGCGCCGGACTGGTACAGGGCCTCGGCTAGGGTGTGCTCGGCTGTGTTGATCAGGTCGCTGAAGCCGGGTTCACCGGGGCCGAGGGTGACGGTGTCACTGATGTCGATGCTCTCTGAGGCTTCGCGCATCACATCCCCGCTGGTGGCGACGTGAACTTCGTTCCGTCCGCCCAGCGTGGCCGGAAATATGGCCTTGCCGCTCAGAGAGAGCCGCCGGAACCCGGGCCCGGCCGCGGTTGGTGCGGACTTCAGCACGCCGGCCGCCGCGAGCCGGTCGAGGTATGCCTCGACGATGGCCGGGTTGATGCGTGCGAACAGGTCACGCTGAAGCAGCGTCAGTGCGGCCACCGCGTCCACCTGGCTGGCCAGACGTCGCTCGTTGTCCCGTACCTTCCGGGCCGCCCGGCTGAGTTCCTGCGTCTGAACCGCTTGGGCGGCGGCGATGGCCTGCTGCTTCTTCAGATCGTCGTTGCCGTAGAGGTCCGAAAGCCACTTGTCGTAATCGACGCCGGTGATTTCAGCGACTGCCGAAAGACTGTCGAACATCTGGCCGCGCAGTTCGTTCGCGGCCGTAACGAAGTTGTCCAGGAGGCGGAGCAGGGTCTTGCCTTCCCGGGTGTCGGTAGCAACCAGGTTGTAGAGGTAGACCTCGCGCTGTTGACCGACGCGGTGGATACGTCCCATCCGCTGTTCGAGGCGGACCAAAGACCACGGGATGTCGTAGTTCACGAGCACGTGCGCAGCCTGCAGGTCGATGCCCTCGTTGCCGGCGTCAGTGGTGACGATGATCTGGAATTCGCCGCGCATGAATGCCTTGCGTGTCTCGTCGCGTTCGGTCTTGCCCTGGCGGCCGGAGTAGAGCTGTGCGGTGTATCCCTGGGTCTGGAGCCGCTGGGCGATCCACTCGGCCGAGTCTGCGTACTCGGTGAAGACAACGGCCTGTTCACCGTTCCCGGGGTGGATTCCATGGGCGGCCAGGCAGTCGTCGGTGAGCCGCTTCCACTTCGACGGCTGCCAGCGAGAGTCAGTGACTGTTGCATCGATCTGCTGCACAAGGCTGTTGATCGCGGAACGCTCAGCTCTGGAAGCGGCCGAGACCGAGTGAATCACCTTCGCCTCATCGACCTCGGCCTCGTCACCGTGATCCTCACGGTCGGCGATGAGTGCTGCCTCCGCCTCGCTCATCGCACCCATGTGCTCGTGCCGTCGGCGCAGCGTCTCGGCCAGCGCGTAGAGACTGGAGGCTGCTCGCTTGCCGTAGACCATGCGGGCAAGCGGTTGTGCCACTGGGGGGAAGAATCGGTCGACCATATCCAGGGCGGCTCTGTAGAAGCCGTACTCGGTCTGCGACAGCGGGACGCTGTGGTTGTGCGCGGTGCGCCCCTTGAACAACCGGGTGGTGCCGTCGTAGTCGACCAAGTCCTCCTTCATCCGCCGCAGGAAGTGGATGGGACCGGGGCGCAGCGCACTGAGCTTGATGTTGGGGTCGTTGCCCGGATCCGGGTAGATCTCCGCGTCCACCAGATGCAGCAGGTGTCGGAAGAGCCACTCTTTGCCGCGGTGCGGCGTTGCTGTCATCAGCAGTGCGCGGGGGGTGTTCTTGGCCAACAGCCGTCCGACCTGGTGGAAGCCGGCAGCAGTCGGAGTCAGTCGGTGCGCTTCGTCGAAGACGACCAGATCCCAGCCAGCCTTGTCGGGCCGGATGGCGTCCTGAACTGCAGGGTTCACCGCTGCCAATTCCAGCGACACCACCCATAGGTCGTTGGAGTTCAGCGCGTCCTCACGCACGGTGGCCGAGGTCAGCTGACGCAGCCCGCCTCCCAGTAATCGCTGGAAGTCATCCACCCACTTGGTGGCCAGGTTCGCAGGACACACGATGATCGCCCGCTTTATCAGGCCGAGCCTTTGCATCTCGCGCAGATATAAGCCAGCCATGATCGTTTTTCCGGTGCCCGGCTCGTCACAGAGAAGGAAACGCAGCAGGGGCTGGGGGAGCATCGCTCCATAGACGGCGGTGGTCTGATGCGCGTACGGCTTCAGTGGCGTGGCTGCCATCGCACTGGACTCGGCGTTGGTTGCCGCGGCGTTCATCCACTGGGTCCACATCGCGGCCAGCACACGGGCGGAGTCGGCCTGCCCATCGCTGACGAGAGGGCGCACGGTCTCGGTGTCTCCGGCTGCCAGATTCACTTCGTGACGACGGTCTTCGTCGTCGACCAGGATGAGATCCCAAGACCCCGATTGATCTCCGGGCAGGGCGAACCTGATTGTGGCGAACTCAGGTACGCCAGCGGCCTGGACTCTTACTCTCTGGCCGCGCTCGAATGCGGCTTGGGGCGGCATGCTTATTTGTCTGCCTCAAGGCTCGCCCGAATCCAGCTGATGAGACTGGCCACAGGCCAATCCGTTAGACGTGGACATGCCATGCCCTGGCCCCTCCCCCGGTCAACCGTGGTTCCCCAACCACCGGTCAACTAACGGAACGTCAAGTTACAGTAACCACCTGCGACTTCCAAGGGTTTGGGATGTGAAGACTGAGGCGTGAGCCAGGTTTTCCGGCCACCCATTGCCTTTGGGCGCAAGGGTCTGATCGCACGCAACTTGCGGTTGGCGGGGGTGGCATGGCCGAGGCCGCTAAGGGCTTACCGCGTGAGCGATGCGTGAGCGGACGGTGTGGCAGGAGCCGTCCTGACGTGGACCGCGCCCCATATCGAACATGTGCTGACCTGGGGGTTCCGGACACCGAAGAACAGTCCGTGACCACCCAGCAAGATCCTGCCCGGACTTGTAATGCGTAGGTCGTCGGTTCGAATCCGACAGGGGGCTCTTTTAAATGCCCAGCTCAGGTGCTGCCTGAGCTGGGCATTGTCGTTCGGTGGACGCGACGCCGACGGAGAGCGTGAGCCGGGTGGTCGTCAGCGGGCCCGGTTGTGGTCCCGGTTGTGGTCGGCCGGCGCCGGCCGAGACCGGCCGTGACCGCGCTGCCGATGGTCCACGGGGGTACGGGTCAGCCGCTGACCCGGTCCTCCCGCGGGCGTAGGCCCGCCGCCTGCGCGATGACGCGGGCCGTGCGCAGGCCCTCGCGGTGGGCGGATCCGGAGTGGGCGGGGCGGCAGCGGCCCAGTTCGGGGGCGTACTCGGCCATCACCGCGCCAGAGTGGTCCGTGGTGAGCACGGTGAGGGGTGCCGGGCGGCCGCAGGCGGCCAGGGCGGTCTGGAAGGCGTGGGCGTTGGCGAAGTCGCAGACCCGGTCCGCCGTGCCGTGCACGAGGTGGATGGGTAGTGGCGGGGCGGAGGCGCAGACGGCCATCGGGGAGGGCAGGCCGAGCAGGGGCTCGGGCTGGTTGTAGCGGGCGGCGATGCCGACCACGGCGGCCGGGCGCCAGCCCTCCGGCGGGTCGGGGCGCAGGGCCGTGGCCATCGCGGCCCGGCCGCCGAGCGACCAGCCGACCAGGACGACCTCCGCCGGGTCCCGTACGTAGTCCCAGGTGAAGCGGAGGGACGCTTCGAGGTGGGGGCGGCCGCCGTCGGGGGCGTCCGGGTGCCAGTCGGGGACTATGACGGTGGCGCCCAGGCGGGCCACCTCCGCGGCCAGGGCGCCCAGGACGTCCCGCTCGGCCGGGCCGCGCCCGTGCCAGAGCAGGACCGTCGGGGCGTCCGGGGCGGCGGCGCGATGGATGTCGAGGAGCTGACCGTCGGAGGAGTAACGGACCGTGTCCATGACTGCGGTGCTCATGGGGTTCCCCTTGTCTCAGCGGCCCGCGACCCGGTCGGCGATACGCGCGATCCGGGACGACTGTGCGGCATGGGTGGTGAGTTCGCGGCGGTCGGCGGCTCGATACGTCGCGTACATGCCGTGTACCCCGAGCCAGCGGAAAGGCTCCGGTTCCCACTTGCGGACCTTGTGTTCGACCCAGGGGAGCGTGGTGAGGTCGGTCGCCCCGGATTGGCCGGAATCCCGCTGGATCAGGTCCCGGAGGGTGCGTGCGGCGAGGTTGGCGGTGGCGACGCCCGAGCCCACATAGCCGCCGGCCCAGCCGAGGCCCGTGGAGCGGTCGAGGGTGACCGTGGCGCACCAGTCGCGCGGGACACCGAGGACGCCCGACCAGGCGTGGGCCACGGCGACGGAGGTGAGCTGGGGGAAGAACCGGACGAGGAGTTCGCGCAGCGCCTTGACCGTCGACGGCTGCGTGCGGCCGTCGTTGTCCGTGCGTGAGCCGAAGCGGTACGGGACTCCGCGGCCACCCAGCGCGATGCGGTCGTCGGCGGTGCGCTGGGCGTACATGTAGGCGTGCGCCATGTCGCCGAGGGTCTCGCGGCCCTCCCAGCCGATGGACTCCCATTGGGCGGGGGTCAGGGGCTCGGTGGCGATCATCGAGGAGTTCATGGGGAGCCAGGTCCGCTTCTGGCCCTTCAGGGAGGCCGTGAAGCCCTCCGTGCAGCGCAGGATGTAGGGGGCGCGGACCGTGCCGTACGGCGTGACGGCGTGCTTGGGTCTGATCTCGGTGACGGGCGTCGACTCGTGGATCGTGACGCCGAGCGCCTCGACGGCCGCGGCCAGTCCCTTGAGCAGCTTGACGGGGTGCAGCCGGGCGCCGTGCGGAGTCCAGGTGGAGCCCACGGCGTCAGCGACCCGGATACGGTCGGCCGTCTCGCGCGCGCCGTACAGCTCGCGGTCCTTCTCCCCGTACGAGAGCTCCGTCTCGTGGAAGGCCTTGAGGCGGGCCAACTGGGCCGGGGTGTAGGCGACTTCGAGTACGCCGCCCCGGTGGACGTCCGCGTCGATGTCCTCTTCCTCGGTGACCCGTACGACCTCTGCGACCGTGGCGTTCATGGCCTCCTGGAGGCGTACGGCGGCCTCGTGGCCGTGCAGGCGCGCGTACCGGTCGCGGCCCGCGATGCCGTTGTAGAGCCAGCCGCCGTTGCGGCCGGACGCCCCGTAGCCGCAGAACCGCTGCTCCAGGACCGTGATCCGCAGGAAGGGCGCGGCCTTCTTCAGGTAGTACGCGGTCCACAGGCCCGTGTAGCCGCCACCTACGATCACCACATCGGCACTCGCGTCCCCGGGGAGGGGCTCACGGGGCGCGGGGAGGCCGTCCTGCGCGTACCAGAACGATATGCCGCCGTTGACTACGGTGGGGGGCCCGTCGGCGGTGCGGGGCGCCTGCGCCGCGCGTGCCGTGTCGGTCGCGCGGTCCGCGTTCTCCGTGCTGCTCATGCGCGGGACGTTAGCTTCTCCGGGTGGCGGGTGTCTCCTTCGGATTCCATGGTTGCGTGAGGTGATGGTCATGGTTCGGTACGCGCGGCTGCTGGAGCGGGGCGAGGAGTTCCTGGACAGGTGGGGGCTGCGGCAGGAAGGGACGCCCATGAGCGGGCGGGTCTCGGTCGTGCTGCCGGTGGTGCGCGAGGACGGCACGCGGGCCGCGCTGAAGCTCCAGGACGTGGACGAAGAGACCGTCGGCGAGGGCCTCGCGCTGCGGACCTGGGGCGGCGACGGGGTCGTACGGCTGCTGGAGGACGACGCGGAGACGGGCACGCTGCTGCTCGAACGGCTCGACGAGGGGCGGCCGTTGGCCGCCGTGGCGGATGTGATGGAGGCCACCCGGATCCTCGCGGAGCTGCTGGCCCGGCTGACGGCCGTGCCTGCGCCGGAGGGGGTGCGGCGGCTGGACGGGGTCGTCGCGGGGATGTTCGAGCGGTTGCCGGCCGTCCTCAAGTCCCTTGAGGGGCAAGGCGGGGCCGAGGGTGACCGGCGGCTGCTGGAGGACTGCGCGGCGGCCCTGCGCGAGGTCGCGGGCGAGCCCGGGGACCGGCTGCTGCACTGGGATCTGCACTTCGAGAACGTCCTCGCGGCCGAGCGCGAACCGTGGCTCGTCATCGATCCGAAGCCGTTGGCGGGGGACCCGGGGTTCGAGCTGCTGCCCGCGTTGTGGAATCGGTACGGGGAGGGACAGTTGGCGCGGCGCTTTGACTTGATGACGGAGACGCTGGGGCTTGACCGGGAGCGGGCCCGGGCCTGGACGCTCGGGCGGGTGCTGCAGAACTCGTTGTGGCGGGTGGAGGAGGGGGAGGGGTTGGACGTTGAGCAGGTTGGGATTGCGCGGGGGTTGCTTGGGCGTTGAGGGGGGTGAGGGCGTTGAAGGCTGTGGGTTGCTTGGGGTTTTTCGCTTTTGGGTGGCAGTAGCGCCGTCGTAGCCTGCCCGCATGATTCGTACCGCGACTCCCGCAGATGTGCCTGTGATCCACTCCCTGGTCCGTGAACTGGCCGAGTACGAGAAGGCGTTGGAGGAGGTCCGAGCCACCGAGGAGCAGTTGCGCGAGGCGCTCTTCGGGGAGCGGCCGGCCGCGTTCGCGCACATCGCGGAGTCGGCGGACGGCGAGCCGGTCGGGTTCGCGCTGTGGTTCCTCAACTTCTCGACGTGGCGTGGCGTGCACGGGATCTATCTGGAGGACCTGTACGTACGTCCGCAGGCGCGGGGCGGTGGGTACGGGAAGGCGCTGCTCGGGGAGTTGGCCCGGATCTGTGTGGAGCGGGGGTACGAGCGGCTGGAGTGGGCCGTGCTCAACTGGAACAAGCCGTCCATCGACTTCTACGAGGCGTTGGGGGCCCGGCCGCAGGACGAGTGGACGGTGTATCGGCTCACGGACGACGCGTTGAAGGGCCTGGGCGAGGACAAGCCGTTCGTCCTATAACTGACTTGGCCCGCGTTCGGTGCTTTGGCGGGGGTGGTCATCGCGGCAGGGTGAGCCGTGCTCACTCACCGACATACGAGCCGGGGGATCTCCGTGCCCAAGCCGCCATGCCCGCACGAACCGCGACCGTCCGAACCACTGCCGTACTTCGAACTCCGTGTCGGAGGGTTCCGAGTGACCGCCGATCACTTTCCCGCTCGGCTTGTCACCGCGGTCACCACTGCCGTTGGTTCGGGGGTGGGCGTGTGGAGCATGTTCGGGCGCTGAGCATGTTCACGGTTCCAGGACCACCTTGCCGATGGTGTTCCGGCTTTCCAGGGCCCTGTGGGCTGCTGCCGCCTGTGAGAGCGGGAAGCGTTGGACCGCCGGGGTGAGGCGGCCTTCGGCGGCCTCGGTGAGGGCTCGGAGTTCCAGGGTGCGGATGGGGTTCGGGCCGCCGGTCTTCTGCATCATCACGGGGCCCAGGACCGATTCGGATACTCCCTCGACGAGGTACGGGGTGCCGTCGTGCAGGCCCGCGCCCGACCAGCCGAAGACCAGGTGTTTGGCGTTGGGGGTGTGCGGGGTGGGGGTTGTGCTTGGGGTGGTGGTGCCCGGGGTGGTGGCTGTGCCTGGGGTGGTGGTGCCTGGGGTGGTGGTGCTTGGAGTGGTGGTGCCTGGGGTGGAGAGCAGGGTTACCGACTTGCGGGCCGTGGCGCCGCCTACGCCGTCGAAGACGATCGTGGCTCTGCGGTCGCCCAGGAACCGCCTCACCTCGTCCGGCCAGTTCGGGTCCTTGTAGTCGACGGCCAGGTCCGCGCCGTTCTTCTCGACGCGTGCCACCTTCTCGGGGCCTCCCGCCAGGCCGATCACCGTGGCGCCCGCGTGCTTCGCGTACTGCACGAGGAGGGTGCCGATGCCGCCCGCCGCGGCGGGGACGATGGCTACGGAGTCGGGGGTCAGGTCGGCGAACTGGAGGATCCCCATCGTCGTACGGCCCGTGCCGATCATCGCTACTGCCTCTGCGAAGTCCAGGTTCGCGGGGATCTCGTGGAGGCGGTCCACGTCCGTGACGGCCAGTTCGGCGTAGCCGCCCGGGTTGAAGCCCAGGTGGGCCACCACGCGCTTGCCCAGCCAGAGTGCGGCGACGCCCTCGCCGAGGGACTCGACCGTGCCGGCGACCTCGCGGCCGGGGATCGTGGGGAGTGCGGGCAGCGCCGGGAGCGGGCCCTTGATGCCCGCCCGGATCGCCGTGTCCAGTAGGTGTACGCCTGCGGCGGCGACCTGGATGCGGACCTGGCCGGGGGCTGGGCGGGGGGCGTCCGTTCGCTCGTATGTGAGGTTCTCGGCCGGGCCGAAGGTGTGGAGGCGGGTGGCTTGCATGGGGATCCTTGGGTGGGGTGTTGGGCGGGGGTCTCGGTTTGGGTGGGGCTCTCGCTTTGGGGTGGGGCTCTGGGTTTGGGGTGGGGCTCTGGGTTTTGGCTCTCGGCTCTCGGTTTGGGGGTGCGGCTCTCGGTTTTGGCTTCCGGTTCCGGGTTGGGGTTGCGGGTTGTTCTTGCGTTGTCATCAGCGTTCAACCTCAAGCGTGCTTCAGGTCAAGGGCCGGCCTCGTTCGCGTGCCCAGCGCCAGTGACACCGCTGCCAGCGCGCTGTTGAACGAGACTTCGGAGAGCACGCCCGGCGCCGCTACCTGGTCGCCCGCCAGGTAGACGTCGTTTCCCCGGTCGATGCGGGGGCGGTCCCGCCAGCTCGTACCGGGCAGGTCCACCGCGCCGGTGCGGCCGTTCGCGAGCGCCTCGCTGCGGTACGTCACTCGGTCGCGCCAGGCCGGGAACGCGAGGTCGAGCAGTTCCTCGGCGCGGGCGATGCCGTCCGCGCGGGACTCGTGCGGGGCGATCGGGATCTGGCCCTGGAGGAGTTGTTCGCCCGCCGGGGCGAGCGTGCGGTCCTGGGCCGTGAACCGCTCGATCCAGCCCGGTGCGTCCAGGTCGGAGACTGCGAACGCGTCGCCCCTGCGGGTACGGAGCGCCAGGTCGATCAGGGCCGTGCGGCCGCTCGTCCAGGTCAGGGAGCTGTCCCTGAGGAGGGTGCGGGCCGCGTTGAGGGAGGTGGCGACGATGACCGGGCCGTGCTCGGTGGGGAGTTCGTTGACGCGGGCCAGGGTTTCGACGCGTACGCCGAGGTTCCAGGCCCTTGCCGCCATCCTGTCGATCACGCTCGCCCAGCCGCCGCGCGGGTAGTGCGCCTCGGGGGGCAGCTTTGTCGCGCGGCGCAGGCGTTCCTGTACGAACGCTGCGGAGAGCGCGCCCGGGTCGTGGTGGAAGAGGGCGACCGCGGAGTAGTGGGCCGCCGCGGTTGCGCCCTCCTCGCCGGCGATGTTTGTTGCCCAGGTCTTGAAATCCTGGTCCACGGGGGCCTGTTCGGCCGTGCGGCGGAGGAGTTTGAGCATCGCGAACGGTGGGGTGCGGCGGAGGGTGCCCTTGTGGCGGAGGCGGAGGCGGGCGGCCTCCAGGGGTGGGAGCGGGGCGAGTTCGCCGATCAGGTTGCGTTGGCTGAGCCAGGTCCAGTGGGGGCCGTTCTTGTAGAGGGCGTGGGGGCCCTCGTTCGTCTTGTACGGGCCCTCTGTGGTGCGGGCTCGGCCGCCGAGGGTGTGGTGGGCTTCGTACACGGTGACCTTGGCGCCTGCTTCCGCGGCGGTGATGGCCGCGGTGAGGCCGGCGAAGCCGCCGCCGACGATGGTGATGCGGTGCATGGGCTTGGGTCTCCTCGGGTCCGGGGCGATTGCTTTCCTGTATGACTCCTCGGAGGCTTCGGAATGTGACATCGGTGGGTGTTTTGGCAGGTCAGGGGGATTGTCGGTGGGTGGGTGCAGGATGGGGGGATGGTGAGGAACGTGGCGAAGGCGGGAGCGAAGGTGGGGGAGAAGTTGGGGGCGAAGTTGGGGGCGAAGTTGGGGGTCAAGGGGGCTCGGCGGCCCGAGGTGCGGTTGCCGCCGCTTGAGCCTTTTGGGGGTGGGGAGCTGGAGCCTGACGGGGACTATGACGGGCTGCGGTTCAGCGACGTCGACTTCGTGGGGCAGGACGGTGGGGGTGCGCGGTTCATGGACTGTGCGCTGGTGGGGTGTGCGGTGGATGAGACTCGGCTGCGGGGGGCGCGGGTGCTGGACTCTGTGCTGAGTGGGATCCGGGGGGTGGGTACGGATCTTGGGTCTTCGACCTTTCGGGATGTGGAGGTTGTTGATGCGCGGCTGGGTGGGGTGCAGTGGCACGGGGCTGTGTTGGAGCGGGTCGTTGTGCGTGGGGGGAAGATCGACTACCTGAATCTGCGGGAGGCTCGGCTCAGGGATGTCGTTTTTGAGGGGTGTGTGCTCGTCGAGCCGGACTTCGGGGGTGCTCGGTTGGAGCGGGTGGAGTTTGTGGACTGTGTGGTGAAGGGGGCGGACCTCAGTGGGGCGACGCTCGTGGACGTTGATCTGCGGCGGGCGGCCGAAGTGGGGTTCGCGCGGGGGGTTGATCGGTTGGCGGGGGCCGTGATCAGTCCGGCTCAGTTGATGGACCTGGCGGGGGTGTTCGCGGCGGAGATGGGGGTTCGGGTGGTGGGGGTGGAGGTCTGAGACCGGCTGCCTGTGGGGGTGGGGCGCGGGCCGTGCCGGTACGTCGAGCCCGCCGCGTGCCGGGTATACGGCTGTGGGATTGAAGGGTTCTGCTTGCCGGAGGAGCCCTATGCGGCGGGCTTTCGACGTACCGGCACGGCCCGCTCCCGTTCGTTGCCGGCTGCGGGTCTCCCTGGTTTCGTCCCCGCTCCCGTTCGTTGCCGGCTGGCGGTCTGTCCCGGTCCTCGCCCCCGCTCCTGTGCGTCGTCGGCTGCGGGTGCGTCCCCGGCGCCGTCTCCGCTCTCGTGCGTGGTCGGCCGCGGGTGAGTTCCCCGTCTCCGTCTCCGTCCCTGGTTCCGTCTCCGGGGGGGGGAGGACTTGACTGTTCGTCCGGCCGGTGGCTGGGGCTGGGGCTTGGGCTTCGGGTGTCGGTGGTCGCCTATTGGGCGAGGCCTCGCATACTCAGCCTGTCCGGCGTTTGAGGACGAGGCCGTTTAGGCCGATCGGGGGGCTGGGGGCGGAGCCCCCAGGGGAGGCGTGCTGGGTCAGGGCAGCCTGGGGAAGCGGGCCTCAAGACTCCAGATCGCCGGGTTCTCGCGGAGCGCCTCGTGGAGGTCGGTCAGGTCCGCCAGGAGGTCGTGGAGGAAGTCGCGGGCCTCGCGGCGGAGTTCGGTGTGGGAGAAGGTGAGCGGGGGCTCGTCGCCCGGCATCCAGTCGGACTCGATGTCGACCCAGCCGAAGCGGCGCTCGAAGAGCATGCGGTCGGTGGACTCGGTGAAGTCGAGTTCGGCGCGCTGGGGGCGGGAGGCGCGGCTGCCGAGGGGGTCCTTGTCGAGTTGCTCGACGATGTCGCACAGGGCCCACGCGAAGTCGAGTACGGGCACCCATCCCCAGCCTGTGGACAGCTCGCGGTCCGCCTTCGTGTCGGCGAGGTAGACGTCCCCGCAGAAGAGGTCGTGGCGGAGGGCGTGGACGTCCGCGCGGCGGTAGTCGGTCTGCGGGGGGTCCGGGAAGCGGGCGGAGAGGGCGTAGCCGATGTCGAGCACGTGGGTGATGGTGTCATGTCGTCTTAGGATCACCGTCGTGCCCCGATCTGTGCCCGTTGGTCCAGCGACCGTCGCCGTTCTGCTAGTGCTCGCCCTCGTCGGCTGTGACGGAGGGGTGCGGGGGACCGCGGGTGCGTCCGGGGTGCGGGATCCGTACTTTCCCAAGGCTGGGAACGGGGGGTACGACGTCACCCACTACGGGCTAACCCTTGAGTACGAGCCGGAGGCGCGTCGGCTTACGGGGAAGGCGGAGATCACGGCTCGGGCGGAGCAGGATCTGAGTGCGTTCGACCTTGATTTCAAGGGGATGACGGTCGAGTCGGTGGACGTCGATGGCAAGCGGGCTCGCTTCAACCGCAGTGGGGGGCAGGAGTTGGTTGTCCGGCCTCGTGATGATCTTCATGAGGGGGCCGTGTTCACCACCGTTGTTCGGTACTCCGGTGCGCCGGAGACCATCACCGATCCGGATGGGTCGGAGGAGGGCTGGCTGCGGACCGAGGACGGGGCCATCGGGCTGGGGGAGCCGACCGGGTCCATGGCCTGGTTCCCCGGTAATCACCATCCGAGCGACAAGGCCACGTATGACATCAGGGTCACCGTGCCCGAGGGGGTGAAGGCCGTGTCCAACGGGGAGTTGCGGAGTGAGGTGACCAGGCGGGGGCGGACCTCGTTCGTCTGGCACGTGGCGGAGCCGATGGCCTCGTATGTGGCGACCGTTGCCGTGGGGGAGTACGAGGTGCGGCGGTCCAAGGGGCCTCATGGGCTGCCCGTGTACGTGGCCGTGGATCCCGGTCAGGCGAAGGCGAGCCGTGAGGTGCTCGGTCGTATTCCCGAGGTCGTGGAGTGGGCCGAGCTGAAATTCGGGGCGTATCCCTTCTCGTCGGTGGGCGCCATCGTCGAGAGGGAGGACGACGCCGGGTACGCGCTGGAGACGCAGAACCGGCCCGTGTTTCCCGGCGCTCCGAGCGTCGAGCTGCTCGTCCATGAGCTGGCCCATCAGTGGTACGGGAACTCCGTCACCCCGAAGACCTGGCGGGACATGTGGCTGAACGAGGGCTTCGCCACGTACGCCGAGTGGCTGTGGGCGGAGGACCACGGCGGTTACTCGGCCCAGGACGTTTTCGATGCTCTGTACGAGGGCGACTACTACGACAGCCGGGAGGAGAGCGACGCCGTCTGGGCCTTTCCGCCCGCGAAGCCGCCGGGTGCGGATCGTATCTCCGACAGTCCCGTGTACCAGCGGGGCGGGATGGTGCTCCACAAGGTTCGTGAGGCCGTTGGCGATGACGTCTTCTACGGCATCATCCAGGGCTGGGCCGCCACCCGTCGGCATGGCAACGCCGATACGGACGACTTCACGGCGTACGTGGAGAAGAAGGCGCCGGACAAGGACTTCTCCCGGGTCTGGGCGGACTGGCTGTACGGGGACGGCAAGCCGGACAAGCCCTGAGGGCAGTCTCTCGCGCTGCTCGGCCGTGTCGCCTGGAACAGGTGCTCTCTAGCGCAGGATCTTGCGCAGTACCGCGCAGGGGCGGCCCAGTTGGCGGTCCTTGCGGTGGCCGATGATCTCGTAGCCGATGGTCGTCCAGAAGGCGAGGGCCCCGGGGTTGTTGTCGAGGGCGGCCAGGCGTACGGCGTGTCGGCCCGCCTCGCGGAAGCGGTCCTCGATGTGGGTCGCCAGTTGTCTGCCGTATCCCTTGCCCTGTTCTTCCGCGGCCACCAGCAGCAGGCCGATCCACGGGTCGGGGTCCGCCGGGTCGGGGTGGTGGGCGAGGGTGATCGCTACTGCGGTGAGTTGTCCGGCGCCGCGGGCCAGTAAGACGTCCGCGTCCGGGTTCGTCAGGTCGTCGGCCAGCGCCGCCGCCACTTGTTCCGGGCGGATGTCGTGCGGGTCCGGGAAGTCGCCGCTGAGGGCGTAGAACTCGTGGTTCGACACGTAGAGCGCGGTCAGTTCGGTGAGGAGCGGGCCGGGGAGGTCGTGGTCCGGCGTGAGGGTGAGGGGTTCGATGATCACCCCGGGCAGGTTAGCCGGGCGTGGGTGAGTGGGTGAGTGGGTGAGTGTGCGGACGCGGGGGAGCCCCCGGTCCGAATGTGCCGGATCGGGGGCTCCTCCGCTGCCGTTCAGGCGGGGTTCGGCCGTCAGACGTTGACGCCGAAGTCCTGGGCGATGCCCGTCAGGCCGGACGCGTAGCCCTGGCCTACCGCGCGGAACTTCCACTCCGCGCCGTTGCGGTACAGCTCGCCGAAGACCATGGCCGTCTCGGTGGCCGCGTCCTCCGAGAGGTCGTAGCGGGCGATCTCGGTGCCGCCGGCCTGGTTCACGATGCGGATGTACGCGTTGCGGACCTGGCCGAAGTTCTGCGAGCGGGTCTCCGCGTCGTAGATCGAGACCGGGAAGACGATCTTGTCGACGTCGGCCGGGAGGCCGGCCAGGTTGACGTTGATCGCCTCGTCGTCGCCGGCGCCCTCACCCGTGCGGTTGTCGCCGGTGTGGACGATCGTCTGGTCCGGGGTCTGCTTGTTGTTGAAGAAGACGAAGTGGGCGTCCGAGTAGACCTTGCCCGCGGGGTTGACCGCGATGGCCGAGGCGTCCAGGTCGAAGTCGGTACCCGTGGTGCTGCGGACGTCCCAGCCGAGGCCCACGGTGACGGCGGTCAGGCCCGGAGCCTCCTTGGTGAGCGAGACGTTGCCACCCTTGGACAGGCTTACAGCCATTGTTGGGAGTCCTTCCCTCGTTTGACGTACGTACGGGTCGTGCGGTCCTGCGATTGTGCGGTCCTGCGGTCCTGCGCGTCGGGTTTCGTACGGGACGAAGCTACCGGCACCCCTAAGAACGCCGAAGGGGGTCCCCAGGGTTCCGCCCCTCTTTACTTTCTTTACCTAGCCTTCAGGAGGGGTGTGGCGGCGCGCCGAAAAACGGGTGACGTGGACCGGACAGACAAGGGACCATGGGGGCATGTCCGGTCCATCTCGGGGGTCTGGGGGTATGTCCCCCAGACAACTCAGTATCCGTGGCTCCGTCTCGCTGCCCGAGGCCGAGCTCATGTGGCGTTTCTCGCGGTCCTCCGGGCCGGGCGGGCAGCACGTCAACACCTCCGACTCCCAGGTGGAGCTGCGCTTCGACCTGGCGAAGACGGAGGCGCTGCCGCCGGTGTGGAAGGAGCGGGCCCTCGCCAAGCTGGCCGGGCGGCTCGTCGACGGTGTCGTCAGCGTGCGTTCCTCCGAGCACCGCTCCCAGTGGCGCAACCGCGAGACCGCGGCCGTCCGGCTCGCCTCACTGCTCGCCGAGGCCACCGCCCCGCCGCCGCGGGCCCGCCGCGCCACCCGGATCCCCCGCGGGATCAACGAGCGCCGGCTCCGTGAGAAGAAGCAGCGCGGCGACATGAAGCGGGGGCGTTCCGGGCGCGACTGGACCTGAGACTCCAAGTCCCTGTCACATCCGCCTTCCGCGGTTCGTCTACTCGTCGACGGGCCGCGCGGGAGTGCGGAACAGAAGTGGCGGAGGAGATGCGGCGCATGAGCGGGGACGAATTCCTGACGCCGGAAGAAAAGGCCGAAGGAAAGTCGCAAGGCAAAAGGGACGGCCACCGGAACGGTGGCGAGGACGGTGGCCGGAACGGCTCCGGGAGTGTCGGCAGTACCGAAATTCTCGCCCTGCGGTTCGAAACGCACCGGGCCCGTCTGCGGGCCGTCGCCTACCGCATGCTCGGTTCGCTCGCCGAGGCCGACGACGCCGTTCAGGAGGCCTGGCTCAGGCTCAGCCGGTCGGACGCCGGTGAGATCGTGAACCTGGGCGGCTGGCTGACGACTACGGTCGGCCGTATTTGTCTCGACATGCTGCGCTCCCGCCGGACGCGCCGTGAGGAGCCGCTGGACGAGCAGCCGGGCGGGGAATCGGGCATACGGATGCCGGAGCCGGTCCTCGCGCCCGTCAGCGGGGGCGACCCCGAGCAGGAGGCGCTGCTCGCCGACTCGGTGGGCCTCGCCCTGCTCGTCGTCCTGGAGACGCTGAGTCCGGCCGAGCGGCTCGCGTTCGTGCTGCACGACCTGTTCGCCGTGCCCTTCGACGAGGTCGCGACCGTGGTGGGGCGTTCGCCCGTCGCGGCCCGGCAGCTCGCCAGCCGGGCGCGGCGCCGGGTGCAGGGCGGCGCGCCCGCGCCCGACGGCGATCCCGACCGGCAGCGCGAGGTCGTGGACGCGTTCCTGGCCGCGGCGCGCGACGGTGACTTCGAAGGGCTTGTCGCGGTGCTCGATCCGGATGTGGTGGCACGGTCCGGGGCCGGGGTGACGACCGGTGCGGCGGCCGTGGCATCCGGTGCGATCACGTTCGGGCGGCTCGCCGCGGTCGGACGGCCCGTCCTCGTCAACGGGGCCGTCGGCGTCGTGGGCGTCGTGGAGGGGCGCCTGGTCAGCGTGCTGTCGTTCACAGTCGTCCACGGCCGGATCGCGGTGATCGACATCGTCCGGGAGCCGGAGCGGCTGGCCGGGCTCGACGTCACTTTCCTGGAAGGGTGAGGCGGACCGCCGACACCTCAGCCGCCGGTCTGCCTCAGCCGCCGGTCTGCCTCAGCCGCCGGTCCGCCTCGGCCGTCGCCACCCCGACCGTCGCCACCCCGGTCACGGCCACCCCGGTCACGGCCACCCCGGCCACCAGCGCCCCGGTCACGGCCACCCCGGCCACCAGCACCCCGACGGCGGCTACCCCAACTGCCGGTACCGGCCCCGGAAGTACGTCAGCGGCCCGCCCTCCGTGTTCGGGGCCGAGGACGTCAGGACGCGGCCGATGACCAGCGTGTGGTCCCCGGCGGTCACCCGCTGTTCGGTCCGGCACTCCAGGGTCGCCAGGGAGCCGTCGATCAGCGGGGCCCCGGACGCCTCACCGCGTACCCACAGGAGATCCTCGAAGAGGAGACGGTCGGAGATACGGCCCTTCATGGCGAAGCGGCCCGCGATCTGGCGCTGGCTCTCGGCGAGGACGGAGACGGCCCACAGGGGCTGTTCGTCGAGCAGGTCGTCCATGCGGGAGCCCTCGCGCAGGCCGACCATGACGAGGGGCGGGTCCAGGGACACGGACATGAAGGAGGTCGCCGTCATGCCGACGTCCTCGCCGCTCGGGCCGTCCGGGTCCGGCTGCGGCTCGTGCGCGGTCACCAGGACCACACCCGCGGCCAGCCGGGACATGGCGGCGCGGAACTCGTCGTTGCTCACCCCCTCAGCATGCACGGACGGGGCGGAAGGAGCGGCAGAGGGAGTGTTCAGCACGGGAAGACGCTATTGTCCGGCGTCCGTGCGACACATCGGGCCAGGGGCCGAACCGGGTCCTAGGACCGAGGAAGGAGTGTGACTTGTGCCTCCTATCAGGCGCGCGCACATCTCCCACCAATTTGCGTTCAGTAAACGCACGGCGAAAACACAGAAACTCTACTCAATTGTTCATCTTCACCTGTGACTTGAGTCACAGGTGCCATATTTTGTTGACCCTGTGTACCGAGTGGGCAGCGCGCTGTGATTCAGTGGCGGGGACGCTGCGAGCAGTAGGCGATCAGTGGGACCGGCCGGTAGGCGGTCGGTGAGTGACCAGTGGGTGATCAGTAGTCGATCAGTAGGCGATGAGTACCGACGAGAAGCCTGGATAACTCTGGAGTTGCTGTCGAGCGTCTCGGGGAGAGCGAGCATGGAGACCGAGTCGGAGCCGTACGTCCGTCTTGCGACCCTGCGGCAGCTGCATCAGGTCATGGCGGACATGAACACGGCCCGCAGCCTGGCCGACACCCTGCAGACCGTCGCCGACGGCGTCGTGACCGGCCTCGGCTACGAACTCGCCTGCGTCAACCTCGTACAGCCCGACGGTGATCTCGTGGTCGCCGCCCTCGCCGGGAACTCCGCCGCCGAGGCGCTCATCACCGGACGCGTCGGATCCCGCACCTCCTGGGAGCGCCGGCTGACCATGGGCGAGTCGTGGGGCGATCTGCGCTTCATACCGCACACGGAGGGCTGGGTCCTCGACGAGGACGACGTCCCGCAGTGGTACACCGACGGGCCCGCGCCGCGCTTCGAGGACGAGTGGCACCCCGCCGACCGTCTCTTCGCGCCCATGTACACCCCGGGAGTCCCCGGCGGCTCCCGCGGCGAGCTGATCGGCGTCCTGTCCGTGGACCGGCCGCGCAACGGCCGGCACCCCGGCGCGTGGGGCCGAGAGGCCCTGCAGATGTACGCGTTCCAGGCCGCCATCGCCATCAGCAACGCGCGTCTACGAGCCAATATGCAGCGCGCGCTCGTCCGCCTGGAGCGGGAGCAACAGGCCCTGCGCGCCAGTGAGGAGAGCTTCCGGCAGGCCTTCGAGTACGCCCCGTCCGGCATGGCGATCGCCGAGATGGGCGGCGACCAGCACGGCCGGATCCTGCGCACTAACGACGCCCTGTGTCGCCTCCTGGGCCGCCCGGCCTCGTCGATGCGCCGCTACTCCTTCTCCGACCTTGTCCACCCCGAGGACATCGGCACCCTGCTGCGGACCTCCGCCGAGGGCGGGCGGGCCGAACTGAGACTCTGCCGCCGCGACGGCACGTACCTCTGGGTGTCGCTGCGCAACAGCGTGGTCGCGGACGCCGCCGACGGGCCGCGGTTCCTGCTCACCCACGTCGAGGACATCGAGGACCGCAAGCGCCGCGAGCTGCAGCTCGCCCACCGGGCCTCGCACGACTCGCTCACCGGCCTGCCCAACTCCGCCGAGCTGCGCTCCCGGCTCGGCGCCCGGCTGTGCGCCCGGCCCGCGGCGATCGAGCCCGGCGTGGTCGACACCATCGACGCGGCGTATGGGCACGGGCCGGCCGAGCACACCGCGGTCGGCGTGTACGACGCGAACGGACACGGCTTCGACTACCGGCCGGGCTCCGAGGCGTTCGACGCCTACGACCACCATGTGCACACCGTCGCCCCGGAGGGCGAGCGGGACGACGGGACGAAGGGGCTCGCGGTCCTCTTCTGCGACCTGGACGGCTTCAAGTCGATCAACGACCGCTTCGGGCACAACGCCGGTGACGCGGTGCTCATCGAGGTGGCCCGGCGGCTCGGCGGCGCCGTGCGTGACGGGGACACGGTCGCGCGGCTCGGCGGTGACGAGTTCGTGGTGCTCGCCGACGGCCTCGGCCGCGCCGACGCCCAGGACCTGGCGGTACGCCTGCGGAACGAGATCATCCAGCCCATCAGGGTCGACGGCCGGGCCATGCGGGTCGGCGCCAGCTTCGGTATCGGGTGGGCGCACTGTGGCATGACGGCGGACGAGGTGTTGCAGTCCGCCGACGAGCGGATGTACATAGAGAAACGGTCTCGTCCCAAAGCGCACAGGCGTGCGGGCTGATCCCCAGGTCAGCGATGCGATGCGAGCTGAGTCACCCGTTTGGGGCAGCGGAAGCGGGTAGGCTCGCCTTTCGATCCCCCGTACCGCATCTGAACCGCACCCGCTAGGAGACCTAGGGATGACGCCCGGCAACAACGGCGCGAGCACGCCCGAGGACGACGACCCGTTCGGCTATCTGTACGCCGACGGTCAGGCCGCCGGAGCCCAGCCCCCGAGCGGCGGAGGTGGCTACGGCTACCCCGGCTCGGTCAACAGGGTGCGGCCGGTCGGCGAGCGCCAGTACGGCCAGTCCGCCGCGCCGACCGCCCCCACCGCGCAGTACGGGCAGGTGCCCCAGCAGCAGGGGACGTACGGCCAGCCGAACGCGAACTACGCGGCGCCCGAGGCCTTCACCGGCGGCGAGCCCACCACCTACCAGCCGATGCCCGACCAGGGCCAGGGTCACGGCGGTGGCGGTCGGGGCCGCGGTCCCAACACCAAGGGTCTGCTGATCGGTGCCGTCGCCGTCGTGGCGGCCGTCGTGATCGGCATCGGTATCGCGATGCTCGGCGGCGACTCGGACGACGACAAGGGCGGCGAGGCGGCGGGCTCGACCCCGTCGGCCGTCGACAGCGCCGAGCCGAGCAAGGAGGCGTCGAAGCCGGCCGCGGACCCGGCGGAGCTGCCGGAGATCGACGCGAAGGCCCTGAAGCTGGGCCCCGGCGTGACGACGGCGTCGGACATCAAGGGAGCCGAGGCCGCCGGCGGTATCTATGTGGCGGGCTTCAACCAGGTCGGCGCGTCGGTCACCTGGAACATGAACGACATCCCCAAGAGCGGCAAGTACACGCTGTTCGTCAACTACGGCGTGCCCGGCAAGGACGCCGACGCCACGCTCACGATCAACGGCGAGGCGCAGAACCGTCCGCTCAACCTGGCGAACTTCTCCAAGGCCGCCGAGGGCGACTACGAGAAGGGCTGGACGGAGACGTGGGCCAACATCCAGCTGAACAAGGGCACCAACGTCATCGGGCTTTCCTGTGAGACGGGAAACCAGTGCGATGTCAATCTTGATCAGCTGTGGCTCGAGAGCGGCTGGAAGTAGGGGCCGAAGCGCGGTGCTCCGCCCGGTCACGGGCGAAGCACCGTTGACGCACTCCAGGAGCGGCCCTCGATACGAGGGCTCGCGGCACTATCGCGCGTAGACCGCGATCGAGTTGACGGCACCGGGGTTGTCCGCGTAGGTGTGCGGCTTCAGAGTGGCCAGCTTGGTGCCCTGCTGGCAGCCGGTGGTGGCGTTCCAGAGTTCCACGCGGTAGTTCGTCTGGTTCGAGACGGACCGGTTGATCCGGTTGAGGGCGTAGCAGCCGGGTGTCAGAGAGTTGACCTTCCTCTCACCGGTCCTGTTCTTCCCCGACCATCCGCACGCATACCCTTGCGGGCAGGTGTTCGGATCGGCCGCCGCGGCCGGCGTGGCGAGCGAGCCGCCCAGCAGCAGTCCGGCCACAGCCGTCATCGTCAGACCAGCTCTGATCATGCCCATGACACATTTCCTTTTTTCTTGATCGACAGACCTTCGAATGCTAACTCAGGGCCTGTAGTTGCGCGCGCGAATAATGTGACGTGAGATCAGACACGCGGCATGGCCGAGCACTTGGCGGAAGAGACCTGAAGCGACGAAGTTTTCGAGCTGTTCACCGCGTCTCGACCTGACGCTGGAAAAGGTCCACGGTGACGAGATCCAGCAGTTCCTCGTACGCCGACCGGTCGAACTCCCCCGCCACCGGCGCCAGCACACTCGCCGCGGACAGGGCCACCGCACGGGCCAACCGCTCCGGCCACGGCAACCGCTCCACCAGCCCCGACAGCAGTCCCGCCACCACGGAGTCACCCGCACCCGTGGGATTGCCGCGCACGGCCCGCGGCGGAGCGGCACGCCAGTCCCCGTCCGGTGTACGGGCCAGCAGCCCCGCCGCCCCCAGCGACGCCACGACCGAGTGCGCCCCGCGTCGGCGAGCGTCCCGGGTGGCCTGCGAAGGGTCGTGCGAGCCGGTCAGCTCGGCCAGTTCGTCCGCGTTCGGCTTCACGATGTCGGGCCGTGCCGCGATTCCCCGTCGCAACGGCTCCCCGCTCGTGTCGAGCAGCACCGGAACCGCCAGCGCCCGAGCGGCGCGCACAAGTTGGGCGTACGCCCCGACCGGCACCCCGGGAGGCAGACTGCCGCACAGGGCCACCGCCGAAGCGGACCGCAGCAGTTCCTCGTACGCCTCCTGGAATGCGGACCATTCGGCCGGGGCGATCGAGGGGCCCGGCTCGTTGAGTTGAGTCGTGTCACCGGTCGCCGTGTCGGCCACCGCGATCGTGCGACGGGTGGCACCCGCCACCGGGACCAGCGCGTCCACGACACCCGGTGTGTGCGTGAGCTGGTCCTGGACGGCCCGCCCGGTCGCACCGCCCACGAAGCCCGTCACCGTCACCTCATGGCCGAGCGCGGCGAGCACCCGGGCCACGTTCAGGCCCTTTCCGCCCGGCCGCTCGATCACCTCGGTGACGCGGTGGGAGGTGTGCGGCCGCAGCCCACGTACGCGATAGGTGATGTCGAGAGCGGTGTTCAGCGTGACCGTGAGGATCACCTGGGCCGGCCTCCCTCGAAGAGATTCGTCAGGTAGACGCGTGGAACGCGCTTGCCGGTTGTTCCGGAGACCCGATCATGCCAAAGGGAACGGCGGTCGGCCCAGTCCCAGGGCCAACCGCCGTACGGCAACACGGGGGTGAATCACCCCAGTTGGGGATCCACCACCCATTCGCCCCGGCGCATCACGCCCTTGAGCCCGAAGTCGGCGTCCAGCACCACCAGGTCGGCGTCCTTGCCGGGCTCCAGCGAGCCCACCCGGTCGTACAGGCCCAGTGACCTGGCCGGATTGGCCGCGATGGCCGAGACGACGTCCTCGATCGGCAGCCGGTCCACGGTCACCGCCCGCTTGAAGGCCCGGTCCAGCGTGAGCGTCGAGCCCGCGATCGAACCGCCCTCCACGAGCCGCGCCACACCCTCACTGACCTCGACCTCCAGCGGGCCGAGCATGTACCGCCCGTCGCCGAAGCCCGCCGCGTCCATCGCGTCCGTGATGAACGCCACTCGGTCGCCGCCCGCGTGATGGAACGCCAGCTGGAGGGAGGCCGGGTGGAGATGGACACCGTCGTTGATCAGCTCGACCGTGATCCGCTCGTCCTCCAGGAGGGCGGCGATCGGACCGGGGGAGCGGTGCCCGAGCGTGGGCATCGCGTTGAAGAGGTGCGTCGCCACGGTCGCGCCCGCGTCGATGGCCTCCACCGTCTGCTCGTACGTGGCGTCCGTGTGGCCGATCGCCGCGATGACGCCGTGCTCGGCGAGGAGGCGTACGGAGTCGATGCCGCCCGGCAGTTCGGTGGCGAGCGTGACCATGCTGGCCCGGCCGCGGGCCGCGTCGATCAGCTTGCGGACCTCCGCCGGGTCCGGGTCGCGCAGCAGTTCCTCGGAGTGGGCGCCCTTGCGGCACGGGGAGATGAACGGGCCCTCGAAGTGGATGCCCGCGAGGTCGCCCTGCTCGGCCAACTCGGAGAGGAGTCCGGCGCGGTGCGCGAGGCCGTCCATGTCGCCGGTGACGGTGGAGGCGACGAGGGTCGTCGTGCCGTGCAGCCGGTGGGTGTGGATGCCCTTGAGGATCTCCTCGACCGTGCCCGAGGTGAAGGAGGCTCCGCCGCCGCCGTGGTTGTGCATGTCGACGAAACCGGGCACCAGCCAGTGGCCCGAGAGGTCTATGCGGGGGGTGTTGTCGGGAGCGCTCCCGGCGATGCGTGTGCCCTCGACGATCACGCGGCCGCCGGGCACCGCCCCGGTGGGGAGTACGACGTTGGCACCGGAGAGGACCACGACGTGCGGGTCGGCGGGGGCTGGTCGCGCAGTTCCCCGCGCCCCTTTCGGGGCGCTGTCGTGAACCCGGTTCATGGTCATCGGGTGGTTACCTCCGAAGCGGGGTTGGAAGGGGAAAGGGTGTCCAGCAGGTCCCAGGCCAGGAGGCCCGCGCCCAGGCAGCCGGCCGTGTCGCCCAGTGCCGCGGGGACGATGGACGGGAGTTTCTGGAAGGTGACGCGTCGCTCGACCGCGGCTCGCAGCGGTGTGAACAAGGTTTCCCCGGCCTCGGCGAGACCGCCACCGATGATCAGGGTGCGCGGGTCCAGCAGGGTGAGCGCGGTGACGAGCCCGTCGGCCAGCGCGTCCACGGCCTCCTGCCAGACCACCAGGGCCCGGGGGTCCCCGGACTCGACGGCCTTCGCGCAGTCCGCCGCGTCCGCCTCCGGGTCGCCGGACGCCTCGGCCCAGGCCTCGCTGACCGCCGCGGCGGACGCGAACCGCTCCAGACAGCCGTGCTGTCCGCATGGGCAGGGGGTGCCGCCGGGGCGTACGACGATGTGGCCGATCTCGCCCGCGAAGCCGTGCGCGCCCGACTCCACCCGGCCGTCGATGCCGATCGCGCCCGCGATGCCGGTGCCGAGCGGCACGAACAGGAACCGGTCGGCCCCCTGGCCCGCGCCGATCCGGCCCTCCGCGAGCCCGCCGGTGCGCACGTCGTGGCCGAGGGCGACCGGGATTCCGTCCAGCCGCGCGCTGAGCAGGTCCCGCAGGGGTACGTCGCGCCAGCCGAGGTTGGCCGAGTACGCGGCGATGCCGCGGTCGGAGTCCACGATGCCGGGCACGGCGACGCCGACGGCCGCCGCGGGCTCGCCGAAGTGGCGCTCGCCGTGCGCGCGCAGATCGGCGGCGAAGTCGAGGATCGACTCGACGACGGAGTCCGGACCGTGCTCCCGGCCCGTGGCGCGACGGGCCCGGTGCAGCACGGGGGGTGTCCCCCCGGAGGGCGCGGCGTCGACCGCCCCCACGAGGGCGGCCTTCATCCCGGTGCCGCCCACGTCGAGGGCGATGACATGTCTCACGCGTACAGTGTCGCCCCTTACCCCGTGAGAGGTCTAGTCCACTCACGTGGTGTAGACCTTAGAGCGAAAATTGCGAATCGAAAGCATGGGATCGCACGTGTGAACCAGCCGTGCGGGACGACAAGGGTGGGGCGACAGCGGTGCAGCGGCGAGTGACAGGTCCGATCGCGGTGGTGTCCGCGCTGGGCATGACGGCGGCCCTCGGCGGCTGTGGCGGTTCCTCCGGGTCCGAGGACGTCACGCTGAGGCTTGTCGCGGCCGACTACGGCGACTCCAGGGCGAACAGCTCCCAGAAGTACTGGGACGAGCTGACCAAGGCGTACGAGGCGAAGAACCCCGGGGTCAGGGTCGAGGTGAGCGTCTACTCCTGGAACGAGGTGGACGCCAAGGTCAAGAAGATGGTCGCCGACGGTGACGCACCCGACATGGCGCAGATCGGCGCGTACGCCGACTACGCCGCCAAGGGGCAGCTCTACAAGGCCGATGACCTGCTCTCCATCAACACCCAGGCCGACTTCGTGACCCGGTTCACCGAGGCGGGAGAGATCGACCGGACGCAGTACGGCATGCCGTTCGCCTCCTCGACCCGCCTGCTCTTCTACAACAAGAAGCTCTTCAGTGACGCGGGCCTCACCCCGCCGCAGAGCTGGAGCCAGCTCGCGTCCGACGCCGAGGTCCTCAAGTCGCGTGGCGTGAAGTATCCGTACGCGCTGCCGCTGGGCCCCGAGGAGGCGCAGGCCGAGACGATGATGTGGCTGCTGAGCGGCGGCGACGGCTACACCGACACGGTCGGGTCGTACGGCATCGACTCCAAGCAGAACGTCGAGACCTTCACCTGGCTCAAGGAGAAACTGGTCGAGAAGGGGCTCACCGGACCCGTCGCGCCCGCGAATCTCAACCGTGCGGAGGCCTTTGCTGCGTTCACTCGCGGCGAGGTCGGAATGCTGAACGGCCATCCCACACTGATGAAGGCCGCCGCGGCGAAGGGCGTGAAGTTCGGCATGGTGCCGATGCCCGGGATCAACGGGCGGTCCAAGGCGACGATGGGTGTCGCCGACTGGATGATGGCGTTCAGGAAGCCCGGGCATGCGGAGCAGGTCGGGCACTTCCTCGACTACGTCTACAGCGAGAAGAACGTGCTCGAGTTCTCGCACGAGTACGACCTGCTGCCGGTGACCACGTCGGCGTCCGAGGCGATGTCCGCGGACAGGTCCGACGCGGACCTTGTCGGTTTCCTCGACGAGTTGCCCAATGCCGAGTTGTATCCCGTGGCCAAGACGTCGTGGGCGTCCGTGAGCGCGGACATCAAGCAGCAGATAGGCAAGGCGGTGGGGCCGAAGGGTAATCCTTCGGCGATTCTGGGGCAGCTGCAGAGGGCTGCTGCGGCGTCGGAGAACGCGTCCTGACTCTGTCGGTGGTAGCGGCTACCGTGCCTGGCATGGATGACCAGGAGCTGACCTCCGAGGAGGTTGCCGTTCTTGCGCTGGAGCGGCGGGGGTGGGCGTCTCCGGGGGCCAAGGAGCGGGCGATACGCGAAGAACTTGGGCTGGCGCCCGTCCGCTACTACCAGCTCCTGAACGCCCTCCTGGACGCGCCGCGGGCCCTTGCCCATGACCCCGTTACGGTCAATCGGCTGCGACGGGTGCGGGATGTGCGGCGGGCCGAGAGGGAGGGCTGAGGGCTTTTTCTCGCCCCCGCCGCCCCTACCCGTCCCATCCTTCTGGGGCTCCGCCCCAGACCCCGTGGGGGGTGCGTTTTCGGGTGCGGGCCGGTGGGGGCTGGTCGCGCAGTTCCCCGCGCCCCTAAAGACCTCTAGGGGCGCGGGGAACTGCGCAATCTTTTGGGGGTTCGGGGGCGTAGCCCCTGAGTTAGTGACGGGAATGGGTAGGGGCGGCGGGGGCGAAAGACTTCTCGGCCGCGGATAGGGTCGGAGCATGGCCAGTCACCCCGAGTCATCGTCGATGCCGACCCCCGTGACCCCGGCGGGCCGAGACGGCCTCGAAGCCATCATCGCGCGGCCCACCAGGGCAGTCCTCGCCTTCGACTTCGACGGCACCCTCGCCCCGATCGTCCCGGACCCAGAACAGGCCCGCGCCCACCCGGACGCCGTACCCGCCCTGGCGGCACTCGCCCCGAAGGTCGCCTCCGTCGCCGTCGTCACCGGACGCCCGGCCGGCGTGGCCGTACGCCACGGCGGCTTCGCCGGAGTCCCGGGCCTGGAGCACCTCGTCGTGCTCGGCCACTACGGGGCGGAACGCTGGGACGCCGTCACCGGCACGGTCCAGGCCCCCGCCCCCCACCCCGGCGTCGCCGAGGCCCGCGCCGAACTCCCCGGGTTCCTGGACGCCATCGGCGCCTGGCAGGGCACGTGGATCGAGGAGAAGGGCAGGGCGGTCGCGGTCCACACCCGCCGCGCCCAGGACCCCCAGGCCGCCTTCGAGGCCCTCCGCGAACCCCTCGCCGAGCTGGCCGCCCGCCACGGCCTGATCGTCGAACCGGGAAGAATGGTCCTGGAACTGCGCCCGCCCGGCATGGACAAGGGCGTCGCCCTCGGCGAGTACGTACGCGACGTCGGAGCCGAGTCGGTCATGTACTGCGGCGACGACCTCGGCGACCTCCCCGCCTTCGCCGCCGTGGAGAAACTCCGCTCCGACGGCGTCCACGGCCTCCTCGTCTGCAGCGGCAGCAACGAGGTGACAGAACTGTCGGACCGGGCAGACCTGGTGGTGGACGGCCCGGAGGGAGTGGTCCGCCTACTGGCAGCTCTGGCAACCGAGCTGGCCCCCTAGGCTTTTAGGGGCGCGGGGAACTGCGCAGTCTTTTGGCTTTTAGGGGCGCGGGGAACTGCGCGACCAGCGGCAGCGGACCCGCACGGTCCAAACAACCCGCGGCAGCCAGCCCTACGAGTCCAGCGCGTGAAGCTGATCCAGAAACCACTGCGCCGGAGGCAGAGCGGTCGCAGCCACAGCCAACCGCTTCGTCCGCTCGGCCCGCTCACCCACCGGCATCGTCAACGCCTCGTGCAACGCCCGGGCCGTGCCCGAAACGTCATACGGGTTCACCACGACCGCGTCCTCGCCCAACTCCTCGTACGCCCCCGCCTCCCGCGAGAGCACCAGCACGCAACCGTCGTCCGACACGACCGGCATCTCCTTGGCGACGAGGTTCATGCCGTCCCGGATGGGGTTGACGAGGGCCACGTCCGCCAGTCGGTAGGAGGCGAGGGAACGCGCGAAGTCGTCCTTGAGGTTGAGCAGGACCGGGGTCCAACCGGGCGTCCCGTACCGGGAGTTGATCTCGTCCGCGACCCTCTGCACCTCGGCCGTGTAGTCGCGGTAGACCGCGAGATCCTGCCGCGACGGGTACGCGAACGCCACGTGCACCACCCGCTCGCGCCACTCCGGCCGCTCCTCCAGCAGCTCCCGGAACGCCAGCAGCCCGCGCACGATGTTCTTGGACAGCTCGGTCCGGTCGACCCGCACGACCGCCTTACGGGCGCTGCCGTCCGGAGCCGTACCGATCTGCTCGCGCAGGACCGCCAGCCGCTCGTCCACGTCCGGCCGGTGCGAGCGCTCGCGCAGGAAGTCCGCGTCCGCCCCGAGACCGTGCACCCCGATCCGTGTACCGGAGGGGATCCCGGGGCCCAGGACGGCGTGACAGCAGTCCGTGAACGCGTCCGCCCACCGCTGGGTGAGGAACGCGGCCCGGTCCGCGCCGAGGATTCCGCCGAGCACCTTCGCCGCGATGTCGTCCGGCAGCAGCCGGAAGTAGTCCGGCGGAGCCCACGGCGTGTGCGAGAAGTGCCCGATCCGCAGGTCGGGGCGGAGTTCGCGGAGCATCCGCGGGACGAGGACCAGGTGGTAGTCCTGTACGAGGACGGCCGCGCCCTCCGCCGCCTCCTCGGCCAGCGCCTCGGCGAAGGCGTGGTTGTACGTCTCGTACGCCGCCCACTGGCGCCGGAACTCCTTGTCGAAGACCGGCTCGAGCGGTGTCTGGTAGAGCAGGTGGTTCACGAACCACAGCACGGAGTTGGCGATGTCGTTGTACGCGGCGGCGTGGGTGTCGGCGTCGATGTCCAGCATCCGTACGCCGTCCTCGCCCACCCCGCGTCGTACGGCCTCGCGGTCGCCGTCGCCGAGGGCCGAGCACACCCACAGGGCGCCCGCGTCCGGGCCGATCGCGGAGAGGCCGGAGACCAGGCCGCCTCCGCCGCGCTTGGCCGTGAGCGTGCCTGTCTCGTCCTGGGTGTACGAGATCGGGCCGCGGTTGGAGGCGACCAGGATGTTGTGGGTGCCGCGGGTGGAGACCATGACACGAAATCTAGCCCCCGCTGTAAACGCTCAAACGTTCCCACTCGCCGTGGTGCGTGAGGTGTGCCTCGCCTGGCCGCCGGTGGGGGGGGGGGGGGGGGGGGGGGCGGGGCGCGGGGGGGGGGGGGGGGGGGGGGGGGGGGCGGGGGCCGCGGCGCGGGCGGGGGGGGGGGGGGCCCCCCCCCGCCCCCGGGGCGCGCGCGCGTCGGCCCGGGCGGGGCCCCCCCCCCCCGGGGCGCGGGGAACTGCGCAGTCTTTTGCCTTTAGGGGCGCGGGGAACTGCGCGCCCAGCCCCCACCGGCGCCGCAGACAACAACGGCGCACCCCGCGGAGCGCTACGCCGCTTTCCTTTCCACGTACTCCTCGATCTCCGCCATCGGCGGCCTCTCCTCCATGTCCACCGAGTACGTGCGCGGCTCGAAGCCGTTCTCGCCGCGTTCGAACTGGGTGAGGGAGGGGCGGATCATGTGGCCGCGGGCCAGGCGGAGCTGGGCCGTGCGGTAGATCGCGGCGGACATGCGGCCCAGGGCCTGGCCGTCCTGGTGGCGGTGCTTGCGGACGCCGACGTCGACCTGGGCCAGGGCGTCCAGGCCCACCAGGTGGAGCGCGTCGACCAGCATGCCCAGCTCGACGCCGTATCCGACGGGGAACGGGAGCTGTTCGAGGAGGGAGCGGCGGGCCGCGTACTCCCCGCCCAGCGGCTGGACGAAGCCGGCAAGCTGCGGCCAGTGCATGTTCAGGATCGGACGGGCCATGAGTTCCGTGACCCGGCCCCCCTGACCTGCGGCGGAGCCCAGCGGGCGGTCGTACATCGCCTTGACGAGGTCCACGCCCGGGTCGGTGAGCAGCGGGCCGACTATCCCGGAGACGAAGTCCGCCGAGAACTCCTTGAGGTCCGCGTCGACGAAGGCGACGATGTCCCCGCTGGTGACGAGGAGCGAGCGCCACAGCACCTCGCCCTTGCCGGGGACGGCCGGCAGCCGGGGCAGGATCTCGTCCCGGTGCACGACACGGGCCCCCGCGTCGGCGGCGACCTCGGAGGTGCGGTCCGTCGAACCCGAGTCGATCACCACGATCTCGTCGACGAGCGGCACCTTCCTGGTCATCAGCTCACGGCGGATGATCGCGACGATCTCGCCGACGGTCTCCTCCTCGTTGAGCGCGGGCAGTACGACACTCACCGTGGAGCCGGTGGCACGCTTCGCGGCGATGAGTTGCTTGAGCGGGCGGTCCTCGACGGACCAGGAGCGCGTGCTCAGCCAGCGCTCGACGTCTTCCAGCACGTGCGGCTCTCCCTTGCGTTCATTGGGATGCGTGTGCCCGGCGCGGCGCGAGGCACTGTCGGGTGCGTCACTGTCATCTCGCGGTTCGGACGGCTCTCTCCACCATCCAGGCCTTCGGTTACAGTCTTGAACAACGCTGATGACCATCGCATGTCGGGGGTCGTTGCGTGTACAACCAAAACCGGAAGCAGATCCGGAACCAGAACCACAACTGAATACCGCTCATCCAGAGGGGCAGAGGGATACGGCCCGTTGAAGCCCCGGCAACCCTCCAGCCGGTCTCGTCCTGATCATCGTCGATCAGCGCAGCGAGGCTCCCGGCTAGGGAAGGTGCCAAATCCGTCTCACGGCGAAGTGCGTCGTGAGGAAGATGAGGAGAAAGGGCCTCGCCTCCATGGCTGCGCAGACAGTTGCAAGCACCACGAACTCCACCCCCGCCGCGAACTCCGTCGACCTCGGACCGGCCGCCGCGCTTTCCTGCCGTGAATGCGGCCACCGCGTCCCGCTCGGTCCGGTCTTCGCCTGCGAGGAGTGTTTCGGCCCGCTGGAGATCGCGTACGACTTCTCGGCCTACGACACCGAGGAACTCCGCAAGCGGATCGAGGCGGGCCCCGCGAACATCTGGCGGTACGCGCCGCTGCTGCCCGTCCCCGCGGACGTGGCCGACAAGCCGAACATCAACCCCGGCTGGACCAAGCTCGTCCAGGCCGACAACCTCGCGCGCGAGCTGGGTGTCGACGCCGGCAAGCTCTTCGTGAAGGACGACTCCGGCAATCCGACGCACTCCTTCAAGGACCGGGTCGTCGCCCAGGCGCTGGAGGCCGCGCGTGCCTTCGGCTTCACCACGCTCTCCTGCTCCTCCACCGGCAACCTCGCCGGCGCGGTGGGCGCCGCCGCCGCGCGCGCCGGCTTCCGGTCCTGTGTGTTCATCCCGCACGACCTGGAGCAGGGCAAGGTCGTCATGGCCGCGGTCTACGGCGGCGAGCTCGTCGGCATCGAGGGCAACTACGACGACGTGAACCGTTTCTGCTCCGAGCTGATCGGCGACCCGGCCGGCGAGGGCTGGGGCTTCGTCAACGTCAACCTGCGGCCGTACTACGCGGAGGGTTCCAAGACCCTGGCGTACGAGATCTGTGAGCAGCTCGGCTGGCAGCTGCCCGACCAGCTCGTCGTGCCCATCGCCTCGGGCTCGCAGCTCACGAAGATCGACAAGGGTCTGCAGGAGCTGATCAAGCTCGGGCTGGTCGAGGACAAGCCGTACAAGATCTTCGGTGCGCAGGCCGAGGGCTGTTCGCCGGTGTCCGTGGCGTACAAGGCCGGGCACGACGTCGTACGGCCGCAGAAGCCGAACACGATCGCGAAGTCGCTGGCGATCGGTAACCCGGCGGATGGTCCTTACGTTCTCGATATCGCCCGGCGTACGGGTGGGGCTGTCGAGGACGTGAATGACGAGCAGGTGGTCGACGCGATCAAGTTGCTGGCGCGGACCGAGGGGATCTTCGCGGAGACCGCCGGTGGTGTGACGGTGGGGGTGGCGAAGAAGCTGATCGAGAACGGTCTGCTGGATCCGAGTCTGACCACTGTTGTGCTCAACACGGGTGATGGTCTGAAGACGCTGGATGCGGTTGCTTCCGACACGGGGCTGACCGCGACGATCCGGCCGAACCTGGATTCTTTCCGTGAGGCTGGGCTCGGCTAGTCGTTTCATCCTGCGGGCGCGTGGGGGCTGGTCGCGCAGTTCCCCGCGCCCCTAAAAGCCAAAAGACTGCCCCGCGCCCCCAAGAGCCAAAGACTGCGCCGTTCCCCGCGCCCCTGAAGGGGCCACCCACTCCGACGGAGGTCCAACCCCATGAGCGTCAACGTTCGTATCCCCACCATCCTGCGTACCTACACGGGCGGCCAGGCCGAGGTTGTCGCTGAGGGGGCGACTCTTGGTGAGGTCATCGCCGATCTGGAGAAGAACCACACCGGGATCGCCGCCCGGGTCCTGGACGACCAGGGGCAGTTGCGCCGGTTCGTCAACGTGTACGTGAACGACGACGACGTCCGCTTCGAGCAGGGGCTGGAGACGGCGACGCCGGACGGGGCCGGGGTGTCGATCATTCCCGCCGTCGCCGGCGGCTGACCGTCGGGAGCCGTGCCGAGGGCTGATAATTACCTTCGGTAACTGCCGTCACCGAGAGTTCATCGAATTGCCCCCTCCGTGAGAGAAGCGGAGGGGGCAATTCTGTATGGTTGAGCGCGGTACAGTTGGGGAACCTGCTTCGATCCGCACGCCGGGCGCATTGAGATCCCGCCCGAAGCCCGACAAGAAGTAGCCAAAGTGCCCCACCTTTTTGAGCCTTTTATGGCATTCATGGGGCCCGACTTGCCCTGAATCTTCGTGAATTCTTCACATATTCCCGATCGGTCGTGCCCGGAATTCTCGTCGGATTGACCTGTTGCAGACGGCAGTTGGACGGATACATTCAGCCGCGGTCGACGCGTTCCGGCGCACACCCCCAACCGTTGGGGGGTGAGGTCTGACCCGGATCCGCGAAGTGCGGGTCTGTGCAAGGGCCAGTAATAGGGGAGTTAGGCATGGCTCAGGGCACCGTCAAATGGTTCAACGCGGAGAAGGGGTACGGCTTCATCGCGGTCGACGGTGGTGCGGATGTTTTCGTCCACTACAGCGCGATTCAGATGGACGGCTACCGCACCCTGGAAGAGGGTCAGCGGGTCGATTTTGAGATCTCGCAAGGCCAGAAGGGGCCGCAGGCGGACATGGTCCGACTGGCGACCGGCTGAAGCACGCGCCGACTTACTGCAGCGACGTTCTTCTTCCGAAGGGCTCGTACCCCACCGGGTGCGGGCCCTTCGGCATGCCCGCACCCCGTCCGCGCCGTCCGTGCGCTCTCTTCCCGCCTGCTCCCACCAGCTCCCACCTGCGGATCATCCGGAGCCGCTTGCACTCGCATGGGTCGAGTGCTAATCATTGGCGTTAGCACTCTGAAGGTGAGAGTGATAACGAGGACCGGGTCGGTGAGGCCCGCAGGCCGGGTGGGGCAAGGAACCACGAGGTCGGCAGGCCGTCCGTCGCGGGCGCGGGCGCGGTCCTGGAGATTCCACCCCAGTCCGGGAGGACCACTTCACATGGCCAAGATCATCGCGTTCGACGAGGAGGCACGGCGCGGTCTCGAGCGCGGGATGAACCAGCTCGCCGACGCCGTCAAGGTCACCCTTGGTCCCAAGGGTCGCAACGTCGTCCTCGAGAAGAAGTGGGGCGCCCCCACGATCACCAACGATGGTGTTTCCATCGCCAAGGAGATCGAGCTCGAGGACCCGTACGAGAAGATCGGCGCTGAGCTGGTCAAGGAAGTCGCCAAGAAGACGGACGACGTCGCCGGTGACGGTACGACCACCGCGACCGTTCTGGCGCAGGCGCTGGTCCGCGAGGGCCTTCGCAACGTCGCCGCCGGCGCCAACCCGATGGCTCTCAAGCGCGGTATCGAGAAGGCCGTCGAGGCCGTCTCCGGTGCCCTCCTTGAGCAGGCCAAGGATGTCGAGACCAAGGAGCAGATCGCTTCGACGGCCTCCATCTCCGCCGCCGACACCCAGATCGGCGAGCTCATCGCCGAGGCGATGGACAAGGTCGGCAAGGAAGGCGTCATCACGGTCGAGGAGTCCCAGACCTTCGGTCTGGAGCTCGAGCTCACCGAGGGTATGCGCTTCGACAAGGGCTACATCTCGGCGTACTTCGCCACGGACATGGAGCGTATGGAGGCCGTCCTCGACGACCCCTACATCCTGATCGCCAACTCGAAGATCGCCAACGTCAAGGACCTGCTCCCGCTCCTGGAGAAGGTCATGCAGTCGGGCAAGCCGCTGCTGATCATCGCCGAGGACGTCGAGGGCGAGGCCCTGTCGACCCTGGTCGTCAACAAGATCCGTGGCACCTTCAAGTCCGTCGCCGTCAAGGCTCCGGGCTTCGGTGACCGCCGCAAGGCGATGCTGAACGACATCGCCATCCTCACGGGCGGCGAGGTCATCTCCGAGGAGGTCGGCCTCAAGCTCGAGAACACGGGCCTTGAGCTGCTCGGCCGCGCTCGCAAGATCGTCATCACCAAGGACGAGACGACGATCGTGGACGGCTCGGGTTCGGCGGACCAGGTTGCCGGTCGCGTCAACCAGATCCGTGCCGAGATCGAGAACTCCGACTCGGACTACGACCGCGAGAAGCTCCAGGAGCGCCTGGCGAAGCTGGCCGGCGGCGTGGCCGTCATCAAGGCCGGTGCCGCCACCGAGGTCGAGCTCAAGGAGCGCAAGCACCGCATCGAGGACGCC
Organism: Streptomyces sp. NPDC050988; assembly: GCF_044456225.1. Taxonomy (NCBI): domain Bacteria; kingdom Bacillati; phylum Actinomycetota; class Actinomycetes; order Kitasatosporales; family Streptomycetaceae; genus Streptomyces; species Streptomyces sp. NPDC050988. The sequence continues at coordinate 48,574 of NZ_JBITFQ010000040.1, read as the reverse complement.
GTTCGCAACGCGAAGGCGGCCGTCGAGGAGGGCATCGTCGCCGGTGGTGGCGTGGCCCTGCTCCAGGCCTCCTCGGTCTTCGAGAAGCTGGACCTGGAGGGTGACGAGGCGACCGGCGCCAACGCCGTGAAGCTCGCCCTGGAGGCCCCGCTCAAGCAGATCGCCGTCAACGGTGGCCTCGAGGGTGGCGTCATCGTCGAGAAGGTGCGCAACCTTCCCGTCGGCCACGGCCTCAACGCCGCCACCGGTGAGTACGTCGACATGATCGCCGAAGGCATCATCGACCCGGCGAAGGTCACGCGCTCTGCCCTGCAGAACGCCGCGTCCATCGCCGCGCTGTTCCTCACCACCGAGGCCGTCATCGCCGACAAGCCGGAGAAGGCCAGTGCCGGCGCCGGCGCCGGTGGCGGCATGCCGGGCGGTGACATGGACTTCTGAGCCCCTGCGCAAGCAGCCAAGGCTCGGTAGTTCGCAGTACGTCGCAGTTCGCAGTACTTCGCATCACGCAGTACTTCGCATCACGCGAACGAGGGCGGCACCCCATTCCAGGGGTGCCGCCCTCGGGCGTTTCCGCCGGCGTTCCGCCGACGGGGCGTGATCAGGCGTTCTTGAACGCGTCCCGCAGGCGCATCTCGTTGTGACCGTTGCCGTCGTAGTCGTCCGAGTACGTCAGCGCCAGACGGCCGTTCGCGGCCAGGGCCACGGCCGGGCCGCCCTGGCCCCCGCCGGTCACCACGTTCATCCGGGTGGGAACGAGCCGGTCGGTCGCGGTCCCGTCCGCGTTGAAGCCGCGGGCCCAGACGTCGTCCTGGCCGGCATACAGGGTCGCGGGGTTGCCGAGGAGCACGTCGAAGGCCTCCTTCCACGCCACGACGAAGCTGCCGTCGTCGGCGACCGCCACATCGGCGTCGGCCTGATCGGAGATCGGCCGCTTGCCGTCGACGAAGGGGCCGCTTTCGGCGGCGTCCTCGGTGGTCCGCCGGTCGGCAGCCGCGGCGGTGCCGGCCGCCGAGAAGACGCGGTGCTGGATCCGCTGGTCCCGGACCAGAGTGCCGGTGCCGGTGGTGTACTCGTCCGTCCACGCCACGACGAACCGGCCGTCACCGGCCGAGGCCACCGCGGGCCTGATCTGCTGCCCGTCCGTGAGCGAGTTGGCCGACTTGCGCGCCACAGCGAAGCCGCCCGAGGTGTTCAGCTTCGCCACCCCGACGTTGAGGCCGCCGTTGCCGTCCGCGTCCTCCTCCCAGGCGACCACCATGTTCCCGGCGTCGTCGATCGCCGCGTCGGGCCGGCGGTTGGACCCGGCCGCACCGGAGTTGATCGTGCTGACCTGGACGTCCTGGTAGCGCGCGGCACCGGTCGGCGACCAGCTGCTCGCGTACACCTGGTTGAGCGTCGAGCCGTCGGCCGTGGACTCCCAGGCGACGCCGTAGGAACCGTCACCGGCCACGGCGACCGTCGGCCGCAGCTGATCCCCGTCACCGGAGGCGTGGGGGCGCGGCAGGGTCGTGACCGTCCCGTCCGGGGTGATCCGGCGCACGGCGATGTCGGCGTACTTGTTGCCGTCGTCGTCCTTGGCCCAGACGACGGTCGCGTTGCCCTGGTCGTCCACGCCGACGTCGGGCTTCTGGTGCGACCAGGTGGTACCGGTCCCGCTATTGCTCAACAGCTTCTCGTCCCAGAGGGGTACGCCGTCCTTGTACATGCGGATGTACACGTCGGTGCCCAGCTCGGTGTCCGAGGCGTCGTGCCGGTCGCCCTGCTCGTACACGACCGCCGTGTAGACGGCGGAGGTGCCACCGGAGGCGACGGCGCTGTAGTGCTGGTCGCCGTTGGCGTTCACGTTGACGCGGGAGTAGTGCTGGGACGTCGAGCCGTACTTCGTGGAGTCGATGTCGACCACGAGGGCGCGGGCCTTGTTGAAGTTGGCGACGAACGCCTGGTAGGTGCCCGCGTCGTCGATGCGCAGGATCGTCTCGTCGTTGGTCTTCAGCGAGCCGGCGGTCCAGTTGTGGGAGCCCGTGTACACGTGCTGCACCTGGGTGCCGTCGGCCTTCTTCCACTCCGTCAGCAGGTACTTGGAGTGCACGGTGCCGCGGTTGCAGGACGACGTGGCCGTGGCCTTGTAGCGGCAGCCGCCGGGGCGGTTGCCGTAGGCCGGGATGTCGAGACCGGCCAGCTCGTTGATGCCGTTGTTGCCGCCGCCGTCACTGAGGTCGCGGGCGTTCGCGTCGATGGCACAGCCCTCGGTCTTCTTGGCCTCCAGGGCCTCGTAGACGGCGGGGCGGGTGGTGCGCTGGTCGAGCTCGGCCGCCGAGATCCTGATCTTGCCGTCTCTCTCGCAGTCGACCTGGTCGATGAACGAGGCGAGGATGTCGGCGTTGCCGTAGTGCGTGGCGTCCGAGGCCGTGTCGCGCGGGGAGAAGTACGCCTCGACCGGGGAGCTCGGGTCGCCGGTGGTGTGGTCGTACGTCGTGTGCAGGCTGTCGCCGGAGTGCGCGACCTGGGCGTTGAAGTGGTTGCGGTACCGGGTGGCGAGGGTCGCGTTGTTCGCCACGACGACCGCGTTGTTGATCTCGCCGTCCTGGCCGCCCGCGAGGTTCTGCGAGCTCTGCCAGACGACGTTCTTGCGGCCGTCGGTGAGCGCGTCGAGCACCATGTACTTGTCGTGGTTGATCGCCCGTGTGTCGCCCGAGCCGTTGCCCAGGCAGCTGCGGCTGCACCACGTGAGGGTCGAGTTGCCCGTCAGCGCCAGCTGGTCCAGGTCGCTGGAGGGCCGGTTCGCCTCCTCGGAGACGATGCGCAGCGTCACTCCGCGCTCCTGGGCGGCGGTGAGCTTCGTCCGCAGGCCCGAGCTGTTGAACCAGTACATCCCCATGTACAGGGTCGAACCGGGCGCCGCGAGATCGATCAGCTCGCCGGCTCCGGTGCTGATCGAGTAGTCGTAGGCGCTCGTGGGCCTCGGGTAGTTGAAGACCGAGGTGTAGTTCCCGGAAACGACCGTCTCCGCCTGGGCGGTGGTCGTAGGAGCGAGCAGAGTCGCCCCGAGAGCGAGGGGGACGGCGAGAGCGGCCGTCCACCGTATCTGTCTACCCATCTGTTCCCTTGCGTTCGAATGGTGTTGATGGCCACCACACCTTATCGATCACAAGCGCGAACAGGTCGGCCTTGATCGGGTGCGGAGGTGTGGCCGGGATCACGGAGGGCCGGGGGTGGGGAAGCGGAATGTCCTGGTCATCGGGGTGGTTCACTCCAGGAGTGATCCATGCGTATGCACATACCAATGGGGATGCGCATACGTACACATGGATCCGCAGATCGACCGACCGACCGACCGGCTGACCGCTCGACTGACTGCTCGACTGACTGCTCGACCACTCCATCCCCCCGAGGAGCCCCCAGGTGACTGTCGCCCCCTCCGCCTCCCGCGCGGCCGAGGTCCTTTCCCGGCCCGTCGCCCTCAACGGCCTGACCGTTCCGAACCGGATCGCGATGGCGCCGATGACCCGGTATTTCTCGCCGGGCGGTGTTCCGGGGGCGGACGTGGCGTCGTACTACGCGCGCCGTGCCGCCGCCGGGGTCGGCCTGATCGTCACCGAGGGCACGTACGTGGGCCATGAGTCGGCCGGGCAGAGCGACGACGTCCCCCGCTTCCACGGGGCGGAGCAGCTGGCCGGGTGGGCGAAGGTCGCCGAGGCCGTGCACGCGGCGGGCGGGAAGATCGTGCCCCAGCTCTGGCACATCGGGAGCGTGCGCCGGGCCGGCCAGCCGCCGTTCGCGGACGCCCCGTCCGTCAGCCCGTCCGGTATCCACACGGAGGGCGCCAAGGTCACCGGCAGGGCCATGACCCGGCAGGACCTGGACGACGTCATCCAGGCCTTCTCCGAGGCCGCTGCCGCCGCCGAGCGCATCGGCTTCGACGGGGTCGAACTGCACGGCGCGCACGGTTACCTGATCGACCAGTTCCTCTGGGCCGGTACGAACCGTCGCACCGACGCGTACGGCGGCGACCTGGTCGCGCGGACGCGGTTCGCCGCGGAGATCGTGGCCGCGGTGCGTGCCGCCGTCTCGCCGTCCTTCCCGGTCGTCTTCCGCTTCTCGCAGTGGAAGCAGCAGGCGTACGAGGCACGTCTCGCCGAGACGCCGGAGGAGCTGGCGGCGCTGCTGGCCCCGCTCGTCGCGGCCGGTGTGGACGCCTTTCACGCCTCCACCCGCCGCTACTGGCGCCCGGAGTTCGACGGCTCGGACCTGAACCTGGCCGGCTGGACGAAGAAGCTGACGGGCAAGCCGGTCATCACCGTCGGCTCGGTCGGCCTCGACGGCGACTTCCTCAATGGACTCCAGAGCGAGGGCGCCCCGGCCAGAGGCATCGACGACCTGCTGGACCGTCTGGAGAGCGACGAGTTCGACATGGTGGCCGTGGGCCGCGCCCTCCTTCAGGACCCCCAGTGGGCGGCGAAGGTCCTCGACGGCCGGTTCGAGGAGCTGGGAGCGTACGACGCGGCGGCGCTCCGCTCACTCAGCTGAGCCGACCAACACGGATGGCTGTTGTACGCCGAGGGCGGCACCCCTTCTTGCAGGGGTGCCGCCCTCGGGCGTCCCGTTGGTGGGTCAGGAAGCGGTCTTCTGGCGGTCCTCATCCTCCAGCTGGGCCATGAACTCGTCGTGGGACATGGCCGCCCCGGCCGGAGCCGCCTCGCGGGCTTGAGCTTCAGCGATGTCCGCCTTGTCCCGCAGGCGCTGCAGCTCATCCGGTCCGCTTGCTGGGATGGGCGCGGCGGCGGACTTGCCAACTTCACCGGCGGGTGCGTGCGCTTGGTTCACTTGGCTCTTCTTTCGTCGGTGCGCGCAGGCCGTCAGTCCGCGTAGTCCTTGAGTTTCTCGGTTTTCAGCGTGATGCCGACGGGCTCCGGGATCTCCACGGTGGCTCCCCACGGGTAGGACGGGGCCTGCTGGTAGCGGCCGTCCTTCGGCTCGCTGAACACCGTGACGGTGTTGTTGTCGCGGTCGATGAGGAGGTAGACGGGGATGTCGGCCTCCGCGTAGCCGACGGGCTTGTCGATACGGTCGCGCTGGTCGGTGTCGCGGTCGTGGGAGGTGATTTCGACGGCCATGAGAGCGCCGTCGGTCTCGGACCACTCGCCGTCGTCCCTGAAGTGGTCCACCGGCGCCAGGAAGCCGTCCGTACGTGCACGGCCCTTGCGGTAGGCCTCCGCCTTGACGCCCCGCTCGGGCGCGAGGTCCAGGTCAGGGCGCTGCTGCATGCACTGGCGGAGCAGCCACATGAAGATCGACGTGTGCTTGCCGTCCGGCATTGCCTTGACCCTTAGTTTTCCGTTGATGTACTCAAGCCGCACGGTCTCGGGCGCCCGGCTTTCCAGTTCCTCGAAGTCCTCGACGTCGAGGGGGTACTTGCTGGACAGCCGCCCTTCGAGGAATTCGAGCTTCACGCGCTTCGGCGCCTTGCGGGCAAGCTCTTCGAAGTCCTCGACGGACATCTGCGGGTGTTCGGTGGTGCCAGGGGTCATGGTTTTGCCTCCTCCCTTCCATCGTGCCCCCGCTGTGTGCCTTCGGACTGTTGGAGCGGTCATAGGCGTGGCCTTTCTCGTCGGTCGACCATCGCCGCGCGGGCTGCGGCGGCGTGGGCGTGTACTGCGGTGGCTGTCAGGGGGACTGATGGCCCAGGTGGCACCGCCTCGCCCCGGCACGGGCCGCAGATGCCACCTGGCAGGGCCTCGGGGCGGCCCGGTGTGCCGCACTTGGCGCACTCCAGTACGCGGAGGGGCGGGCGTGGCGGCGGAGTCGGTTCCGGTTCCGGTGGGAGCTTCGTCGTCAGGCGGTTGTGGACGATGGCCGCCGGGCTGTGGACCGGTACCGGTAGGCCCGCCGTCAGGGACTGGAGTACGTGTTCGTCGCTCGCGCCCCTCGCGAACCACTCCGTGACCAGCGGGGCGAGGTCCTCGCACGCCCTGGCGGACAGGGACAGCGACGGGGTCGTACGGCCGAGCGCCGCGAGCAGGATGTACGCGCGGGAGCGGGTGGGGCCGCCCTGCCCGGCAGGGGGTTCCTGCGGTTCCTGCGGTACGTCGCCCCGCGTGAACGCCGCCCACCAGTCGTCGTCCCGTGCCGTTCGCGAGAACCACGTTCGGGTGATCCAGCGCGGGCTGCCCGAGTCGGCCAGGTGTTCGCGGCCCCGGCGCAAGTGGCCTGCCCGTTGGAGGTTGTTCAGGGCCGTGCGGAGTGCGCACTGGCCGTACGGGAGCGTCTTGGCCAGCGTCTTTACGGAGATGTCGGCGCCGCCGGGGAGTCGGTCGATGTACGCGGCGACGGCCGCTTCGCGGGGTGGGAGGTGTGCGAAGTGGTGCGCCGTACGGGGGAGTTGGTCCGGGGCGTTGCGTTTCCCGTAACCCGGATTGGCCATCGGGTGGGGCGGGGTCGCGTGCGCGGGCAGGAAGGCAGGACTAGGCTTGGCGTCAGCCATGGGATCGACTCGCATTCGATCTTGCTGGTCAAGCCCCCGCGGGTGCCTGCAAGCACCGAGCGGGGGCTGTTTGTTATCGGGGCACGCTAGACCCTTGTGACTGTCCGTGGCAAACCGGTTGCGTCGAGTCAACTCGCAGGGAGGGTGGGTGGGTTGAGACCCACCACCCAATCCTCAGAAACAGGGCTCGGGGCTCGGCGCTTGAGCTTCGGGGCGGCGGCTGCCTAGTCCTGCTTGAGGTTCGCGACGAACGCCGACCATGCCTCGGCCCGGAACTTGAGCTTCGGGCCGAGGGGGTTCTTGGAGTCGCGCACGGGGACGTGGGTGGGGTGGCCGGGGGCCACTTCCAGGCAGTCGGCACCGCTCCCGCCGCTGTACGTCGACTTGCGCCAGCGGGCGACTTCCAGGCAGTTGCCGCCCTCGCCGCCGCTGTAGCTGGACTTGTGCCAGGTGGCGGTGCTCAGGTCGTACTCACGGGTGCTGTGCTCCATGTTCGTAATCCTGAGCCACTGACTCCAGCAGGGCCAGCGAATCTTGAGGCGAATGCGCTGCTGCCTGAAGGAGGTCGAAGGTCAGGGTGTGGCGGGCGACCGTGGCTGGGTCATCCAGTAGCTTCCCCATGTCCGGACCCTCGACGAAGGAGAGCGAGGGGGCGTCCTCGAACTCCATGAGCTTCAGGGCACCGGTCATTGACGCGTGGGCTCCGGCGTCGAACGGCAGCACCTGCACGATGATCCGGTGCTCTCTCGCGAGCTTCGCGACATGTTGCAGGGCCTCGCCCATCACCGCGCCGCTGCCGACCTTTCGTCGGATGGCGGCCTCGTCGAGAATCGCCCACAACAACGGCGTTGTTGGATCGTCGAGGAGATGAGCGCGTTCGAGGCGTGCCGCCACCAGGGGGTCGATCTCGGCCTTCGGCGCCGTCGGTTTGTAGGCGCGGAATACGGCCTCCGCGTAGGCCCTGGTCTGCAACAACCCGGGGATCAGCAGCGTCGCGTACTCCCTGATCGCCGTAGCGACCGCCTCCGCCTCCGCCGCCTCCGCGAAGTGATCCGGATACTTGGACTTCGCGAGAGCCTTGCAATTCCGCTCGAAGAAGCCGTTCGTGTCGAGGATCTCGTCTATCTGGGCGGCGTATTCGAGGTGGAGGCGTCGCGTCCCGGCCTCCAACTGGCCGATGAACGAGCCGCTGACGAACAAGGGCTCGCCCAACTCGCTCTGGCTGAGGCCCTTCCTCTCGCGGGCGTGGCGCAACTCGGCGCCGATCAGGGCGCGAGGTGATGAGGACGGGTCAAGGTCCTTCGATCCAGGCATGTGCAACTCCCTGTCCGACAGGAGGCGTTGTTGGGGCGCCGTCTATGGCCAGGTTAGAGCCGGGATGGCCACGCTGTGTGGTGAACGTGAACACTCAGAGTGGAGGCAGGGTGCGATGGAGATGACGTCGAGTGAGCGGGTGCTGTCGACGGAGGACGCCGTGGCGTGCCTTCGGGCGGCCCTGGAGGGGGCGGGCGTCGCGCTGCCGTCGCTGGGCGTCGACCCGGTGACGGCGGCCACCGGCGAACCGTACGCCCTGGTGGAGCTGGGGCGGTGCAACGTACGGACGGCGGTTCGGCTGGCCGACGCGCTGCGCGGGGCGGCGGCGGGTGGGGACGCGTGAGCCGGGAGTACGCGGTCGACCTGCGCGACGGGCGGGTCGGACAGGTCATGGGGCGCGAGGGCGGATACGTACAGCTGCGGCCCGTGGGTGGTGGGCGGGAGTGGGACTGTCCGCCGGAGTCGGTGGGCGAGGCTCCGGTGGGGGAGGTGCTGCGGGCGCGGGTGCGGCGGCTCAACTGGGAGGGGCGGCTGCCGTGACCGGCCTGCTGGTGAAGAGGTGGTGTTCCATCCCTGCACGATTCGGCGTGTGGAAACACAGAAGCGCCGCTCACACCTCGGGAGTATGGTCAGTGGCTGGAGGTTCGGGCATGGGTGGAGATGGGGGACCCGGGCAACACCGCACGCGTTGACGTGGTTTCGACTGTGACCTGTTGTCGCGTGCTGCTCGGTTCTGCGGCACGACGCGGCGACGTCCCTGGGGATGTCGCCTGATTCCCGTTTCCCTCGGCTCATCAGCCCGCACCGGGCGTGGGGTGAGTCGTGCCTGCGGCCCGAAGGGCTACTTCTCCATGCCTCTTGTTGTTCTTGCCTGCCTGGCCTATGTGAGCATGGCGCTGCCCGACAGCGTGCTCGGCATCGCCTGGCCCTCCATGAGTGCCGACTTCCACCAGCCCCTGGGGGCTCTGGGGCTGCTCCTGCCGTTCGGTATCGGCGCCGCGGTGCTGTCGAGCGCCATGACCGGGCGCATTCTCACCCGCATGCACATCGGCCAGATGTTGTCCGCAAGCACGGTCCTGTCCGTGGTCGCTCTGCTCGGCTACAGTCTCGCGCCCTCCTTTTGGTCGGTGGTGGCGGCGACCGTCGTCCTGGGGCTGGCATCGGGCGCGGTCGACTCCGGTCTCAATGCCTACGCGGCACGCCGGTTCGGAGCCCGTCACATCACCTGGATGCACGCCTGCTACGGGTTGGGCGCCACCCTGGGGCCAGTAGCAGTCGCCGGCGCTCTGAGTTTCAGCCCGCAGTGGCGATGGGCCTACGTCGTGATCGCCTCGGTGCAACTGCTGCTCGCCTGCGCGTTCCTGCGAACCGGGCGCCTCTGGGCCGACCGCCCGAACGAACCTGGAGCGACAGAGGCCCGTACGTGCGCGACAGCCCCGACGCGCGGCTGCGGCCGACCGGCCGGGTCACGCCGGTATGTCGTCGCGTTGAGCGCGGCAGTGTTCGCCTTCCACATCGGTATCGAGGCGGGCATCGGACTGTGGGCGTACGTCTTCCTCACCACGGGTCGCGGACTCTCGCCCGCGACCGCTGGGATGGTGGTGTCGGGCTTCTGGGCCGCCATGTTCCTGGGTCGCCTCGTCCTCGGTCCAGTTGCCGAACGCGCCGGTGCTGCACGCGTTCTCGCCTGTTCCGTCGCGGGAATCGTTGGCGGCGCCGCCATGACGGCTCTGCCCGGCCCGGCGGTCCTTGCCCTCGCCGGTCTGCTGGTCCTTGGACTCACGGCAGCACCAGTCTTCCCTCTGCTGACCCTCACCACGGCTGAACGTGTCGGGCAGGACAGAGCGGACAGGACCATCGGCTTTCAGGTCGCCGCATCCCAGATCGGTGCTGCTGTTCTTCCTGCCGGATTGGGCCTGCTTATTCAGCACGTCGGCGCGACCGCTTTGGGACCAGCTCTACTCACCCTCGCCCTCTGCATGGCAACCGGCTACGGCCTGCTCGTACGCCTGACCGCCTCTGCGGGTAAACCGATCGCCCTGTAGCTCTGATCCGGCCGGACTGCTGCATTGCCAGTCCGTCCGGCTGCCGAGGCTGATTCACCACAGGTCCGGGGAGGGGAACTCCGGTCCGCTGCCGGTCGGCGGGGCGACGACCAACTCCGTGTCCGGGTCGTGGGCGATCCACGGAGGGCCGGCGACGATCAGGGTGGCCCGGGCCCACGGCTGTTCCCGCAGCATGAACGGCAGTTCCTCCAGGAGCCAGTCGGCCACGTGTTCCCGCTGTTCGGGGGAGTCGCCGTCGCGGGCGGACAGCAACCGCTCCTGCTCGTCGAGGTCACCCTGCAGCCACACCGAGGCGTCCAGCCACGGGGCCAGCTCCTCGCGGATGATGCCGGTGCCCTCGACCCAGATGACGTCCGCACCGGCGGGGACGGTGATCGATCCGGGCCGGTCGTGGGTGATCCAGGCGTCCGGGCGGAAGTCCACCGGCTCACCCCGGTGCAGGCGGCGCAGGATGTGCTCGGCGAGCACCGCGCCCCAGTCGAAGCAGGCGTGGTTCCAGGCGACGTCGTCGGTGTGCACGACGGCGGAGTCGGGCACCGCCTCGCGCAGCCGCTCGGCCAGGGTCGTCTTGCCGGCACCGCCCCGGCCGTCGATCGCGATCACCCGCGGACGTCCGGTGACGTCGGGTGATGCCGCGCGCAGCTGCCGGACGGCGTCCAGCACGGGCACCACCCGCCAGTCGGCGGCCTCGGTCTCGCCCGGATGCAGCCGCATCGACACCCCGCCTCACACGTCCCGCCTCAGACGTCCGTCTCACACGCCCTGTCTCACACGTCCCGTCTCAGACGTCGTACTCGTCCGGGATACGCATCCCGGGGCCGCCGACCTCCATGCCGCGCGGGCTCGCGCGGTCCTTCGGCTCCTCCCAGGCCTCCTGGCGGCCGAGGGCGGTGAGGTCGAGATAGGGGTAGCCGTTGTGGAACTCCTCGATGCCACGGCCGAAGGTCGAGTAGGTGTGGAACACCTCGTCGCCCACCCGCAGGAACGCGCTGATGCCCGGCCAGTCGCCGCGCAGGTTCTCCGACCAGGGCATTCCGGCCTCGGCCAGCTCGGCCTCGGTGTAGTGGAAGACTTGGACCGGGGCGACGCGGTCGTCGACCGTCGCGTGGAAGTCGTAGTTGAAGTCGCCGCCGGCCGAGGAGTACCAGGGGAACGTCCAGCCCATCCGCTCGCGGTAGGCGGCGAGCTTCGCGTAGGGCGCGCGGCTCACCGCGGCCAACGTCGTGTCGCGGGCGTGCAGTTGGCGTAGTCCGGCGATGCCGTCGGCGGCGGAGGAACAGCTGGGGCAACCGGTGTCGCGGGGATGCTCGGTGCCGTCGGCGTCGATGTCGTACATCCACATGAAGTGGTGCATGACCAGCTGGGGCCGCCCCTCGAACAGGTCGAGCAGGGACACGGTCCCGTCCGGGCCCTCGAAGGCGTACGGCTTGTCGACGCGGACCATCGGCAGGCGCCGCCGCTCGGCGTTCACCCGGTCGCGTGCCCGCGTGAGCTCCTTCTCCTTCGCCAGCAGTTCCTTGCGGGCCGCGAGCCACTCCTCGCGTGACACCACCTCGGGCAGGTTCCCCATCGTCGCCATCGCGGGCCGCCTCCCAGCTGCTCTCGCTGCCGCTATCCGCTACTTGCCGCTTGCCGCTTTCTGCTTTCTGCTTTCGTCGGACTCAAGCCTCGACGAACACGACCGTCTCGTCGAGCGGAGCCCGGCCCGTACGGGTGTATCCCACCGTGGCGTCCTCGAACCCGATCGACATGCCGCAGAAGAGGATCAGCTCCTCCGGGGGTGACAGGACCTCCGCGACCGTCCGGTGGTATTTCGCCCACGCCATCTGCGTACAGCTGTGCAGCCCTTCGGCGCGGAGCAGCAGCATCACGGTCTGCAGATACATGCCGACGTCGGACCACTGGGCCGGGCCCAGGTCGCGGTCGATGTAGCAGAACAGGGCGGCGGGCGCGCCGAAGCACTCCCAGTTCGCGGCGGCGGCCCGCTGGCGCGCCTCCAGGTCCTCGCGCGGAATGCCGAGCGCGCCGTAGCGCTGCTCGCCGAAGGCGGAACGGCGTTCCCGGTACGGGGACTTGAGCGCGGGCGGGTACATCTCGTACTCCGGCTCGTCCCAGGGGTCGCCCGCGGCGAGGCGCTCACCTGCTCGCTTCTTGAGCCCGGCCAGCGGCCCGCCGGTCACCACGTAGGCGTGCCACGGCTGGAGGTTCGACGCGGACGGTGCTCTGGCCGCCGTGGACAGTACGCGCTCCAGTACCTCCCGGGGGACATGCCGGTCGGTGAATCCGCGTACCGCCCGACGGCTCGTCGCCGCCTCGTAGACGTCCAAGGCCGTCTACCTCCCGTCCGATCGCTGGTGCTCGGCGCTGCTCGCCGCTGCTCGACGTCACTTCTTCGTCTCGTCCACGACGGTATCATTCGATACCTTCTCGTGTTTAACTGTCGTCGAGTACGAATCCTCTGCCCCGGCCCCCCCCCGCCCGGGCCCCGCATCCTTGGAGAAAGCGCATGACCACGCTGCTGCACATCGACTCGTCCGTGCTCCCCGGCGAGGCGTCCTCGTCCCGTTCGGTCGCGGACGCCTTCCGCAAGGCCTGGGAGGAGCAGCACCCGGAGGGCAGGGTGATCCACCGCGACCTCGCCGCCGACCCGGTTCCGCACATCACGGCCGCCGCCTGGTCCGCCGGTTTCACGGACCCGGCCGAGCGCACGCCGGAACAGGCCGCCGCGTTCGGCGAGCGCGTGCGGCTCATGGAGGAGCTGGAGCGGGCGGACGCCGTGCTGATCGGCGCGCCCATGTACAACTTCTCGATCCCGTCGACCCTCAAGGCGTGGGTGGACAACGTGCTCCTGCTCGGCCGTACGGCGGGCGAGGCGCCGTCCGCGAAGGGCACCCCGGTCGTCGTCGTGGCCAGCCGCGGCGGCTCGTACGCGCCGGGCACCCCGCGCGAGGGCTTCGAGTTCGTGCAGAACTATCTGGAGGCCGTCCTCAGGGACACCCTCGGCATGGATCTCGAATTCATCGTCCCGGAGCTGACGATGGCTCCCCGCAACCCGGCCATGTCCGAGCTGGTTCCCCTCTACGAGGTCTCCCGCGAGCGCGCCTTCAGGGACGCGACCGCCAAGGCCAAGGCACTCGCGGAGCGCCTCGCCGCGTAGTCCGCCCCTGGGGCGTGGCGCGCCTACGCCTCGCCGTCCGCCGCGGGGTACGCGAACCGGGTCAGCAGGTCGGTCAGTTGCTCGCGCTCGCCGGGCTTCAGGTCTGCGACCAGGCTCTCGGCCGGCGCCGCCGCCCCCGCATGGGCCGCGTCGAAGAGCTCGACGCCCTGAGGCGTGATCTCCACCGCCCGTACCCGCCGGTCCCCCGGAACGGACTTGCGTACGGCGAGACCCTTGCGCTCCAGGTCGTCCACGACGCGCATGATGCCCGCCTTGTCCGTCCCCGTCGCCGCCGCCAGGTCCCGCTGCACGGTGGGCCCGCGGTCGACGAGCACGATCAGCACCGCGAAGTGCCGCAGCTCGATGCCGAGCGGCCGGAGCGCCTCCGACATCACCGCGGCCGCCCGCCAGTGCGCCTGCCGCAGCAGCAGCCCGAGAGCGAAGGGCGAGGTGTCGCCGGGGCGATCGGTCGCACGCGAGGCGGTGGGGGTGGTGGGGGCGACGGTGGTGGCGGCGGTCGTGGCGGGGCGAGGGGCGTCGGCGGTCATGAGGGCAGGTTACCGCTGTTGCTTCAATCGATACGGTATCGATTGAAACGATATGTGGTCACGTCGGCTGCGGCCCTGACGTAGCGGTGGCCGAGAGGATCGCTGTGGCGAGTGCCGGGAGGAGTCCGGCCGGGAGGGCGTGGCCCATGCCGGGGATCTCGGTGAGGCGGGCGCCTCGGATCGCCTGGGCGATGTGCTGTGCATGCGGTGGTGGGAACACGGGTTCGGCCGGGGCGAGGATGACCTGTACGGGCACCTCGGTCGTCGCGAGCGCCTCCGTGCGCAGCATGCCGGAGTCGTCGGCGAGGGCGTGTGCGGGCGAGGTGGCGGGGCTGCCGGCGTGCTCGATGATGCGCTCTTCCAGATCGCGGAAGTACGCGGCGTCGAAGGGGAGTTGACCGCAGGCCAGCACCCGCCAGTGTGCGACGCGCCAGTCCAGCTCGGCCTCCCGGTCGCGCTCCTCGGCGAGGTGGGACCAGATCTTCAATACCTCGGGGGAGACGCCGGGCAGTTCCTCCACCGGGACGCGTGTCCCGTCGGGGCAGATGTACGGCGCGGTGCTGAGTGCCGACGTCCCGATGAGTGTGGCGCTCAGTACGCGGTCGGGGTGGTCGGCGACGAGCAGCTGGGTCAGCATGCCGCCGAGAGACATCCCCACGACGTGGGCCCGCTCCACGCCGAGACCGTCCAGGATCGCCACTGCGTCCTCGGCCAAGTCGGTGATGCGATAGGGGCGTTGCTCGTACGCCCAGGTGGAGCGTCCCGTGTCCCGGTGGTCGTACCGGATCACCCGGTGGTCGACGGCGAGGGTGTCCATCAGTGGTTCGGGCCAGCCGAGGCCGGAGGCGCCCGCGCCCATGATCAGGAGAAGGGGTGGGGCGTCGACGCTGCCGCGCTGTTGGGTCCAGAGGCGGACGTCCGGGGCGACGGAGAGAAGCTGTTCCATGAGACGTAACGATACGTCTCGTCTCGCTTATCGGCAATCATCCGCCCGTGCTCCGCCGCGAGAATGCGCCAAAATTGCTGACAATTTTGTGGGCGATTCGTTCGGTATGGCGGCGGGCCAGGCAGGACGTGGTGTTGGGAGGCGGTGGCCGGTTCCCTGTGCTGCGGCCGGAGGGGCACAGGAAGTCTTAAGGAATGGTTGGTGCACTGGAGTCTCCGTCGGCGCCGAACCGGGCGTTGGCAAACGGTTGTTGACCGTATGGGCCGTGCAGACAGGAGACGGAAGTGCAGCGTAGAGCAGTAGTCATGGGACTCACGGCGGCCGCGGCGGTACCGGCGGTCGGCTTCGCCTCCGGGGCACGGGCCGCGCAGGCCGAGCAGGTCACGCAGGCCACTCGGTCCGGGAGCGGGACCTCCGCCGCGGCCTCGGCGGCTGCGGGGCGCTCCTCCCTGGTCTTCGACCCCGACGCCTACACCGAGTCGACCCTCACCATCAAGGACACCGACGGCGTCGCCCACGAGGTCGTCTACCGCTTCCACAAGGTCGCCTCGTACGTGGCGAAGCCGGTCGACGTGGCGTACCAGTCCCTGAACGTCAGCGTCCCGGTGCGGATCGACGGCACGGCCGTCGACGCCACCGACGCGCCGATCCTCCTCGCCAACGCCATCGGCGGTTACATGCCGTCGTCCGTGGCGAAGAACACCGGGATCGTCGCGTCCGGGATGGGCGGCGGGACCAGCCGCCAGGCGCTCGCGCTCGCCGCCGGGTACGTCGTCGTGGAGCCGGGCGCCCGCGGCCGGAGCCTGGTCGACGCCGACGGCACGTACTACGGGACGGCACCGGCCGCCATCGTGGACCTGAAGGCCGCCGTGCGGTACCTGAAGTCCAACAAGGGCCGGGTCCCGGGCAACGTGCACCGGATCGTCTCCTCCGGCGTCAGCGCGGGCGGGGCCCTGTCCTCGCTGCTCGGCGCGTCCGGCGACAGCCCGCTCTACGACCCGTACCTGGAGGCGATCGGCGCGGCCGACGCGAGCGACGCGATCTTCGCCGTCGGCGCCTGGTGCCCGATCACCGACCTCGAACACTCCGACACGGCGTACGAGTGGTGCTGGGGCGACAACCCGCTGGGCAGCGGCGCCCAGGTCGACCAGACCATTTCCCGGGAACTGAAGGCCGCGTACGGCGACTACCTGGCCTCACTCGGGCTGCGGGCGAAGGGCTTCGGCAGGCTCACCGCGCGCAACCTCGACGAGTACCTGCTGAAGACCCATCTGGAGCCGTCGGCCACCAGTTACCTCGCCGCCCTGCCGGACGCGGACCGTGCCGCCTACCTGGCCGCGAACACCTTCATCACCTGGTCCGGCGGCCGGGCGACCTTCTCCTGGCCCGACTTCCTCGCCCACGTGGGCGCCCGGAAGAAGAACGCGCCCTCGTTCGACGGCTTCGACCTGGCCACCCCCGAGAACAACCTGTTCGGTACGGGGACCACGAAGGCGCGCCACTTCACGCTCTACAGCCTGCGCCACGAGAACGGCGACAGTGCCCGTCTCGACGCCGACATCCCCGCGAAGCTCGACCTGATGAACCCGATGCACCACCTCGTCGAGGACCCCAACCGGAACCGGTCGAAGCACTGGTGGATACGCCTCGGCACCAAGGACAGCGACACCTCGCTCTCCGTCGCGGGCAACCTCTCCGCCCGCCTGACGACCCTGGGCGACGACGTCGACACCGCCTACTACTGGGATGCCGGACATGGCGCCGACCAGGACCCGGGCGCTTTCATCAAGTGGATCGCCGAGGTGTCGGGCTAGCCGAGGTGTCGGGCTGGCCGGGATGTCGAGCCAGGCCGTGTTTCAGGTAACGGGTCAGTCCTGGGCGGACAGTTCTTCGGCCAGTTCCATGCAGCGCAGGCGGGCTGGGGAGAAGTCGTAGGGCATCTTGCCGATGGCTTCGAACGCGCTCATGGAGTCGGCGCTCATGGAGTAGGTGCTCATGGAGTCGGCCTCCCGCCTGCCGGAGCTGAGGTCGGCCTTGTCCTCGCCGGCCTGGCCGTCCTCGCCGTCCTCGGGGTGCAGAGCGTCCCAGGCGTCGAAGAGGTCATCGTCGCCCTTGCCCAGGCCGGACTCCTCGATGAAGGCATGCAGGGCGCTTTCGAAGGCGTGCCGCTCGACGGCCACTTGAGCCACCCGTGGATCATCGACGGCGACGCTGTCATCGAGTGCCTCCTCGGCGTCATCGATGCGGTCGGACTCCTCCCGCAGAGCGGGATGCGTGGCCAGGGCGACGAAACGGGTGGCCTGGACGGCCGCGCCGAGCGGGCCGAAGATCCGCTCGGTGACCAGCAGACTGTCCAGGTCCGCCTGACGCAGGGAGCCCTCGGGCAGGCTCTTGAGGCGCTCGGTGACGAAGTCGGAGAGCAGGCCCATCCGGCTGCCTTCGGTACGCATCCGCTGCACGGCGGTCCGTTGCCGACGCAGTTTCGCCTCCTGCTCGGCGAGGGTCTGCTCCAGCCGCTCCAGGATGCCCGCGATACCTTCTCCGCTGTCCGCACCTGCCGAAGCCGTGCCGGTGGTGAAGGCGTCACGGATGTCGTCCAGGGCGATCCCGGCGTCGGCCATCCTGCGAATCCACAGCAGGCGGATCATGTCCTCGTACTCGTAGCGGCGGCGGTCGTCGCCGCCCCGCTCAGGCTCGGGGAGCAGGCCGATCTCGTGGTAGTGGCGAATCGCCCGTGGCGTGCTGCCGACGAAGGCCGCCGCGTCACCGATCTTGACCCGGCGGGGTGGCACGAACGACGAGTGCATGAGCAGGGGCCTTTCCTCAAGGGGCCGGAACGCAGGTCCACCGGACCACATGCCGCTACGGAAGGTGCAACCCCAGACACCTGAACACGGCCTGGCCGAGGAATGAGGAGTCCGGCTAGAGGTTGCCCATCGGCTCGATGTCGATCTTCACCGGGGTGCCCCAGATCCGTAGCACCTCGTAGTCGGTGAACTCGTGCACCAGTCGGTAGGCCATGCTCGGGCGGGGGCCGCGGCGCTGGGCGGCGAGATACAGCTCCGCCTCCTGTTTGTCGCGGCGGGGGGTGCCGCAGAGCTGCCAGGTCTGGCCGGTCCACAGCTCGGGGAGCCAGCGCTGCTGGGGCTGGGGCCGGTCGCCCCGGACTCCGTAACGCGACTTCGTGCGCTCCCCGATCTCGTCCGGGGCGGTCGGACGGCCCTGCGGGAACGAGTCGTTGACCTTCGAACGGCGGGCGAGGCGGCGCCGGGTCTCGCAGAGCAGGCACAGGTCCGGGGCGTCCTGGTCGACCGGGCCCGTGGGGTGCTCCGGGCAGCGCGTGGTCGGGGCCGCCGTCGTGACGGTCTCCTCCAGCAGGTCCAGGGCCCGCTTGAGGTCGGCCTTCACCTCGTGCAGTTTCGCGTCCTGCGTGTCGGAGGACAGGGCGTCCCCGTGCTCGCCTAGTACGCGCAGGGCGCGGCCCAGAGCGGTCAGTTGCGCGTGGTTCACGGTTTGGCGTCCCTTCCTTTTGGCTCCTCCACCCTCGCATGTCCCACTGACAGTCCGGGGTTCGGATGAGGTCGGTGGGTTCTTCGGGTGCGGGTGCGTGGGGGCTGGTCGCGCAGTTCTCCGCGCCCCTAACGAGGCGCTGCTGCCAGGGCCGCCCTCAGGTGGCCGTCGCTCTCCTCCAGGAGGTGGGCCGCCGTGGGGCCGTCCACGTTGCCCAGGATGGTGAGGATGGCGTTCTTGACCTCGCCGTCCGTTGCCGCGAGGGCCGTCTCGATCTCCTCGTCGGAGGCGCCGGTGGCGAGCGAGACGATACGGCGGGAGCGGGCGCGCAGCTTCTCGTTCGAGGCGCGTACGTCGACCATCAGGTTCCCGTACGTCTTGCCCAGGCGGATCATCGTGATCGTCGACAGCATGTTGAGGACGAGCTTCTGTGCGGTACCGGCCTTGAGGCGGGTGGAGCCGGTCAGCAGCTCGGGGCCCACGACCACCTCGATGCCGTGGTCGGCCGCCGCCGCGAGGGCGCTGTCCGCGTTGCAGGACAGACCGACCGTGAGGGCACCGAGCGCCCGGGCGTGCTCCACGGCACCGATCGCGTACGGGGTACGGCCCGAGGCGGAGACGCCCACGACCACGTCGTCCGCCGTGAGGCCCAGGGCGGAGAGGTCCTCTACGGCCAGCTCCGCCGAGTCCTCCGCGCCCTCGATCGACGTCGTCATCGCCGCCGGGCCACCCGCGACCAGGCCGACGACCTCGGAGGGGTCGGTGTTGAAGGTGGGCGGGCACTCGGACGCGTCCAGCACGCCGAGCCGGCCGGCGGTTCCGGCACCCGCGTAGACGAGCCGCCCGCCCCGCCCCATCCGCTCCGCGATGGCGTCGATCGCCGCCGCGATACTCGGCAGCTGCGCGGCGACCGCGCCCGGCACGGTCGCGTCCTCCCCGTTCATGAGCTTCGCGATGTCGAGCGTGGGCAGCTGATCGATCTCCGACAACTCGGGCCGGAAGGCCTCAGTGGTCAGGCTCTCCAACTCGGCCCGCACGTCGCGGTGGTCGGAGGGTGAGGGGTGCGAGGAGGGTGAGGAGGGTGAGGAGTGAGAGGGGGCGTCGGTGGCATCGGCGCTGGAGGTCATGTGCGACGGCTCTTTCTGGTGCGGGGCGTTCTGGTGCTGGGTTGTCTGGCGCGAGGCCTTCGGCGGCTGGACCTTCCGGTGCCGGGGCGGCCGGCCTTCGTCTTTCAGGGGCGCGGGGAACTGCGCGACCAGCCCCCACGCACCCGCAGTCGAAGGACCCTCCGGCGTCGGTCTGCGGCTATCGCGGACCGCTACGGTGGCGATGGGCCAACGCCTCGTACGACGCCGACAACGCAGGCGCCGCGGTCTCGTACGTCCGCTGCGCGACCCCGATGAACAGGCAGTCCACCACCAGCAGCTGACTCGTCCGCGAGGACATCGCCGCCGGCCGCAACTCGCTCTCCCGAGCCGTGGACGTGGTGAGGATGTGATCCGCGTACTGGGTGACGGGACCGTCCGGACGCCCGGTGATCGCGACCGTCGTGGCCCCGCGCTCGAAGGCGACCCGCAACGGCTCGATGACATCGCCCGTCGATCCGGAGTGCGTGATCGAGATCGCCACGTCCTTGGCGCGCAGCTGCACGGCGTTCGTCACCGCCAGGTGCGGGTCGCTGTGCGCCTGCGCTATGAGTCCGATCCGCAGGAGCTTCTGGGTGAGGTCCTGCGCGACGAGACCGGACGCGCCGACGCCGTACACGTCGATACGGCGGGCGGCCGCGAGGGCGGCGACCGCCGCGCCGAGCTGGACCGTGTCCAGCCCGGCCGCCGTGTCGGCGAGCGTCTGCTGTTCGTCGTACGCGAGCTTGGCGACCACGTCCGCGATCGGGTCGTCGACCGCGATGTCGGCCGTCACGGCGGGGGCGCGGCCCGACTGCTGCTGGGCGGCGAGTCCGGCGAGGGCCAGGCGCAGGTCGCGGTAGCCGGGGTAGCCGAGGAGGCGGGCCGTACGGACGACGGTCGCCTCGCTGGTGCCGGTCAGTTCCGCGAGGCCGGTGACCGTGAGGGCCGCGCAGCCGGCGGGGTCGGCGGCCACGGCCTCCGCCACGCGCTGCATGGAGCGGGTCATCGACGGGGCGAGTGTGCGGACCTTGGCGGCGAGGGCCGCGGGGGCCGGCGGGGTTTCGCCCGCGAAAATTTCCTTCACTTCGTGGGTCACGTATGAAAGATATTTTCGCCACGGGGGAGGGTCAAGGGGGTGCGTCTGCGTGTGCGGGCCGGTGGGGGCTTGTCGCGCAGTTCCCCGCGCCCCTAAAAGATTGCGCAGTTCCCCGCGCCCCTTGCAGGGCGCAGTTCCCCGCGCCCCTTGCAGGGCGCTGTTCCCTGCGGCGCTTACGAGGCACAGGCGGGGCCCGGCGCCGCGCTGCCCGGGTGGCGCACAATGGACGTATGGATTCTCCGCCCTCCCCCCATCCCATCAGCCCCTTGGAGCAGGCGTTGCACGCGGCGCGGGCGCTTGTGCTTGCTGATCTTGCGGCCGGTGAGGTCGCCGACCCGGACGTCGTCTCGTTCGTCGAGGAGTCGGTGGTGCAGCGGCGCTGGTGGGTGGAGCAGTGGCCGGAGGGGGTCGACTACGTGGCGGGGCTCGTCGCCCAGGACGTACAGGATGCACTCCTTGAGCGGCACGGGCGCTGGCCGCTGTGTCCCGTCTGCGGTGCCGGTGACCCCCACGCCCTGGAAGTGGAGCCGGAGTTGGGCGCCGACCCGCACTGGGTGTGCCACAAGGCGGGCGTGAAGGTCTCGGCGGTGGGCGCGCTCAAGGGGGCAGGCGGCGGGACGGGCGGGGGGACGCTCTCCTCGTGACCGTCTACATCGATCCGCCCGACTGGCCGGGGCACGGCCGCATGTGGTCCCACCTCGTCAGCGACGTCTCGTACGACGAACTGCACGACTTCGCCCGTCGGCTGGGCGCCCCCGCCCGGGCCTTCGAGCGTGATCACTACGACATCCCCTCGCACCGGTACGCGGACGCGGTCGCGGCAGGAGCGGTGGAGGTTCGCAGCCGCGAGGTGGTACGGCTGCTGCTCGCTTCGGGGCTGCGCAGGCCCAAGGGGCGTGCCGTTCCTGGGAGTTGACGGCCCCCGGCAGTTCACGGGCGCGACCGCACTCCGCCGTCAGCCCCGCAGCTCGTACGCGTACTGCTCCCCGCCCTCGCTCTCTCCCCGTCCGTCCCCGCCCGCCACGCTCACCCGGGTGAAGCCCGCGCGGGACAGCACGCTCTGGGAAGGGGCGTTGACGCGGTCCACTGTCGCGAACAGGGACGTGACGTCGTCGCGCGAGAGGGCCCAGGCGGACAGGGCGCGCAGGGCCTCGGCCGCGTAGCCGTTGCCGCGGGCGGACTCGGCCAGGTCGTAGCCGACCTCGGCGCGGCCCTCCTCGTCGGGGGAACCGTGGAAGCCCATGCCGCCGACCGCGCGGCCGTCCTCGCGGTGTACCAGGACGAACAGGCCGAACTCCGGGCGGTGCACCCCGGCCTCGTACGCCTTCGTCACCATTCCGGCGGCGTCCCGCGTGCCCTCGAAGGGGCCGTCCTCCGTCCACTCGAAGCCGCCGGTGCCGCCCGCGCGGAGGTCGGCGGCGGCCGCGGGGGTGACGCCCTGGAGGGTGAGGCGGTCGGCGGGGATCACGAGGTTGTTGTTCCAGCGCCAGTCGGTGAGGGGCGCGCGGCCGGGCAGGTCACCGCGGCCCGTGGCCCACAGGAGGGTCCGCCAGGGGTCCGAGTCGGCGGTCGGCCGGACGTGCGGGAAGATCCGCGTCAGTACGTCCTCGCAGAGCGCGGCCGGGGCCTCGTACGGGATGCCCAGACCCTCGGCGATGTCGTGCGTGTGCGCGAGCACCTCGGTGACGCCCATCGCGGCGAAGCCCTCGCGGTTCGCGCTGCGGAAGGGGTACGGGTGGAAGGCGCGGGCCTCGCGCGGCGCGGTGCGGACGGCGGCCGCGAGCAGGGTGCCGGTCGCCTCGATGACCTGGAGCACGTCCTCGGGGCTCTCGCACTCCTCGAAGGTGATGCGGAACGGCACGTAGCGGTCGGTGGGAGTGCCCGCGATCTGCCCCGCGTACGCGATGAGGTCCGACGCGATGTGCTCCGCCGTCCTACGGCAACTCCAGTCCAGGCGGCCCGCCTTGACGCTCCAGTCCCGGTCGGCCACCTTCCGCAGTGTTGCCACCGCGTCCGTGACGGCCTCTTCCACCTGGTCCCCGCCCATAGCCCGCATGCCGGCGAGAATAGGCGATCAGTTCACCGAACGAGACTGATTAATCGGCTCGTTGGGAGCTGTGGCAGCAGTGGTTGTGGCAGTCGTGACTGTGGAGGCCGGGGATCCCGTGGTCACCACCCGTGTGGCCGCCGTACGCCGGTGCAGCCGCAGCGAGACCGCCGTCACCGCGCCCGCCGTGACCGTCAGGGCCGCGCCCGCCCAGGCCGGGGAGGCGAAGCCGAGGCCCGCGTCGATGACGGCGCCGCCGATCCAGGGGCCGCCGGTGTTGCCGAGGTTGAACGCGGCCGTGGTGGTGGCACCGGCCAGGGTCGGGGCCTTGCCCGCGACGTTGAACATCCGGGCGTTCAGGGCCGGGGCCGTGTAGAAGGCGGAGACGCCGAGGAGGAAGGCGAGGGTGACGGCGGCGACGGCGTACTGCCCGAGCAGCGCCAGCGCGACGAGCAGGACGGACGAGGCCGCGATCCCGGTGAGCAGCACCCCGAAGAGGTGCGCGTCCGCGATCCGGCCCCCGATCATCGTGCCGATCAGCGCCCCGACGCCGAACAGCCCGAGCACCACGGGCACCCAGCTGTCGTCGAGCCCGGAGACGTCCGTCAGCAGCGGCGCGAGATAGCTGAACGCGCAGAAGACACCGCCCGCCGCGAACGCGATCAGCGAGATGGAGAGCCACACCTGCCGGTCGCGGTAGATCCGCAGCTCCCGCCTGAGCTGCGGCTTCTCGTCGGGGAGCGGGATACGGGGGATGAGCGTGGCCACTCCGACCAGCGCGACCGCGGAGGCCGCGCCGACCGCCCAGAACGCCGAACGCCAGCCGAGGCTCTCACCCAGGAAGGCGCCCGCCGGGACACCGAGGACGTTCGCGATGGACAGGCCGCCGATCATCACGGCGAGGGCGCGGGCCCGGGCGTTCACCGGGACCATGGCGATGGCCACGGCCGCGCCGACCGCCCAGAACCCGGCGCAGGCGAGCGCGCTCACGACACGGGACGCGAAGAGCACGGCGTAGTTCGGGGCGAGGGCGCCCACGATCTGGCCCACCCCGAAGACCGCGATGAGCGAGATCAGGGTCGTACGGCGGGGCATCCGGAGCGTCGCCACGGCCAGCAGCGGCGCGCCCACTACCATGCCGACGGCGAAGGCGGATATCAGCAGCCCCGCGCGCGGGATCGACACGTTCATGTCGTCCGCGACGGCCGGCAGCAGGCCGGAGAGCATGAACTCGCTGGTGCCCAGTGCGAAGACGGAGAGCCCGAGGACGTAGACGGCCAGGGGCATACGGGTGCGGGTGGTGGTGCGGGTGGGCGTGGCGGAGCCGGCGCTCGTGGGGACGGGCATATCAGGTGCCAACCTCATGGATGGGCCTGTCATTCCATCGGCTGGCGTTCAGCCCGTCAACAGGCCGAGCTCCGACTCCAGGTTCCGGCGTGCCGGACCCTCCCATTCCCTTGTCCCGTACGGGGTGTGGAAGAGGCGCGGCAGGTCCAGGAGCTGCCGCAGGATCGCCGCGCGGCCCTCGCGGAAGGCCTCCGGCGGGACGAAGGCGTACTCCTCGCGGACGGCGGCCGTGTAGGCGGCGTACGAGTCCGGGGACGAGGCGAGGATCGCCAGGTCGGCGTCGCAGAGGACCTGGCCGTTGGGGTCGTCGTCGGCCGGGGCGTGCGTGACGGTGAGGCGGACGAGGCGGGCGACCTCCGCCGTGCCGGCCGCGGAGACACCGGCCTCGGGAAGCGCACGCTCGGCGAGCCGGGCCGACCGCTCCTCGTTCTCGGAACGGTCCGGCAGATAGACCGCGTCATGGAACCACGCGGCCAGCCGCACCAGGTCCACGTCGTCCGCGTACGTCTCGTGCGCCTCCAGCACATCGATGTGGTCCAGGACCGCCGTCAGATGATCGACGGTGTGATACCGCCGCTGCGGCTCCGACCAACGGGAGATGAGGTTGTCGGCGTAGGGGGCGGGGTCCGGGCCGTCGTCCGTCCCGCGGCTCGCCCGGAGGGTACGGACCCAGCGGGCGCGCAGGGCGGCGAGCGGGTCGCCGGTACTGGCGGTGTCGGGGGCGTCGAGGTTTGCCATGGGGCCATTCTCCGCCGGTCCACTGTCCGGATTCCGGGCGACCCTCAGCGCCCTTCAGGGGCGCGGGGAACTGCGCGACCGGCCACAACGGACCCGCAGACGAATATCCGCACCCCCGCGGAGCGCCCAGCGCCTAGCGTGGCTCCATGACTGCCGCAGACACGCACCCCGTACGCGATCCGGAACTCCCCGGCCGCCTTCTGGCCGCAGAACGGGACGTCCTGATCCCACTCCTCCGAGGACGCCCCGAGCACGACTTCGAGGTCAGGACCTGCTGCCCGGGCTGGACCGTACGACACGTCCTCGCACACTGCTCGGCCGCGCTGTCGCGGGTCGTGGAGAGCCGCTACGAGGAGGACGTGTTCAGCCCCGCGGCGAACGACCGGGACATCGCCGAGCGGTCCGGCTGGTCCCTCGCGGAGATCGTCGACGAGCTGGAGCGCGGCATGACCGACGCGGGTCCCGTGATCGCCAAGGCGGGCGGCGCGCTGGACGGGGTCGGACTCGGGGAGTGGGTGCACGCGGGAGACGTACGGGAGGCCTGGGGCGAGCCCGGAGCGTACGCGGGTGCCCAGGTGGGGCCCGCGCTCGACCTGTTGGCGTGGATCACCCGCGACCGGGGGCGGCCCGCCCTGCACGCCGACCTCGACGACATGGACGAGCCGCTGCTGCTCGGCGCGCCCTCCGGCGACCGGCCGCCCGCCCGTTACATCGGCGACGCGGCCACCCTCGTACGGCTGCACGCGGGGCGCCCGCTGACCGGGACGCGGTACGAGCTGGCGGGGGCGACGGAGGCGGAGCTCGATCTCTTCGGCTGAGCCCCGGCGGCGGCGAGCGCGTAGGCTGACTATTGGACTAGACCTGTAGCCGCCCCGAGGGAAGAGGTCCTATGAGTGAGCGTGCAGTCCTGGAGGTGATCGCCCTCGGTGTCGAGGACGCGGTCGCCGCCGAGGCCGGAGGCGCGGATCGGCTGGAGCTGGTCACCGACATGGCCGCCGACGGGCTGACCCCGCCGGTCGAGACCTTCGCGGGGATCAGGGCCGCCGTCGGCATCTCGCTGCGAGTGATGCTGCGCCTGACCGACGGTTTCGAGGCCGGGGACGTACGAGGGCTCGTACGGGCGGCCCGGGAGCTGCGGGCCGCCGGGGCGGACGAGTTCGTGCTCGGGTTCCTGGACGAGACCGGGGAGCCGGACCTGCCCGCGCTGGAGGCGGTACTCGCCGAACTGGACGGCTGCCGCTGGACGTTCCACCGGGCGATCGACCGCGCGGCCGACCGCGACGCGCTGCGCAAGAGCCTCGCCGACCTGCCCGGCCTGGACGCGTACCTCACGGCGGGGTCGGCGGCGGGCGTGGACGAGGGCCTGGCCACGCTGATCGCGGAGGCGGCCCGCAGTGGCGAACAGGGTTACGAGCCGCAGCTTCTGGTCGGTGGCGGCCTCCGCCTCGACCATCTCCCGCGCCTGCGGGCCGCCGGTGTCGACGCCTTCCACATCGGGGGAGCGGCCCGGCCCGGCGGCTGGGACGTGCCGGTCTCGGCGGAGGCCGTACGGGAGTGGCGGACGGCACTGGATGCGGCCTGAGCCTGCTGGCCGCGCGCGGCGGTTCCTGAGCAGAGAGGCGCCTGCGCGCGGTACTTGAGCAAAGAGGCAAGTGTGCCTTGACACCTGCGATTTGGCAAGGTGTGCTTGCCTCATGCCGCTCCCCGATCTGGACGACCTCATCGCGGAGGTCGACCGCACCTGTGACACCGCACACCGGGCCGCCACGAGCCAGGAACAGCCGGACTGGCTGGCGCTGTTGACGACGGCGGCGGGCGTCGCAGGTCAACTGCAGGCGCTCGCCGACGACTTGGTGGAGGACTACGTCGAGCACTGCCGGATGCACGGCCACTCGTGGACGGACGTGGGCGCGGCGCTGGGCGTGACACGGCAGGCGGTCCAGCAGCGTTTCCAGGCCCCGCACAAGCGGTACGGGCCGGAGACGATGACCGACGACCTCCGCCGGGCGATGACCCATGTGAAGCGGGCCGCGGTCCAGCACCGCAACAACTACATCGGTACCGAGCACCTGCTCTGGGGCCTCACCGCCGGGACCAACTCCGCCACCCGGCTTCTCCGGTCGCTCGAAGCGTCACCGGACGACATCCACCGGGCGGTGGGGGCCCGCTTCAGCGTCGGAGCCTCGCAGGCCGCCGAGCGCATCGCCTGGACGCCGTACTCCCGCAGGGCGATCGCGATCGCGGAGGAACGCGCCTGCGCGGAGGACGGCGAGGGGGCGGAGCCCCTGATCGACTGCCATCACCTGCTCCACGGCCTCGCCCGTACCGGCCGGGGAGTGGCCGCGACGGTGCTCGCGGAGGCGGGCCTGGACCTGTCGGCCCTCTGAAGCGGGAAGAAGGAAGCGAAGAGGGCGAAGAGGGAGAAGAGGGCAGAGAAGAATGACAGCAGGGGGACGGGTCTCGTGACCACAGCCATCGTCGCGGTGATCGGCACACTGCTGGGCGCCGTCACCGCGGGCGTCATGCAGCACCTCACCACGGTCGCGGCCCGCCGCGACCGCGACCGGCAGGCACTCGTCGCCGCCGTCGCCGCGTTCCTGGGCGCCGCGACCGACCACCGGCGCCACCAGTATCTGAAGCACGTCATGCGCAGGCAGGGTCACGAGGAGACCATGGAGATCCGCGCGGCCCGCTACGAGGCGCGCTCGGAGATGACGAAGGCCCTGACCTCCCTGACCCTCGCCACCGACGACCCGTCGCTCCTCGGTCTCGCCGACACCGTCGTCCAGCGGTCCACCGACATGGGCGAACCGCCCCACGACGACTACGACGCCGTCAACGCCGCGGGCGACCGGGCCAGGGAAGCCCACGCCGCCTTCCAGGCGGCAGCGGCCGAGCACCTCCGCCGCGCCCGCTCCTGAGGGGGTTCACAACGTGCCTGCCCCCTCGGCGAGTTGGGGCGGAAGCGGTGCCGCGTGCGTGACGATCAGGCCCGAGACCGCTCGGGTCAGGGACACGTACAGGCGGCGCAGGCCGGTGCGTTCGTCCGGTTCGCCGTCGACGACGGCCCGGGGCTCGTCCAGGACCACGTAGTCGTACTCCAGGCCCTTGGCGAGCGAGGCCGGGACCAGGGTGAGCCGGGTGGTGAGGGTCGTCTCCTCACCGGGACCGAGGCAGGGGAGCCCGGCCGCCGCCAGGGCCTCGGCCAGCAGCGGTACGCGCGCGTCGGCGGCGATGAGCCCGACCGAGCCCTCGTTGCGCAGCAACTCCTCGCAGGCGGCGACCACTTCGGTGTTCGCGATGTCCGCGGTGTCCGCGGTGGCCGGGCGGACCTCGAAGAAGCCCGGGTTCTCGCGGACCGACGCCACCGGGGTCAGGCCGGGCGCGATGTGAGGGAGGAGCCGGGACGCGTACGTGATGACGTCCGTCGGCACACGGAAACCGGCCGTCAGCTCCTCGACGACCGCGTCGCCCTTGCCCAGGTGGGTCAGTGCCTCCTCCCAACTCCGGGTCGCCCAGGGCGTCGTGCCCTGCGCCAGGTCGCCGAGCACGGTCGCCGAACCGGTCGTGCAGCGCCGCCCCACCGCCCGGTACTGCATGGGGGACAGGTCCTGCGCCTCGTCGAGCACCACATGCCCGAGCGAGTGCGTGCGCTGTACGAGGTCGGTGGCCTCGTCGATCAACACGGCGTCCGCGGCTGCCCACTTGGCGGATTTAACCGACCGTACGGGCTTGCTCCAGAGGATCGCCTTCTGCTCGTCCTCGGTGAGAACGCCCTCGGCGTGGGTGGCCAGGAAGTCGGCGTCGGAGAGCAGACGCAGCACGAGTTTCGCGGGCTCGACCGGCGGCCAGAGACTCTTCACCGCCGCCTTCACCGCGGGGTTGCGGGCCACGGCGTCCTGCACCCGGTCGTCCGGGGCCTCGCCCGACCGCTCCATCTGCACCAGCACGGCGTGCGCGATGCGCTGCGGAAGGGCCTCGCGGGCGGCGCCGTACCGGATGTCCCGGTCGAGCAACTCCCGGACGATGACTTCGAGTTCGTACGCCGGGACGCGCCAGCGCCGGGAACCGCGCACCACCACGACCGGTTCGACGGGCATGGTCACGTGCGAGCGGACGGCCCGGCGCAGCACCTCGGCCATCCGTGCGTCGCCCTTGACGACCGCGGTCGCCGCCTCGTCCCTGCCCCGCACCTCCACATGCGCGACCAGGTCGTCGACCGTGGCCTGCTTGACCTCCAACTCGCCCAGCGCGGGCAGTACTTGCTCGATGTAGTGGAGGAAGGACGCGTTCGGCCCGATGACCAGCGTGCCGGTGCGGGCCAGCCGGTCGCGGTGGGCGTAGAGGAGGTAGGCGACCCGGTGCAGGCCGACGGCCGTCTTCCCGGTGCCCGGACCGCCCTGCACACAGACCGTGCCGCCGAGACCGGACCGTACGATCTCGTCCTGCTCGGGCTGGATCGTCGCCACGATGTCGCGCATCGGGCCGACGCGCGGGCGCTCGATCTCCTGCTGGAGCAGCTTGCTGGTGGCGGCGTCCCCCGATGAATCGGTGGGGTCGGAGAGGTGCTCGTCCTCGTACGCGGTGAGGTCGCCGGCCGTGTAGCCGAAGCGGCGGCGCAGGGCGATGTCCAGCGGGTTCTTCTTGGAGGCCCGGTAGAAGGGCTGGGACACCGGGGCACGCCAGTCGATCACCATCGGGTCCCCGTCGGCGTCGTGCACGTGCCGGCGCCCGATGTAGAACCGCTCGCCCTCCGCGCCCTCGGCCCGGTCGGCGCCCGGCGAGTGCAGATAGTCGAGGCGGCCGAAGAAGAGCGGGGTGTGCGAGAGGTCGGCGAGGGCTTTCACGCGCGCGTCGATCTGATGGGCCAGAACCTCCGCGTTGACCCAGTTCGCGGTGACGTCCCGGATGTCGAGCGACTCGACGTCCTCGCGCATGGAGCGCAGGGCGGCACGGGAGTGGGTGAGGTGGGCGCGCTCGCGGGAGAGCGGGTCGCCGGACGGATCGGGGACCGGCATGGCGGAGTCGGGCGGGGTGGACACGGGTGATGCCTCCGGGGCCTGGAGCCTGCTGCGTGGGTGTGCCTCATCGCCGTAGGGCGGGGCTGTCGCCGTATGGCCGGGCTGTGTGCCGACCGGTTTCCGTCCGGTCGGCGGCACTCCGCGAGGGAGGCGGGCAAGAGCGGAGATTTTAGGCGAGAGGAGGTGATGGGGGCCAACCATTTATCGCCGCGTCCCCTAGGGGACGCCGTCCCCCTCCCTACGGGGGACGGGTCACTCCGGAGTCGTACGCGCGGACCACGAAGGTTCGGTCCGCAGGCCGATGAATCCGGAACGCCGAAAACCGACTATGGATACATGAGCACAGCGACCTTCACCCCAGCCCCCGTCAGTCCCGGCGCACCCCCGGGAGCCACCGCCCTCCACGGCAGCCACCGCCACCGCCTCGGCGACACCCTCCGCGCCATCAAGGTCTTCGCAACCGCCGCGATGGGCGTGATCCTCCTCGGAGAATACGAAGAGGAAGCAGGCGTACGCCGCCGGTAGCCCCACCGACGCCCTTCAGGGGCGCGAGGAACGGCGCAGTCTTTTGGCTCTTAGGGGCGCGAGGAACGGCGCGAGCAACCAACGACGGCCGCCACGTGACGAACCGACCTCGGCCACGGGCTTTCAGGGGCGCGGGGAACGGCGCAATCCTTTAGTTTTTAGGGGCGCGGGGAACTGCGCGACCAGCCCCCACCAACCCGCACCCTCGATACAACCTCCCGCTCAACTGCCCGCAAGCAACTCATCCGCATCCACAATGCGATACGCATACCCCTGCTCAGCCAAGAACCGCTGTCGATGCGCAGCGAAGTCCTGATCGATCGTGTCCCGAGCCACCACCGAGTAGAAGTGCGCCTGGTGCCCGTCGGCCTTCGGCCGCAGCACCCGCCCGAGCCGCTGCGCCTCCTCCTGCCGCGACCCGAACGTCCCCGACACCTGGATCGCGACAGTCGCCTCCGGCAGGTCGATCGAGAAGTTCGCCACCTTCGACACCACGAGCACACTGATCTCGCCCTGCCGAAACGCCTCGAAGAGCTTCTCGCGCTGCGCGTTCGACGTCTCACCCTTGATGACCGGCGCGTCCAGGTGCTCGCCCAGCTCGTCGAGCTGGTCGATGTACTGCCCGATGACAAGGATCTGCTGCCCGGCGAACCGCCGCACCAGCGCCTCCGTCACCTTCCGCTTCGTCGCGGTCGTCGCGCAGAAGCGGTACTTCTCCTCCGTCTCGGCGGTCGCGTACGCGAGCCGCTCGGCGTCCGTGAGATTGACGCGGACCTCCACGCAGTCCGCGGGCGCGATGTACCCCTGCGCCTCGATCTCCTTCCAAGGAGCGTCAAAACGCTTCGGGCCGATCAGCGAGAACACGTCCGACTCACGGCCGTCCTCGCGCACCAGCGTGGCCGTAAGGCCCAGGCGCCGGCGCGCTTGAAGGTCCGCCGTGAACTTGAAGACCGGCGCGGGCAGCAGATGCACCTCGTCGTAGACGATCAGACCCCAGTCGCGCGAGTCGAACAGCTCCAGGTGCGGATAGACACCCTTCCGCTTCGTCGTCAGGACCTGGTAGGTCGCGATGGTGACCGGCCGGATCTCCTTCCGCGTACCGCTGTACTCGCCGATCTCCTCCTCGGTCAGTGAGGTCCGCTTCACCAGCTCGTGCTTCCACTGCCGGGCGGAGACGGTGTTCGTGACGAGGATCAGGGTCGTGGCCTTCGCCTGGGCCATGGACCCGGCGCCGACCAGCGTCTTTCCGGCGCCACAGGGGAGTACGACCACCCCTGACCCGCCGTGCCAGAAGTTCTCGACCGCCTGCTTCTGGTACGGCCGCAGCGCCCAGCCGTCCTCGGCCAGCTCGATGGGGTGCGCCTCGCCGTCCACGTACCCGGCGAGGTCCTCCGCCGGCCAGCCCAGCCTCAGCAGCGTCTGCTTGATCTGGCCGCGCTCGGAGGGGTGCACGGCGACCGTGTCCGGGTCGATCCGGGCGCCGACCAGCGGAATGACCCGCTTCGAGCGGAGGATCTCCTCCAGCACGGGCCGGTCGGTGGTCGTGAGGACGAGCCCGTGCGCCGGGTCCTTGGACAGCGTCAGCCGTCCATAGCGGTCCATCGTCTCGGCGATGTCGACCAGCAGCGCGTGCGGCACCGGATAGCGGCTGTACTGCACGAGCGCGTCGACGACCTGCTCGGCGTCGTGCCCGGCCGCGCGCGCGTTCCACAGCCCGAGCGGCGTCAGCCGGTACGTGTGGATGTGCTCCGGCGCCCGCTCCAGCTCGGCGAAGGGAGCGATGGCACGACGGCACTCGTCCGCCAGCTCGTGGTCGACCTCCAGGAGCAGCGTCTTGTCGGACTGGACGATGAGTGGACCATTCACGCGTGCGTCCCCTTCTGCACAGCTGTGCGGTGTGCACGGCCAAACGTCCAGTGTGCCTGATCGTCCACGCGGCACGCTGTGAACCGGGTGACGCCCCGTCCTGTCCTACTGGATGTCTATTCATTCCAATGAGTGGTGGGAATTCAGATTTACGGCCGCGGACCCGAAGAATGGCGATCCCCGCAGGTCACTGCCCAGGTCACCGCCCAGGGAGAGCCACCGTTGTCCGCACCCGGTCACAGCCACATCCATGCCCCGCCGCAGGCGCCCCCGCCGGCCTCACCGACTGTTCCGCTGCCCGTCGTGTCCCAGCCGTCCACGACGCTCGGGTACGCGCTCTTCGCCACCCGCTGGCTGCAGGCTCCGCTCTACTTCGGGCTGGTGGCCGCGCAGGGCGTGTACGTCTACAAGTTCTTCAACGAGCTGTGGAATTTAATCCTCCGGTGCGTGACCGGACAGGCGAACGAGACGTACGTCATGCTCGCCGTGCTGAAGCTGGTCGACGTCGTCATGATCGCGAACCTGCTGATCATGGTGATCGTCGGGGGATACGAGACCTTCGTCTCCCGCATCGGTCTCCAGGGCCACCGTGACCAGCCGGAATGGCTCTCGCACGTCAACTCCAACGTCCTGAAGGTGAAGCTCGCCACCGCCATCGTGGGCATCTCCTCCGTCCACCTGCTCCAGATGTTCGTGGACGTGCACCACACCTCGCAGCACGCGCTGCTGTGGGGGACGGTGATCCACATGGCCTTCATCGCCT
This sequence comes from Streptomyces sp. NPDC050988, assembly GCF_044456225.1. Classification (NCBI taxonomy): domain Bacteria; kingdom Bacillati; phylum Actinomycetota; class Actinomycetes; order Kitasatosporales; family Streptomycetaceae; genus Streptomyces; species Streptomyces sp. NPDC050988. Next base: position 16,022 of record NZ_JBITFQ010000040.1, on the reverse strand, counting down.
CGGCGGCGATCCTGGCGTACATGTCGGGGCCGATGGCGGAGCACGGGGACCGCTCGCACAAGGGGCACGGGCACGGGCCCATGCCGGCGCACGGCCAGGACGGAGTCGGCGGGGGGTATTCCGCCTCGGCGTCCGTCCCGGCCGAGTTCTCGACCTCGGCGGCGGCCATGCGGGCCCCGGCCCTGGTCCCGAGCACGGTCCCGGTCCCGATTCCGGCCCAGGCGACGGGCTCGTACCTGTCCTCGTCCGAGCCCTACGACGCCTACGACCCCTACGAGACGGGGGCCGAGACCCGGATCCGTGCCGCCCGTTTTCCGTCGCGGAAGCAGCTGGAGGAGTTCGACGAGGATCATCCGCGGGACTTCGACCGGGAGGTGCTGGCCCGGCTCGGCAAGCTGGACTTCGTGGCCGCGCGGCGGAACGTGGTGTTCGTCGGGCCTCCTGGCACCGGCAAGACGCATCTCGCCGTAGGCCTCGGTGTGCGGGCCTGCCAGGCGGGACACCAGGTGCTGTTCGCGACCGCCGCCCAGTGGGCCGCGAGGCTGACGGAGGCGCGGGCGGCCGGGCGGCTCGCCGAGGAGCTGGCCGCGCTGGACGCCCACCCGCTGCTGATCGTGGACGAGGTCGGCTACACCCCGTTCGACGCGGACACCGCCCATCTCTTCTTCCAGCTCGTCGCGCACCGCTACGAGCGGTCCTCGCTGATCGTGACCGGCGACCGCCCGCTCGGCCGCTGGGACGAGATCTTCGGCGGCGCCGCCCCCGCGATGGTCGACCGCCTCGCGCACCACGCGGAGATCGTCCGCCTCGAAGGGGACAGCTACCGGATGCGCCGGGCTACTTCAGCGTGGGCAGAGTGATGTTGTTGACCAGCGGGCCCTCGACCGTGACCCCCTCGGTGACGAGCGGTTCCACGGCGGCGATCGGAATGGGCAGCGGCAGCGCGGGCTGCGCGGCGGCGGCCTGCGGGGCGAACATGCCGACGAGCGCGGCCGAGGCGAAGAGCGTGGCGGTGGCGGCGGTACGGATCGCGGCACGGGTGCCGGTCGCGGTGCGGGTCGGGAGCGTGGAACGCATGGGGTTTCTGAGGCCTTTCTGACGCTGCTGAGCGGGGGTGGGGGCCCTCGGAGGGGACGGGCCGGACTCGGGATGCCGAGTCCGGCCCGCTGGGCGTGCTGGGCGTGCCGGACGTGCGGGGGCGGCCTCAGAGGGTCAGGCCCCCGCCGAGATCGATACCGATCGCGGCGGCCTGTGACGCGAGTGCGCCGAGCAGCGCGGCGGTACCGATCAGAACGGTGGCGACACGGCGAGCAGTGCGCATGGGACTACCTCCTGGCTGTGTGATCGGGCGGGTGCCTGATCAGGACGTCCAGTGGCTGCCCCGCGACTCGCGCCGCGATGCGGGAGGTCCCCGAAGGTCCCTCATGGGTGGGAAGCGTCCGGCGTGGCGTGCATGAACGGCCGCGTACACCCGGACGAGTGAGACGGGGGCGGACCTCCGGCCGGGGGCGGGGTGCGGTTTCCGGCCGGGACGGCTGCGGTGTCCGGCCGGGACGGCCTCAAGCGCGCCCCCAGCTCTGCCCAAGCTCTGCCTCAGGCCTACCTCAGGCCTGCTCGTCCGCCAGCTCCGCGACGCCTGTCACCCGGTGCAGCGGATAGGTGCGGACCTCGTCCGCGGTGTGGTCGTACGCCGTCACGAAGCCGCCCTCCACCTTGATCGGGGCGATGACGCGCTGGCTGGCGGAGCCCTCGGCGTTGACGTACCCGATCCAGAGGGTGTCGCCGGTGAGGACGGCCGCCTGCATGGTGGCGAGGGTCTCGGCGGAGGTGGTGCGCGGGAGCGTGCCGTTGCGGCCGGGAGCGGCGGAGGCGGTGGGCTTGTGCGGGGTCGTGGAGGCCAGGTCGCCCGCGCGGATGGCCCGGATCGCGGCGCCCAGCAGGGTGGTGTCGGGGGACGGCGGACCGTCCGGGACCGGCTCGGGCGCCGTGCGCGGGGGCGTGCGGTGGGCGTGCGCGCGGGTGATCAGTACGTCGCCCTCGGCGGACTCGGCGGCCGGTGCGAAGCCCATCGAACGCAGCCCTTCGAGCAGCGTGGCCGGGTCGGCCTGCGCGGCCAGCACCGTCGGCGCGAGACGGCGCAGCCGCAGCCCCTGGGAGCGCTTGTCGGCGATGATCTCGTTCAGCAGGGCGTCGTCGTCGCAGCGGACGTACGCCGACGCCGAGCCGATCCGCAGATGGCCGTGCCTGCGCGCCACGTCGTCGATCAGGTAGGTGAGCGGCTGCGGAACCGGCGTACGGGAGTGCTCGGCGAGGAAGGCGTGCAGGTCCGAGGCCGAGCGGCCCGCGTCCAGGGCCCGGCGGACGGAGCCCGGCGTGAAGCGGTACACCGTCGCCCCGCCCTTCGACTCCACGTCCGCGAGGACGTCCAGCGTGTCCGCGAGCGGGCGTTGCAGCGGACCGGGGGCCACCGCCGTCAGGTCCGCCTGAAGGAGGACGTGGTCGAGGGGCTCGGGGAGCAGGGGCGCGAGCAGCTTGCCGGCGCGGGCGGCGGCGGAGGCCAGCTCGGCGGCCGAGCGGGGCTGCGGAGGGGGCGCGGGGTGGTGCCTGTGGTGGTGCACGGGGAGTTTGTCGCCCGGGCCGGAGTCCGTCGCGATCCCTGTCGCGATTCCCGCCTCAGTCCCCGTCTCCGCCCCCGTTCCCGTCTCCGTTCCCGTCCTCGTCTCCGGGGCGGCCGCGCCCGGTTGCGCCCCGATCAGCGCCCGCCCGTGCGCCGACAGCGCCCCCCGCCCGGTGATCCCCAGCGACTCGGCCTCGGACAGCGTCCACCGGGCGAGCCGGGCCCGCAGGTCGTCCGAGGAGGCGGCCCCGCGCAGCGCGCGCTCCCAGTGGAGACGGGCGACGAGGGAGTCGGGGGACGCGGAGGCGCCCTCGGGGAGCGCGGCCAGGAGCGTCAGGACACGGTGGCGGACCTCGGGGGCGGCCGAGCGGTCGAGGCCCGGGCCCAGCGCGGAGAGCGTGCGCTCCTTGGCGTCCCGGCCGCCGATCACGCCCGCCGTGCGGGTGGCGGACAGCCAGGCCGTGGCCAGCCGCGTCCAGCGCGCGGCCGCCGGGAGCTCCAGCCACTCGTCGTACGCCGGAGTCGCCGCGTACCGCTCGTCGGCCTCGCCGTCCGACGCCAACAGGCCTGCCGCGTAGGCGAGTTCGACCCAGAACGCGGCGACCGGCTCCGGGACGTCCAGGGCCACGGCGGTGCGCTTGAGGTCCCGTACGCTCAGGCCGCCCGCGCGCAGGACGGTCGGACCGCCCTCGTCCCAGTCCTTGAGCAGCTCCTCGATGGTCGCGAGCGAGGTGTACGCCTGGCCGGCCGCCGTCGTGTCCACAACCTGTGGACGGTGCGTGGCGGCGGGCTCGACCGCCGGCGGCAGGGGCTCGGTCTCGCGATGGGCGCGGCCCGCCCGGAGGTGCAGTGCGACCTCGCGGGGCAGTACGACCGTGCCGGGCGCCGTCGGCAGCAGCAGACCGCGGTCCAGGAGCCAGCGCAGCCGCGAGGCGGGATCGGCGGTCACCTGGCCGTAGGGCGGGCCCCAGACCAGCCGGGACAGGACGTCCAGGGAGTCCGGCGGGGCCGCGGCGAGCAGCTCCGCCATCCGGGCGCGGTCGGTGAAGAGGCCGGTCAGGGACGCCACCGCCGACACCGCGTCGTGTGTCGTGGGCAGCCCCGCCGCCGTGAGGATCTCCTGGATCCGGCCGGGGGACATGCCCGAGGTGGCCTCCGCGACCGTCGGCCCGAGACCTGTCGGGGACGGGTGCTGAGGCGAGGGCGCGAGCAGTTCGCGGGCCGTGCGGACCAGGCGGAGCCGGTCGTCCGGGCCCCACACCAGGGCCTGTTCGCGCAGGGCGGCCAGGGCGTGCGGGAACGCCCCGACGACCGCGGGGTCGTTCTCGTCACCGGCCAGCAGCGCCAGGAGCGTCCCGCGGTCCGCCGGCTCCGGGGCCACCGCCAGCGCCTCCGCCGTCTGGAGCGTGAACCGGTCCAGGCGCTCCAGGGCGCGGATCACCGAGGCGCGGGTGCCGGCCCGGGTGGCGAGCTGTGTGAGGTCGGTCGGGACGGGCGTGATGAGGTCCGGGCGGGCGCGCAGGAGCGCGGCGAGGGAACCGTCGTCCTTCGCGCGGAGCGCCTCCGCGAGGGACCGCGGGGCCACCTGCTTCTCATCGCTGCTCATCCGCTCAACGGTAGCGGGTGGCGGGCCCGCCAGGGGCCGTCCGCCAGGGCCCGGGACCCCCTTACCGGGCGGACGCCGGGCGAACGGGACGTCTCCCGGACGGCCACGGGATGAACATCGTCAGGAGGATCACGTCACCCCTGGCGGCACTCCGACCCCACCGGTCACCCCGGGCTCCCGGTCAACTGCTCGGCCGGCCAAGGGGGTTGGGGGATCCGAGGGCGGGCCTCGACGCCAGCAAGCGGTTCGCCGAGCGGTTCGCCGAGCGGTTCGCCGAGCGGGCCGCCGTCATCGGCATCGCGCTCCACCCGGCGGCGTTCCTCCCGGAAGTGGAGAACCCGCGCGTGTGCGAGCCGACCTGACCCGCGTCCGTGCCCACCCCCCTGCGCTAACGTCGTCCCACGGGGTATTCGACGCACCCGCCCCGGAGGGGACTTCGTGGGTATCGAGAGCGACCAGGTCGTCTACGAGTATCTGAGCCGTGTCGGCGACGTGGCCCAGCAACGGCAGCTGCCGTCGGGCATCCGCATGCGCCTGGTCTCGGAGCTGCGCAACGAGATCGACCGGCGCCGGGCCAAGGCGACCGTCGACAGTCCGGCGGCGGTCCGCCGCATCCTCGAACGGCTCGGCACCCCCGAGTCGGTCGTCGCCGCCGCGAACGCCGACACCGGCGGGGGCGAGGGCCCGGCCGAGCCCCGCGCGGCCGTCCCCACCCAGCGCGCCCAGGAACCCGAGCCGCGGTCCAAGCGCCTGCGCCGGGTCGTCCCCCGGCCGCGCCCCGCCGAGCCGGACGTCCCCGCGACGGCCGACTCTGCGCCCTCCCCGCCGCACCTCGCGAGCACGGAGGAACTCGGGTCAGGACAGCCCGACTGGTGGCGGGTGGAGAGCAGCCCGTTCGGGGCGGCGGACAGCGTGCCCGGGTTCACCGGCGGCATCGAGATCCCCGAACTGCTCAGGCCACCGCCCCGGAAGACGGACGAGACGGACGAGCCGGACGAGACGGGTCCGAAGTCCGCGGCGCCCGTCGTGCCCCCGGCACCCGTCGAGGCGGCCGAGACGGACACGGCGGCCGGAAAGAAGACCCGCCGCCTGGTCCCGCGGCTGCGCCCCGTCGGCGGCGGCTGGACGAACCCCCTGCTGCTGCTCGCCGCGGCCCTGCTGGTCGCGGGCGCCGCCATCGGCAACCTCGTGATGCTCGGCCTCGGCTGGCTCATCGCCTACCTCTCGCGCCGCCTCAGCCCCACCGAGTCGAAGTGGGCCGTCCTCGGCGTCCCCGGCTTGGTCGTCACCGCGGGCATCGTCTGGCTCTGGGGCCGTACGGAAGGCCGCTGGGGCATGCCCATCGCGGACGGCCACATGAACGACGCGGTCGCCGAGACCTGGCCCTGGGTCCTGCGCGGCGCGGCCATCGCCTCGGCGCTGTACCTGGTGTGGAGGTCGCAGCGCCCTAGGTAGTGCTGGAAGCGGCTGTGTCCTCCTGGCCCTTCGGGCCTTCCTGGGCCTTCCGGTCTGCGTGGGCCTTCTGGCCTTCCTGGGCCGGGACTTGGGCATCCCCGCCCCGCCACGGGGCGCCGGGCACCACCAGCGGCGACCCGGTCACCGGATCCGGCACGACCACGCATTCCAGCCCGAAGACCTCCCGTACGAGATCGGCCGTGACGATCTCCGACGGTGGCCCGGAGGCGACGATCCGTCCCTCCTTCATGGCGACGAGGTGGTCGGCGTAGCGGGCGGCCTGGTTGAGATCGTGCAGGACGACCACGACCGTCCGGCCGCGGTCATGGTTCAACTGCCGTACCAGGTCCAGGACTTCCACCTGGTGCGCGATGTCGAGGTAGGTCGTCGGCTCGTCCAGGAGCAGCAGTTCGGTCTCCTGCGCGAGCGCCATCGCGATCCAGACCCGTTGCCGCTGCCCGCCCGACAGCTCGTCCACGGGACGCTCGGCCAGCGAGGCCACGTCCGTACGCTCCATCGCCTCGGTCACGGCCCGCTCGTCCGCCTCCGACCACTGCTGCCACCAGCTCTGGTGCGGCTGCCGGCCGCGCGAGACGAGGTCCGCGACCGTGATCGCCTCGGGCGCGACCGGCGTCTGCGGCAGCAGCCCGATCTGCTGCGCGATCCGCTTGGTGGGCAGCTTGGCGAGCGAGGTCCCGTCCAGGAGCACGGCCCCGCCCTTCGGCTTCAGCAGCCGCCCGAGCGCACGCAGAGTCGTCGATTTGCCGCACGCGTTGGGTCCGACGACGACAGTCACCCGCCCGTCGGGGACCGCGAGGTCCAGCTCGCGCACCACGGTGCGGTCCTCGTACGCGAGCGTCAGCTCACGCGCAGACAGCCTGCTCATGCCCTGCCCCTCCTGCCCCTTGGCCATGCCCTGCCTCACGCGTTGCCCCCAGAACGGACGGTACGGCTCCGGACGATGAGCCAGATCAGATACGGCGCCCCCACGGCCGCCGTGAACACCCCGACCGGCACCTCGGTCGGCGAGAACAGCTTCCGCCCCAGCAGATCTGCCAGTACGACGATGACGGCACCCAGCAATGCCGAGCACACGAGCGGGATCTGCGCGGTCCGGGTCATCCGCCGGGCGATCTGCGGAGCCAGCAGCGCCACGAAGTCCACGGGCCCCGCCGCCCCGGTCGCCACCGACGCGAGGACGACCCCGAGCACCACGAGCCCGAGCCGCACCCGGTTCAGCCGCACACCGAGCGCCGTCGCCGTGTCGTCGTCCAGACCGACCGCCCGCTGTGCCCGGGCCGCCCACGCGACGGCCGGTACGAGGACCAGCAGCGTCCAGCCGAGGGGCGCGGCCTCCGCCCAGCCGCGGCCGTTCAGCGAGCCCGTCATCCAGATCTGCGCCTGCTGCGCGACGAGATAGTCGCCCTTCGTCATGAAGAGCGTGGTCACCGAGCGCAGCGCGATCGCGAACCCGATCCCGATGAGCACGAACCGCGTCGCGTGCAGCCCGCCGCGCCAGGCGAAGATGTACACGAGCGCGGCGGCCAGCAGCCCGCCCACGACGGACAGATACGGCAGGACCGTGTACGACGTCACCCCGAACGTCATCGCGCCCACCGTCAGCGCGCTCGCGCCCTGGCTGATCCCGATGATGTCCGGGCTCGCGAGCGGATTGCGGGCCACGGTCTGGATCAGCCCGCCCGCGACCCCGAAGGCCGCCCCGACGAGCAGTCCGACCACCAGCCGGGGCGCCCGCAGCGTCCCGACCACCAGCTCGTCCGCCGACGGCCGCCCCGTCAGGACCTTCAGCACCTCACCGGGCGCGACGAAGCTCTCGCCGACACAGAGGTACGCGAGACAGGCCGCCGCGAGCAGCAGGGCGAGGCCGGCGGCCACGGCGACCGCCCGCCGGTGCAGCAGGAAGGTGGCCCGCCGGGCGCGGAGTACGGAGTAGCCGGCGGAGGCGGTGGTGGTCGCCCTTGCGGCGGTGGTGGTCGCGGTCGTCGCGGCCTTCGGGCTGGTCGTCACGCCGGGACCGCCTTCCTGCGGACCAGCCCGACCAGGAACGGCACCCCGATCAGCGCCGTCATCACACCCGCCGGGACCTCGCTCGGCGGGAACAGCACCCGGCCGACGGTGTCCGAGACGAGCAGCATGGTCGGGCCGAGGAGCGCGGCGAGCGGCAGCACCCACCGGTGGGCGGGCCCCACGATCGCTCGGGCGATGTGCGGAACGGCAAGCCCGATGAAGGCGAGGGGCCCGGCCGCGGCGACCCCGACCCCGGTGAGGACGGTGGCCCCGAGCCCGCCGACGATCCGTACCGTCGCGACCTGCTGCCCCAGCCCCTGGGCGACGTCCTCGCCGAGCGCGAGCGCGTCGAGCCCGCGGGCGACCGACAGCACGAGCACGGCCCCGGCCAGCAGGAACGGCCACACCTGCCCCACGATCTCCGCGTCCCGCCCGGCCAGCGAGCCCACCTGCCAGAAGCGGAACTCGTCCAGTGCGGAGGCCTTGGTGGTGAGCACGGCCGTGGTGACCGACACGAGCAGCGCGTTGATCGCGGCGCCGCCCAGCGCGAGCTTCACCGGCGTCGCGCCGCCCCGCCCGCTCGACGCGATCGCGTACACCGCGACCGACGCGACGGCCGCGCCCGCGAAGGCGAACCACACATACCCCGTGAGCGTGTGGATCCCCGCGAACGCGATGGCGAGCACGACCCCGACCGAGGCGCCCTGGCTGATACCGAGGATGCCGGGGTCGGCGATGGGGTTGCGGGTGATGCCTTGCAGGACCGTGCCCGCGAGCGCGAGTCCCGCGCCGACCATCAGGCCGATGAGGGTACGGGGGACGCGCAGGCCGCGTACGACTTCGGCGGCGTCGCTGTGGCCGCCGTTCAGCAGGGCGTCCAGGACGGCGGACGGGGGGATGGCGCGGGCGCCGACGGCCAGGCTGAACAGGATCGCCAGCAGGAGCGCCACGACGGCTGCCGCCAGGGCGACTGGGCGTCTGGCTTGCATGGGCTGGTGCTCCGGGGAGTGCGTGGCTGGATTGCTGGCTGGTTTGGTAAGGCTTGGCTGAGTCTATGTGGCGGTCGGGGGCGTTCGTCGGGTGCGGGTCCGTGGGGGCTGGTCGCGCAGTTCCCCGCGCCCCTAAAGGGGGCGCTGATGCTCACCGGAGCATCACGGGAGAGCCACCTCTACTGGGCACAATGGTCCATATGACTTCTCGTGTGCTGACCGTCGGCTTCGATCTCGATATGACCCTCATTGACTCCCGGCCCGGTATCCGCGCCTGCTACCAGGCACTTTCCGTGCGGACGGGGACGTACATCGATGCCGATCTGACCATCACGAGGCTCGGGCCGCCGCTCGCCGAGGAGCTGGTGAACTGGTTCCCGGCCGAGGAGGTCGAGGCTGTGGCGGACGTCTACCGGGAGATGTACCCCACACACGCCATCGCCCCGACGCCCGCGATGGCCGGCGCCCGCGAGGCCATAGCGGCGGTACGGGAGGCGGGCGGCCGGGCCATCGTCGTCACCGCAAAGTACGAGCCGAATGCCAAGCTGCATCTCAGCCACCTCGGCATCGAGCCCGACGCCGTCATCGGCGGCCTGTGGGCCGAGGGCAAGGCGGAGGCCCTGCGCGAGTACGACGCGGGCGTCTACGTCGGTGACCACACCGGCGACGTACGAGGCGCCCGCACCGCGAACGCCCTGTCGGTGGCGGTCGCCACGGGCCCGTGCGACGCGGACGAACTGCGGGAGGCGGGAGCGGACGTGGTCCTCAAGGACCTGACGGAGTTCCCGGATTGGCTGGCGGCTCACCAGGGCGCGCCCCTTTAGGGGCGCGGGGCTGCAGACATTTGCGGCTCCGCCGCGTGGGCGCGACCAGCCACAACCCACCCGCGGCCGACGAACGATCCTTCAGGAACCCTCACGCGCCCGCCGCCGCCCACTGGCAATCGACTGGAACACCCCCGCCCCCGCGATGAGGAATCCAACCCCCATCAACATGCTCAACCCGAACATGTACGTAGGAAAGGGCGTCGTACCCAGCAACAGTGGGGCAACGGTGACCAGTGTGGCCACCGCACCGACGAAGAACACGATGGCCCCGGCACGGATCAGTCCGTCTCCGGTCGCGGCGGAATTCGTTTGGGTTTTGTCACGCACCCGACCAGGGTAGTTCCCTGCGCGGAGGAACAATCCGGCGACGTCTTGTCAGCAGCCGCCGGACCATTAGCCTTGGTACCGGCGGGTCCGACGACCCGCTGTAGTGCTATACGGACCCGTTTCCCGAGCAGTTTCAGCCGCAGTTTTCAGATGCCGTTTCCCGACGAGTACGAGGACGAGGACAGACGTGCCTACCGGCAAGGTCAAGTGGTTCAACAGTGAGAAGGGCTTCGGCTTTCTCTCCCGCGACGACGGCGGCGACGTCTTCGTTCATTCCTCGGTCCTGCCCGCCGGAGTCGATGTTCTCAAGCCGGGTCAGCGCGTGGAGTTCGGCGTGGTCGCCGGACAGCGCGGTGACCAGGCGCTTTCGGTGACGATCCTGGACCCCACCCCGTCCGTCGCGGCCGCCCAGCGCCGTAAGCCGGACGAACTGGCGTCCATCGTCCAGGACTTGACGACCCTCCTCGAAAACATCACGCCCATGCTGGAAAGGGGCCGCTACCCCGACAAGGCCTCCGGCGCGAAGATCGCCGGCCTGCTCCGCGCGGTGGCGGACCAACTGGACGTCTAGGGGACCTGCTTCGCAGGCGCCCGCACCCCGCTGGGGGAGGCGGGCGCCGCTTTTTGGGGGCGCCCTGCGTGTTCAGGGGAACGAAAGCGCGTCCGGCGCAAGAGCCGGCACCAGCCCCTCGGCCGCCGCCCGCGTCAACAGCCCCCGGACCGCCGCGTACCCGTCCTCGCCGAGGTCCGCCGTGAACTCGTTGACGTACAGCCCGATGTGCTGGTTCGCCACGGAGACGTCCATCTCCTGGGCATGCTCCATGACGTACGCCCGCGACGCCTCGGGATCGTCCCAGGCGGCCCGGACCGACGTACGGGCGGACTCGGCGAGCAGCCGCAATGTGTCGTCGCCCAGCGACCGCTTGGCGATGATCGCGCCGAGCGGGATCGGCAGGCCCGTCGTCGACTCCCAGTGCTCGCCCATGTCCGCGAGCTTGTGCAGCCCGTAGTTCTGGTACGTGAAGCGCGCCTCGTGGATCACCAGCCCCGCGTCGACCTTGCCGTCCCGCACCGCCGGCATGATCTCGTGGAACGGCATGACGACGATCTCGCCGACCCCGCCGGGCACGATGTCGGCGGCCCACAGGCGGAACAGCAGGTAGGCGGTCGACCTCTCGCTCGGCACGGCGACCGTGCGGCCGGTGAGGTCCACGCCGGGCTCCCGGGTCAGCACCAGCGGCCCGCAGCCCCGCCCCAGCGCGCCCCCGCAGGGCAGCAGGGCCCACTCGTCCAGGACGTACGGCAGGACGGCGTACGACACCTTCAGGACGTCGAACTCGCCGCGTTCCGCCATGCCGTTGGTGATGTCGATGTCTGCGAAGGTCACGTCCAGCGCGGGCGCGCCCGGGACCCGGCCATGGGCCCACGCGTCGAAGACGAAGGTGTCGTTCGGACAGGGCGAGTACGCGATCTTCAGCGGCTCGGCGCCCGTCCCGGTCCCGGTGCCGGCATTGAGCTCATCGTGTGTGGTCATGTGGGTTCCAACTCTCCAGTGCGGGCGCGAGCTTCCCGAACGCCCCGGTGAGTGCCGCGAGGGCGTCCCCGATCCGCCAGGCGGCACGGTCGCGGGGTCCGACGGGGTTGGACACGGCACGGAGTTCCAGCACGGGCACGCCGTGCGCGGCGGCCGCCTCCGCGACCCCGAACCCCTCCATCGCCTCGGCGAGTGCCCGCGGATGGCGCCGGCGCAGTTCGGCGGCGCGTGCGGCGCTTCCGGTCACGGTGTTGACGGTGAGAACAGCTCCGGTACGTGCTCCGGTGGCGGCCGCGACCGCTCGTACGAGTGATTCCGGCGGACGGTGGGTGACGGCCCCGAAGCCCAGTTCGGTGACCGGGACGAATCCGTCCGCGGTCTCGGCGCCGAGATCCGCCGCGGTGATCTCGTCCGCGAGGACGAGCGACCCGACGGGCGCCTCAGGCTGGAAACCGCCCCCGACACCGGCGGAGACGACCAGGTCGTACGGCCCGGGGGTCTGTGCGTCGGCCGGTTCATCGGTGTGTTCGTCCAGGGCGGCTGCCGTGAGCGCGGCCGCGGTCGACGCGGCGGCGGCCGCCGGGCCCACGCCCGCGGCGAGCAGATCGAAGACGACGGGGCCGCAGGGCGGCCTCGCCACCCTGCTGAGGGCCGCCCCCGGAATCGCGTACTCCCGGGCCGTCGAGGGCGCGAACGCCGCGGCCACCGCGTCGCGTTCGACGAGGACCGCGGTGGCTACGAGGACACGCATGCGCGGCGGACCGGGCGGCTCAAGCGTCGGCGTTCTCGAGCTTGAAGTTCCAGACGCCCGCGAACTCCGAGTCGCCCTTGTTCTGCTGGACGATGCTGATGTTCAGCGTCTTCGGCGCGGGCTGGCCCTGCTGGCTCGCGAAGAGGTCGACGCCCTCGAAGGAGTAGTACGTCTTCTTGAACGGGTCGGTGACGCGCTGACCGTTGATCCACAGGGCCCAGCCCTCGTCCGCGATCTCCGGGTCGACACCGATCCGCAGCGTCTCGCCCTGCGGGACGCTGATCGTGTCGGAAGCCTTCTTGGCGGCGCACTTGGTGGCTTCCGCGCGGCCGATGTTGTCGCCGTCCTTGTAGCACTCGGCCTCGGTGCTGACCGAGTCGTTGCCGATCGTGACGGTGGCCATCGGCGTCGGCTTGTCACAGGCGGACAGGACGAGAAGTCCGGCGGAAACGGCGCCTGCGGCGGCGACGGCGCGGCGGCGGCGCGCGAGGGGACGCTGGGAGCTCATGCCCGAAGGCTATCGGGCGGGTCCGGCGCCCCACCTACGCGGGTGGGGTACGCGGCGCGCCGCCCTTGTCCTCAAGCGCCGGACGGGCTGGGGGTGGCAGGTCCGTGATGAGAGGCGCGGGCCCGTCGTGGCTGGTCGCGCAGTTCCCCGCGCCCCTAAAAGATTGCGCAGTTCCCCGCGCCCCTGAGGTATTTCAGCCTCTCCGGCGTTTGAGGAGCGGGGGTTCGGGGGCGGAGCCCCCGAGTGCGTGACGCTCAAGCCACCCGCGCGTGCTGGCGCCCCCCGCGGCGGGCCGCGCTCAGCAGGCCGCGCACCGTCGTGAGCCAGCCGGTGGCGACGATCGCGGCGGCCACGGACAACCCCAGCGTGCCGTTGAGCGGGAGAGCGATCCCGATCGCCCCGCCGACCACCCACGCCATCTGCAACAGCGTCTCGGAGCGGGCGAACGCGGACGTCCGGACCAGTTCCGGCACGTCCCGCTGGATCAGCGCGTCCAGCGACAGCTTGGACAGCGCCTGCGCGAACCCGGCGAACGCGGCCAGTATCGCGACAAGGATCACCCCGAAGAACACCGCGGCCGTGATCGCGACACCCAGCACCACAGCGATCACCGTCACGATGATCAGCTCCGGGGACCGGGTTCTCAGCGCCGCCCCGACCGCCGTGCCGAGGGCGTTGCCCGCGCCCGCCGAGACGCCCACTATCCCCAGTGAGACCGCCGCGCTCGCGCCGGCCAGCGGATGCTCGCGCAGCAGGAACGCGAGGAAGAAGATCAGGAACCCGGAGAGACACCGCAGCGACGCGTTCGCGGCGAGCGCGTGCGTGACCGCCGTGCCGACCGTACGCAGCCCCGGCCGCTTCGGCGGTTTCAGGTGCGGCCCGTGCAGGTGCTGCTCGTCCGCGGCGAGCAGGGCCTTGTCCTCGCCCTTGGCCGAGTCGACCTTGTGCGGGAGCTGGAACGACAGGAACGTACCCGCCACGAAGATCACGAAGGCGCCGTAGAGCGGATAGCGGGGCCCGAGCGCCTGCAGTCCGGCTCCGATGGGGGCGGCGACACCGGTGGCGAGGAGGCCGCCCAGTGTGACCCGTGAGTTCGCCTTCACCAGGGAGAACGCGGGTGGCAGGAGCCGGGGCACCACCGCGCTTCTGACCACGCCGTACGCCTTCGACGCCACCAGGACGCCGAGGGCCGCCGGGTACAGCTCGATGCTGCCGGTGACGACCGCGCTCGACAGCAGCAGGGCCATGAACGCGCGGGCGATGAACGCGCCCGCCATCGCGGCGCGGCGGCCGTGCGGGAGGCGGTCCAGGAGCGGGCCGATGACCGGGGCGAGAAGTGCGAACGGGGCCATCGTGATCGCGAGGTAGAGCGCCACACGGCCGCGGGCCTCGTCCGTCGGCACCGAGAAGAAGACCGTGGAGGCGAGCGCGACGGTGATCATCATGTCGCCGGCGCCGTTCACGCCGTGCAGTTCGATCAGTTTGCCGAGGCCCGACTCGCCCGCGCCGTGCGCGTGTGTCGCCTTTCTGATGCCCCTGGCCGTCCCCGTGAACGGCAGGTGCAGGGCACGCCCGACGGAACGGACGGCCCCGCGAACCGGGCCCGATCCGCTCGTTCGTCCCGCCCCGGCCCCACCGATCCCGGTGGCACCATGGGGCGACCTCGCGGCTGCCACTCCGCAATAGTGCCCCGAGAACGGCGCATGTAGCGCGGTTACCGCGCGTATAGGGGCTGAGTGGGCGCTGTGAGTTCGCCGCTGAGCGGCAGGTTTCGGCGGATTGTGGAGCCGCGCCGGAAGGGCGGACGGGCGAGAATTGGCCACGGAGAGGCGAAGAACAGCTCGTCGAGCGGGCGGAGCCGTCCATCGAGGAGCGGGCAAAGCGCCCATCGTGGAGCCCGCAAAGGCCACGCCGAGGAGCGGCGAAGAGACCGCGGTGTAGGCCAGGCGCCGACGAGACGGTAGCGTGCGTAGCGCGCCCGCGGCGGTTGTTCTCGGCCGCGCGCCTCTCGGCCATCCCGCAGAATGGATGACGTAGGTGCGCCCGAGTGCGATCGGGCGCGGACGTCGACGCGGCCCTCCGGTCCGCTCCGTCCGCACCCCCGTCGAGGGACGGCGCACTCGTGAGACGGCGTAGGAGAGAAGCGATACCTGTGAGCGCGACAACGCGAAGCCGAACCCCCGACCGTCTGTGCGCCGAGGCCGTCGACCTCGCCCGGGCCGCCGCCGAGGAGGCCGCCGTGCCAGGCGTCGTCGGCGAGCACGCGGGGATGGTCAGCGAAGGGGATCGCGTCGTCACGCACTTCTTCGAGTGCAAGGACCTGGGCTATCGCGGGTGGCGCTGGGCGGTGACCGTGGCGCGGGCCTCGCGGGCGAAGCTCGTCACCCTCGACGAGACGGTTCTGCTGCCCGGCCCGGACGCGTTGCAGGCCCCGGAGTGGGTGCCGTGGAGCGAGCGGCTCCGGCCCGGGGACATGGGTCCGGGGGACCTTCTCCCCACGGACGCGGAGGATCTGCGCCTGGAGGCGGGGTTCTCCGGCGAGGACGAGCCCGCGCCGAACTCGCCGATCTCCGAGGAGATGGCCGAGCTGGTGGAGGCGGAGGACGCCGAGGTCACGGCCGGGACGCCGGCCGCGCTGCCGGCCGTGCCGACCCGCGGCTCGATCGCCGCCGTCGCCGAGGAGCTCGGGATGCGGCGGGCGCGGGTGCTCTCGCGGTACGGGCTGCATGTCGCCGCCGACCGCTGGGAGGAGTCGTACGGGCCCAAGACGGCGATGGCCCAGGCCGCTCCCGCCACGTGCGTCAGCTGTGGCTTCCTGAATCCCATCGGGGGCTCGCTCGGGCAGGCGTTCGGTCTGTGTGCGAACGAGTTCTCTCCGGCGGACGGGCGTGTGGTGTCGCTGTCGTACGGGTGTGGCGGCCACTCGGAGGCCGCGGTCATGCCCAAACCGCCGCGGCCTGCTCCGCCGGTGATCGATGAGACCCGGGTGGACCCGTTCCCCCTGCGTCCGTCCCCGGACTCGGGGTCCGTGTCCGTCGCCCCGGACGAGTCCACGGCAGAGTTCGGCCACTCCTAGGCTGCCGCCGGCTCGCTTTGACGTGCGGGTTGCCTGTGGCTGGTCGCGCAGTTCCCCGCGCCCCTGGGTGGCTGGGGGTTCGGTGTGGTGCGTCGGGCGCGGCTCCGTTTCGGCTGAGCGCGCAGTTCCCCGCGCCCCTGGGGGTGGGTAGCTGATGTCGGGGGTTCACTGCGGGGCAGTGGGGGCTGGTCGCGCCGTTCCCCGCGCCCCTTAGGGGTCCTTGCAGAAAGATCGTGTTGTGGCACGGTGGAGAGGTATGTGATCCCGTCTTCTGTGGGGTGTGACCATGGCGCGGCGGAAGCCG